>NZ_KB911274.1:0-306629 GCF_000383455.1 Methylobacterium sp. 285MFTsu5.1 | reverse complement strand
ACCCGCAGACCTTCATCGCGGTGGGCGCGCTGGGCAACAGCACCGAGCTGCCGTTCCAGGCCGACGGCATCACGCTGGCGCAGGCGCTGGCCAAGGCGCGCGGCCTGTCGGACTTCGCCGCCGACCCGGCCGGGACGTTCATCTTCCGGTTCGAGCCGGCCAGCGTCGTGCGCCGGCTCAGCCCCGGCTCGAAGCTTCTGGGCACGCCTCTGGTGCCGGTGGTCTACCGGATCGACATGCGCGACCCCAACAGCCTGTTCGTGTCCCAGGCGTTCCGGATGCGCAACCGCGACCTGATCTACGTGTCGAACGCGCCCTTCACCGAGGTCCAGAAGGTCCTCACCGCCTTCAACGGCGTCACCGGACCGGTCGCCTCCGCCGCGACGGCCTACGCCTACGCCAAGTAGGGACCGGGTCGTCGACAGGACCGCCGCGGAAAAAAATCGCGTTTCGCCGCGTCCTCGCGTATGGGCACTGGGTGCGGGGCGGGATCGAGGCTATGGAGCCGCATCCGCCGTCGCGCCGACGTGTCGCGCAAGGATGCCCAGAAGAGCCCGATGAAGATCGGACGTTTCGTCCCCGCCCACGGGCCGCTCCGGCCCGCACTGATCGCCCTGAGCCTGTGTCTCGCGCTCCTGCCGGCCACCCAAGCGGTGGCCGACGTGGTGGTCGGCGTCGCGGTTCCGCGGTCTGGTCCCTACGTGGCGGTCGGCGAGCAGGTCCTGCGCGGCGTCGAGGCCGCCGCCCGGGACGCCAACGCCATGGGTGGCCTCGACGGCCAGCCCGTGACCCTCGACGTGCAGGACGATGCCTGCGACTCGAACACCGCCATGGCGGTGGCCAACCACTTCGTCCGGTCGAACGTCCGTCTCGTCGTCGGCCATGTCTGCTCCAACGCCTCCATCGCGGCCTCCGACATCTACGCCCAGAACGGGGTGGTGATGATCACCGCGGCCTCGGTGGCGGCCCGGCTCACCGACCGGGGGCTGCCGAACATCTTCCGGGTCTGCGGCCGCGACGACGACCAAGCCCGCCTGTCCGCCGCCGTGCTGGCCGAGCGGTTCCGCGACCGGAAGATCGCGCTGATCCAGGACCAGACGCCGGCGGCGCGCAGCCTCGCCGCCGCCACCAAGGACAACCTCAACCGCATTGGCGTGAACGAGGCGCTGTTCCTGTCGTTCTCGCCGAGCGACGCCGACGACGCCGCCCTGGTCGACCGCCTCAAGGGCGCGGGGATCGAGGTCGTCTACTACGGCGGCGACGCCGCCGAGATGGGCCGCCTCGTGAAGATCGCGGCGGACCGGGGCTTCCGGCCGCAATGGTTCGGTACCTCGGCCATCGCCACGCCGGACTTCGCCAAGATCGCCGGATCGGCCAGCAACGGCGTGCTGATGACCTTCTACCTCGACCCGAGCCGGCAGCCCGCCGCCGCGGCCGTCGTGAAGGCCTTCAAGGCCGAGGGCGTCGATCCCACGGGCTCGACGATCTACGGGTACGCGGCCATGCAGGCGCTGGTGGCGGCCGGCAACTTCGCCCACTCCACCGAGCCGAGGCCGATCGCGCAGGCGCTGCACACCGAGCGCTTCGATCTCGTGCTCGGCACCGTCGGCTTCGACGCTAAGGGCGACGTCACCGCCCAGGGCTACGTGCTCTACGTGTGGAAGGACGGGAGCTTCACGCCGGCCGGCAAGTGAGGGGCGGACCCCGCACAGGCAACCTCACAAGGTCTCTGCGGCCTCGACCTCCGCGCCGCGGCCGAGGCCGCGCAGCAGCTCTGCCAGATGCGGGCGGACCCGCAATTGCAGGGCGTGCAGCCGCCGCACCGCCGCGCTGAGTTCCCCGTCCCGCCCGAGCATCGCGTCGGCGTAGCCGATCATGCGCGCGTTCGGCCAAGCCGGCTCGCGCAGGGCGTGGAGCCGCTCCACCAGGGCGGCGGCGGACGCGTCCGGCTCGGCCTGCGCGAACAGGGTCAGCAGCGCCGCCGTGGAGCGCGACAGGCCGTAATGGCAGTGGACCAGGAGATGGCCGGCCCCGTCGAGCGCCCGCCCGAAATCCAGGATCGCCGCGACGTGCTCCGGCTCGGGCGGGACGAGACCGTCGCCCGGGCCGAGGCAGTCGTGGAACCGGAGGGTCGTGCGGGCGTGGGCGCCGTAGGCGGTGAAGGCCGCGGGCTCCGGCGTGCCGGGATCGAGCAGCGACAGGACGTGGCTCACGCCGCGCGCGCCGTGGCCGGCCAGTTCCTCCAGGCCGCAGACGGTGTGCAGGGTGACGGCTGGCTCGGTTCGCATCCCGGGCGCCTAGCACGGGCACGGTCCGGTTTCGAGGCGCCACGGAACTGCCCGGGCCGCCCGCGGCTTTCGAGAACCGGCACGCACGTGCTACCTGCGACCCCCGATCCGGCCCGGACGGGTCGGACCTGCTCGGACGAGATGCCGTTGGACGAACCTCACCTCGCGCGATCCCCCGCGGCCGGGACGCGGCGCCGCAGCGTGCTGACCGCCAGCCTCGGCGCCGCCGCGGCCCTGACCGGGCCGCTCGCCGCGCCGGCCCGGGCCGAGTCCGCCCCGGAGCTGCGCTGGCGCCTGTCCTCCGCCTACCCGAAGACCCTCGACATCCTGTACGGCGCCCCCGAGGCGCTCAGCCGGATCGTCGCGGAGGCCACCGACGGGCGCTTCCAGATCCAGGTCCAGGGCCCCGGCGAGCCGGTCCCGGCCGAGGGCCTGCTCGACGCCGTGGCCGCCGGCACTGTCGAGATGGGACACGGTCCTGCGACCCTCGGCATGGCCAAGGATCCGACCTTCGCGCTGGCCACCGCGGTGCCCTTCGGCCTGAACGCCCGGGGCGCCGCCGCGTGGTGGCAGGCGGGCGGCGCCGCCGAACTCTTCGCCGAGGTCTTCGCCAAGGCCGGGCTGGTCTGCCTGCCGGGCGGCAACACCGGCGCCCAGATGGGCGGCTGGTTCCGTCGCGAGATCAAGACCCTCGCGGACCTGCAGGGCCTGAAGTTCCGGATCGGCGGCATGGGCGGCCAGGTGCTCGCCAAGTTCGGCGTCCAGCCGCAGGCGGTGCCGGGCCCGGAGATCTACGCGGCCCTGGAGAGCAAGAAGCTCGACGCCGCCGAGTGGATCGGGCCCTACGACGACGAGCGGCTCGGCCTGCAGAAGGTCGCACCGATCTACCATTATCCCGGCTTCTGGGAGGGCGGCGCCCTGCTGCACTTCTGGTTCAACGCCGAGAAGTGGAAGGCGCTGCCGAAATCCTACCAGGGGATCCTCCGGGCCGCGGCGGCCGAAGTCGGCGCCGACGTCCAGGCCAAGTACGACGCCCGCAACCCGCAGGCCCTGCGCCGGCTGGTGGCCGGGGGCGCGCAGCTGCGGCCGTTCCCCCAGGACGTCATGGAGGCCGCCCTCAAGAACGCCAATGACGTCTACGCCGAGATCGCCGCCAAGAACGCCGATTTCCGCCGCGTCTACGAGGCGATGCGGACCTTCCGCAACGAGGAGTACCTCTGGTTCCAGGTGGCAGAGTACACCTACGACAACTTCATGATCCGCGCCCGGGCGCGGGGCTGAGGCGCGCGCCGCCGCCGGAGGCCGGCGCGGCGCCCCGGGGGCGCTTCAAAGATGGGGACGTCGGGGCCGCGCCCGATTGCCACGCGATCGGGAACGGCTCTAGCGTCCGGCACGGCATCGGCGAGGGGAGGGCTGCATGTTCGGGACGCTGCGGGTCGGATTGGCTCTGCTCGGGGCGGCGCTGCCCCTCCAGGCCTTCGCACAGTCGGCCGCCAACCTGTCGGCCCTGCGCGGGCTGGTCCCGGTGGCCCGGCTGCAGACGACGCCCGACGGCAAGGCGGCGCTCGACGCGAACCTGCGGGTCACCGGCGACATCCAGAGCGGCGCGCTGCAGCAGCCGACGCTCCTGCCGTTCCCCGAGCAGCAGCAGCTCGCCCTCCGGGACTGCTTCATCACCGACGGCAACGCCGCCAACCTCGCCGACGGCCTCGGCACCACGCTGGCCCAGGCCTACTACGCCAAGGCGACCTACAGCGACTACAAGACCTTCACCAGCATCGCGCCGGCGGTCGCCAACCTGATCGGCTACACCAACAACGTGACCAAGTCGGATTCGAATTCCGGCAAGTACTTCTTCGCCAACGCCACGACCAACGGCAAGCATCCGGTCTCGGACGAGGCCGCCGCGATCCTGTCGAACGGCGCCGTCACCGACGTCTTCGGCAAGGCCTACGACCGGCCGGCCGGGAGCCCCGGCGCCGACCGCTACGGCAATTCGCGGCCGTTCCAGACCCTGCCACGCCTCCTCTCGTATCGCGGCAAGGACTATTTCGGTGACGCGTCCGACAGCCTCGACTGGCTGCGCGGCCCCTCGCAGGACCTCGTGAACAGCCCGTCCTACCCGAGCGGGCACACCACCTACGGCTACACCGAGTCCATGGTGCTCGCGCTCCTCGTGCCCGAGCGCTACCAGCAGATGGTCGCCCGCGCCGCCGAGTACGGCAACGACCGGATCATCGTCGGCGCCCACTACGCCATGGACGTGCTGGGCGGCCGGGCGACCTCGCTGCACGCCCTCGCGCACCTGCTCGCCAACGATCCGGCCTATGTCGGCCAGATCCGGAAGAACCCGGCCGTCCTCGACAAGGCGTCCGCCGAGGCCGACAGGACGGTCGGCGTGACGGATTACCGGGCGCTCCTGACGGAGGCCCGCGCGGCGATGACCGAGGCGCTGAAGGCCGGCTGCGGCGACACGGTGGCGGCCTGTGCGGCGAAGGATAGCGGCCGGTTCAAGGACGCGGCCGCCAACGCCGCCTTCTACGCGGCGACCCAGACCTACGGCCTGCCCGTGGTGCATCCGGACACCGCCGGCCGGCGGGAGGACGTGGGCAAGATCGCGCCGGAGGCCGGCCACCTGCTGACCGCGGCCTTCCCGGCGCTGACGCTCGACGAGGCCAACGCGATCCTCACCGAGACGCAGGGGCCGGGCGGCGGTTTCCTCGACGACGGCTCGGAATTCGGCGTCTACGCGCGCCTCGACCTCTACACGGCGGGCGGCAAGGCCGCCGCGCTGGCGGCGAGCCGGGCGGGGTCCAGCGCGACGCGCTGACACGCCGTGGCCGAGGGCCTGTCGGATCGCCGGCGGGCGCGGATGTCCTAGAGAGGCAGAGCCGCCGGAGAGGGGTCCGTCGCGCCCCGGGCGCCCCGCCTGCGCGGGAAGCGCGCTGCCCCTCAACGCGCCCGTAGAAGGGCCGGACCGGGGCCCGCGCCTGCTCCGGACAGAAAAAAGGCCACTCCCGAAGGAGCGGCCCGAAGTCTAGGGAGGAAACGCCCAAGAAGGGCTGCGGAAGGGCGACGCCATCGCCTTCCCGCGCTGCACAATCTGCGCTCCTCGACGGAAAATTCAAGAGCATCAGGACAGCAGGGCTGTCCTTTCGTGCGCTCGCGCACGCGTCACTTCCCGCCTGTGTTGAAAATGTCGCAGGCCGTCGAGCGCGATCGAAACCTGCATTGTCGCGGGCGGGACCGATCGATCGCCGTGCAAGTCCCTGATGAGGCGGGGTTTTGGCGGCTGGCGCCGGAGTTCGGCCCGTCGCCTCGACTGCGGCTTTTCATCCGTCCGGTCCGGACGGACGAAAATCCCGCCCGCTCTACCTTCTCCGGCCAAGGTTCCGGCGCGGCGCGCCAAGCAAGGAGCAGGTGAGCATGGCGATCCAGGGCGAACGGATCCGGATCCTCAACGATGTCGAGCCGCGCGAAGACGGCGCCTACGTCCTGTATCTCCTGCAGCAGGCCAACCGGGCGACGTTCAATCCCGCTCTCGAACTCGCCATCGAGGAGGGAAACCGCCTCGATCTGCCGGTCGTCGCCTGCTTCGGCCTGCTGGACGGCGCGAGCGGCTTTCCCGAGGCCAATGCCCGGCATTACGCCTTCCTGCTCCAGGGTCTCGCGGACGCGAAGGCAGGCCTGGAGAAGCGCGGGATCGGCTTCGTCATGCGCAAGTGCTCGCCCGCCAAGATCGCCATCGCCCTCGCCGAGGACGCCGCGCTCCTCGTGCTCGACCGCGGCTACCTCGCGATCCAGAAGGGCTGGTACCGGGAGATCGCCAAGTCGGTGAAGACGCGGATCGTCCAGGTCGAGGGCGACGTCGTCGTGCCCGTCGAGACGGCCTCGCCGAAGCACGAGTACGCCGCCCGGACGCTGAGGCCGAAGCTGAACCGGCTGTGGGACCCGTTCCTCGCGGCGCTGAAACCCCGCCGGGTGAAGTGCGCGGCCGATCGCCTGACGCTGAAGAGCGCGATCGACGTCTCCGATCCGGAGGCGGTGCTCGCCGGGATGACCCTCGACCGGGAGGTCGGCCCGGTGAAGCGCTTCACGGGCGGCGAGACGCAGGCCCGCAAGCGCCTGAAGGCGTTCCTGAAGGACGGGTTCTCGGGCTACGGCGCGGGGCGCAACATGCCGGAGGCGGCCGCCGCCTCGCACATGAGCCCCTACCTGCATTTCGGGCAGATCTCGCCGGTGGAGATCGCCCTGGCGGTGCGGGAGGCCAAGGTCGGCGATGCCGACGACCGCGGCGCCTACCTGGAGGAGCTGATCGTCCGGCGCGAGCTCGCCATGAACCACGTCTTCTACACGGAGGGCTACGACGCCTACGACAGGGCCGTGCCGGACTGGGCGCGCAAGACCCTGGCCGAGCACGCGAAGGACGAGCGCCCCCACGCCTACTCGGAGGCGCAGCTCGCCGCCGGCGAGACCCACGACCGCTACTGGAACGCCGCGATGCGCGAGATGCGCGAGACCGGCTACATGCACAACCAGCTGCGGATGTACTGGGGCAAGAAGATCCTCGAATGGTCCCCGTCGCCCGAGGAGGGCTTCGCGCGGACGCTCCGCCTGAACAACCGCTACTTCCTCGACGGGCGCGATCCGAACTCCTTCACCAACGTCGCCTGGGTGTACGGCCTGCACGACCGGCCCTGGCAGAGGCGCGAGATCTTCGGCACGGTCCGCTATCAGAGCGAGAACTCGCTCAAGAAGTTCGACGCCAAGGCGTATGTGCGGGCGGTGGAGAAGCTCTGCGCCGCCGAGGGCTGAGGCGGGACGGCCGCGCGGCCGCTGGGGCGCTTCGGTATCCTCGCAATCGTCGCACGATGACCGGACCGGGCGGCAGCGTATTGCGACGCTTATCTCCGCGGAGGCTCAGTCGTCTCGCGCGCACAGGTTCGTGAAGAAACGCTTCCCCGGCCTCGGATGTTTCGAGCCCACTTCCGGCCCGTCGCGGACGGCCGGACATGATCCGGCGACAACTCGGTCGGACCGGGGCCGGATCATCGCGCTGCTCGAAACTGAACGGAGGACGACGATGCGGATGAAGCTGGCAGGCGCAGCACTCCTCGCGCTCGGAACCTTGGCCGCCACGGCCGGTACGGCGGAGGCTGCCCAGGGCTGCGGCCCGGGCTTCCACCGGGGCTGGTCAGGCTGGTGCAAGCCGAACTGGCGCCCCTACGCGTACCGCCCGGTCTACTACGCCCGGCCGGTGGCCTACGGCTGGGGCCGTCCCTGGGGCCGTCCCTGGGGCTGGCACCATCGGTGGGGCTGGCGCCACGCGGGCTGGCATCGCCCCTGGGGCTGGCACCATCACGGCGGCTGGCATCGGGCCGCCTGGCACCACAGGTGGTGATCGGTTGAGCGGCGGGGCCGGCACGCCGGTGCCGGCCCTCGGCCGTCCCGCGCAGGGGGCCTTTCCTTGACCATTGCGCTATAGCGTCCGCTCTCACTGCGCGGACGAGGTGCTCTTTCATGGTCGAGAAGCGGGACGAGGTGCGGGACACGACGGATGCTCCGCCCCCGCAACGGTCGCGCTACCGCCGCTCGATCATGCGCCTGCGGTCGGCCTCGATGGAGGCCTATCCGCTCTGGCGCGGGCGGCTGCTCTTCCTCGTGGGCGGCATCGGCGTGGGCCTCGCCGCCGTGCTGATGGCCAAGGGCGCCGACCTCGCGCAGGACGGGTTCCGGCGGCTCACCGCGCCGTCGCCGCTCATCGCCCTGGTGCTGACGCCCGCGGGCTTCGCCCTCGCGGCGCTGCTCGCCCTCACGGTCTTCCCGAACTCGCAGGGCTCGGGCATCCCGCAGGTGATCGCCGCCCGCCACGCCCGGGATACCGGCTTCCGCTACTCGCTGATCTCGCCGCGCGTGGCCTTCGGCAAGGTGCTGGTCCTGTTCCTGGGCCTGTTCTGCGGCGCCTCCGCGGGCCGCGAGGGGCCGACCGTGCAGGTCGGCGCCGCGATCATGGCCGCCTTCGGCCGCCTGACCCCGGAGCGCCTGCCCGGGCTGCTCCTCGCGGGCGGCGCGGCCGGGGTCGCTGCGGCCTTCAACACGCCCCTCGCCGGCATCGTGTTCGGCATCGAGGAGCTGGGACGCGCCTACGAGGCGCGCTCCTCCGGCCTGATCGTGGCCGGGATCGTGGCCGCGGGCCTGACCTCGCTCGGGCTCCTCGGCAACTATACCTATTTCGGGACGACCGACGCCGCCCTGCCGCTGGCGGCCAGCTGGATCGTGCCGCTGATCGCCGTGGTCGGCGGCCTCGCGGGCGGCCTGTTCAGCCGCCTCGTCATCCTGTTCGCCCGCGGCCTGCCGGGCGCGGCCGGACGGATGATCCGGAAGCGGCCCGTGATCTTCGCGGCGGCCTGCGGGCTGTGCGTCGCCCTGTGCGGCCTCGCCTCCGGGGGCGCCGCCTACGGGACCGGCTACGAGGAGGCCAAGGCCATCCTCCACGGCGACGCGACGGCCGGCTGGACCTACGCGCCCCTGAAATTCGCCGCCACCGTGCTCAGCTCGATCAGCGGTATCCCGGGCGGCCTGTTCGCGCCGTCCCTGGCGGTCGGGGCCGGCCTCGGCGGCACGGTCCACGGATTCCTGCCGGGCATGCCCGTCGGCGCCGTCGTGCTGATCGGGATGGTGGCCTACCTGACGGGCGTGCTGCAGGCGCCGATCACCAGCTTCGTCATCGTCACCGAGATGACCCAGAACCACGCGATGGTGATCCCCCTGATGGTCGCGGCGCTCCTGGCCGACGCGGCCTCGAAGGCGATCTGCCGCGGCGGCCTCTACCACACGCTGGCGGAGATCATGCTGGAACGGGCCGACGTGCCGGCGCAGCCCGTGGCGAAGACCGGCTGACCGCGTCCCCGACCGAGCGGCCGGACGCGGGTAAGAATAAAAGCGGACCGGTCCGGAATCCGCGGAACGGTCTCGCTTGGCGTCGGTTGAGGCAGCAGCATCAGGCCCCGCGCCGGGGCGCAGCCGGAGTGACGCCATGACCCTTCTGAAATGGGCCCTCATCTGCTTCGTGATCTCGCTGATCGCCGGCGGTCTCGGCTTCACCGGCATCGCCTCCGGCGCCGGCTCGCTGGCCCGAATCCTGTTCGGCCTGTTCCTGCTCATCGCCATCGTGATCGTGGTCATTGCCTTCGCGGTCGGCCAGGCGGTGTTCTGAGGCCGGCGCGGTGCGCGGCGCGGTCTGCCTCGTCACCGGGGCGACCGGCGGCATCGGCTACGAGACGGCCCTCGGTCTCGCGCGCCTCGGCGCGCGGGTCGCCATGGTCGGCCGGGACAGCGGGAAGCTGCAGGCCTGTGCCGACAGGATCCGCGCCGCGGTGCCCGGCGCCGCCGTGGAGCCGCACCGCGCGGACCTGTCCGCGCAGGCCGAGATCCGCCGGCTCGCCGGGATCCTGCGGGCGGCCTATCCGCGCCTCGACGTGCTGGTGAACAATGCCGGCGCGATCTTCGACCGGCGCACGCTGACCGTCGACGGGATCGAGCGGACCTGGGCGCTCGACCATCTGGGCTACGTGCTCCTGACCCTCGAACTCCTCGACACGCTGAAGGACGCGGCGGCGGCGGGCGGGAAGCCGCGGATCGTCAACGTCGCATCGGCGGCCCATTACCGGGGGCACATCGACTTCGACGACGTCGAGGGCGCCCGGCGCTACCGGTCGATGGGCGCGTATGCCCAGGCCAAGCTCGCCAACGTGCTGTTCACCTACGCGCTCGCCCGGCGCCTGCGCGACAGCGGCATCACGGCGAACGCCGTCCATCCGGGGGTGGTCAATACCGGCTTCGCCAAGAACACCGGCGGCCTGCTCGGCGCGGCCTGGGCGCTGATGCGGCCGTTGCTGATCACGCCCGAGAAGGGCGCGCGGACCTCCCTCCACGTGGCCAGCGACCCGGGCCTGGACGGGGTCACGGGCCGATACTTCTCCCACGGTCGGCCGAAGGTCTCCTCGGCCGAGAGCCGCGACGAGGCCGTCCAGGAGCGGCTCTGGGCGCTGAGCCTCCGGCAGGTGGGCCGGAGCGACTGAAGATCGGAGCGTTCGGTGGCGGCGGTCTCAGGGGGGCGGCGGGTCGAGCAGCACCCAGAGTCGCGCGATCCTGCCGTCCACGATCTCGGCAACGTCCGTCCCGGTGACCGCGACCGGGCCGCCCGCCGGACCGGCTTCCCAGCGCAGCGATCCCACGCCGTGGTGTCCGGCGGCCGTGCCGACGGGCACGAAGCGGAAGGTCGGCCCGAACCGGTCCAGGAGCGCCCCGGCGACCGCGGCGATCGCGGCCCGCCCGCGCACGACGTTGTCCGGCTCGAACAGGGTCGGCTCGGCCACGTAGAGCTCGGCCAGGGCGGCCGCCCGCGCGCCGGCGTCCCGCGCGTTGAAGATCCGCGCGAGATTGGCGCGCAGCAGCCGGTCGTAGTCGGGCTCTGCCGCCGGCGCGGCCTCCGTGCCGTCGGACATCGCGCGTCTCCTTCGAAGGGGGTTGTCGGGCGTGCCGCGCGGCGGCCGGCGGCTCATATCAGGCGGCCGCCGCCGTCGATGTGCAGGGTCTCGCCGTTCATGAAGCCGTTGCACATCAGGAAGACGACGGCGGCACCGGCCTCCTCGGCGGTGCCGAGGCGTCTCTGCGGCAGCCTCTCGGTCAGCCCGGCCACGTAGGCGTCGCGGTGGGCGCCGAGTGTGCGGGCCAGGAGCGGGGTGTCGGTGGTGCCGGGCGAGAGCGCGTTCACCCGCACCGGTGCCAGTTCGAGCGCGAGGCCGCGGGCGAAGGCCTCCATCGCGGCCGACGCCGCCGCCAGCACGGCGGTCCCCTGCGCGCTCGGGCGGTCCGCCAGGGCGCCGGAGATGAGGGTGACCGAGCCGTCCCCGGCGAGCCGGCCGCCGAGGGCGCGCAGGGCATGAATGGCAGCCCAGATTCGCTCGTCGAAGGCCCGCGCGAGGTGCTCGACCTCGGCCTCGAGGACCCTGCCGGCCACGAAGGTCCCGGCCAGCAGCGCGAGGTGGTCGACGCGGGGGATGTCGGCCAGAGCGGTCGCGATCGTCTCGGGCCGCGTCACGTCGGCGGCGCGCCAGCCGGCGAAGCCGTTCTCCGCCGCGGCGCGCTCGGCGCCCGCCGCTTGGCGGCCGATGACGACGACCTCCGCGCCCGCCGCCCTGGCCTGGCGGGCGGCCGCGAGGCCTATGCCCGAGGTGCCACCGAAGACCACGACGGTGCGATCCTGAAGGGTGCTGCTCATGGCGGGAAACCTGGCCGGTCGTCGCCAGCGCGGCGCCGATGGACGGGAGATTGGGCCAGCGACCCCTCCTTGATAATCGGTCCGCTCTTCGCTTCAGTCGTGCCGTCATGGAACAGATCGGCCTCGACCGGCTCACGGGCATCGTCGCCTTCGCCCGCTCCGCCTCCCTCGGCAGCTACTCGGCGGCCGCCCGCTCCCTCGGCATCTCGCCCTCGGCGGTGAGCAAGAGCGTGCAGCGGCTGGAGGCGCGGCTCGGCGTGAGCCTCTTCACCCGGACCACCCGCTCGCTGACCCTGACGCCGGAGGGGCGCGACCTGCAGGAGCGCGCGCTGCGGCTCCTCCGCGAGGCCGAGGCGATCGAGCAGGCGGCGGTCGCGGCACGCTCCGAGCCCGCCGGCACCCTGAAGGTGGCGGCGTCGATCCCGGTCGGCGTCCACCTGCTCGCGCCGGCCCTGCCGCGCTTCCGCGCGCGCCATCCGAAGCTGTCGGTCGACCTGCGCCTGAGCGACCGCTTCGTGGACCTGATCGAGGAGGGCATCGACGTCGCGATCCGGGTCGGCGACCTCGCGGATTCCCGGCTGGTCTCGCGCCGCCTCGCGCCGCACCGGGTCTGCGCCTTCGCGGCCCCGGCCTATCTAACGCGGCGCGGCACGCCGCGGCATCCAGACGATCTGGTCCACCACGACTGCGTGAACTTCCGCTTCCAGAGCACGGGGCAGGCCCTGCGCTGGCCGTTCCACGTGGGCGGCCGCAGGGTCGAGATCACGCCGGATACCGGCATCGTCGCGGATTTCAGCGACGCGGTGACGGCGGTGCTGGTGGCCGGTGGCGGTATCGGCATCTCGCCGACCTACATCGCCGCACCGCATGTCGGGCGGGGCGCGCTCATCCCGATCCTGCAGGACTTCGCGGTCGAGCGCTCGGCCTTCACGGCGCTCTGGCCGGAGAGCCGGCGCGGCAGCCCGAACGTGCGGGCGTTCCTCGCTTTCCTCGACGAGGTCTTCCCGTCGCCTGTCCCCTGGGACGGCGTGCTCGCGCCGGCCCCGACGCCCGGTGCGGCCGCCTGACAGAGGTCCGTGCGCGCCGGCGAGGCGGCACCCCTCAGGCCGCCGCCCGGACCTTGTGGTCGCCCTGCTGCTGGATCTCGATGAAGACCCGGGTCACGTCGGGGCTGCGCGCCTTCAGCGCCCGGTCGAGGCGCGTGACGAGGCTCTCGACCTCGCCGGCGCTGAGATCGTCGGTCATGTCGATGCTGAGATTGACCAGGATGTCGGACGGGCCGAGGTGCTGGGTCAGCACCTCGTTGACGTGGACCACGCCCGGCTCGCCGCGGACCAGCTCCGCGATCGCCGCCACGACCTCGGGATCGGCCGCCTCGCCGATCAGCAGGCCGTGGGTCTCGACCATCAGGAACGCCGCCATGCCGATGAGCACGAGGCCGATGCCGACCGACGCCCAGCCGTCGAGGCTCGGCATCTCCAGGAGGTGTGACAGGGCCACGCCGGCGAGCGCGATCAGGAGGCCGATCAGGGCGGCGGTGTCCTCCGCGAGCACGGTGAACAGGGTCGGATCCTTGCTGCGCCGGATCGCCCGCACGGCCGAGTGCTTGCCCTTCTCGGCCCAGAACTGGCGCATCGCAACGAAGAACGACGTACCCTCCGCCGCGATGGCGAAGCCCAGGATCGCGACGTTCACCCAGAGGCCGGGCAGGCGGTAGCCGAACAGCTCGGCATCGACGTCCGGCTCGGGATGGCGGACCCGCTCGATCCCCTCGTAGACGGCGAACAGTCCGCCGCCGAGGAAGATCATCAGCGCGACCACGAAGGCGTAGAAGTAGATCTCGCGGCCGTAGCCGAACGGGTGGCGGGCGTCGGCCGGGCGCTCGGCCCGCTTCATGCCGACGAGGAGCAGCACCTGGTTCGCCGTGTCGACCACCGAGTGCACGCCCTCGGCGAGCATGGCGGTCGAGCCGGTCAGCGCCCCGCCCACGAACTTCGCCGCCGCGATGGCGAGGTTGGCGCCCGCCGCCGCGTAGATCGCTCCCGTGCTCTCGTGCGCCATCCGGAACTCCCTGCGCGGTCTGGGGGACACCGGGCTCTCGGACCCCGGCACGGCGCCGCCGCCGCGGCGATGCAAGCGTCGCGGCGCGCAGGTTGTTCCCGTGTGGACGCGGGCCGGTGCCCCGTGCAACCTGCGGCCGCTCAAGGAGTCCCGGAGGCAGCATGGCCGACGCCCGCTACGATCCCGACAACATCTTCGCCAAGATCCTGCGGGGCGAGATCCCCTGCCACCGCGTCTACGAGGACGCCCACACCCTGGCCTTCATGGACGTGATGCCCCAGGGCGAGGGCCACACGCTGGTGATCCCGAAGGCGCCGGCCCGGGGCCTGCTCGACGCCGACCCGGACTCGCTCGGCGCCCTGATGGCGAGCGTCCAGAAGGTCGCCCGCGCCGTGAAGGCGGCGTTCCGGGCCGAGGGTCTGACCGTGTTCCAGTTCAACGAGCCGGCCGGCGGCCAGACCGTCTTCCACCTGCACGTCCACGTCATCCCGCGGCGCGAGGGCGTGCCGCTGAAGCGCCACGAGGGCGGGATGGCCGATAGCGGGGTCCTCGCCGAGCACGCCGCCCGCATCCGCGCGGCGCTCGAGGCTCAGGCCTGACGCCCAGGCCTGAGGATCAGGCCGCGCTCGCCGAGTCGCCCGACTGGGCCATGCTGGCGAGCAGCCGGCGCAGGGCGGCGTTCTCGGTCTCGAGCTCGCTGATGCGCTTCAGCAGCAGGGTCACGGAGGCGTCCGTCGCGGCCGGATCGGGCGAAGCGGGCGCGGTGCCGGCCCGGGCCGGCGCCTCGAAGGTCACGCCGATTCCGTCCTCCCGGCGCCAGCGCAGGGTGGCCCGGTAGGTCCGGTCCTTCTGCGGGATGTAGAGATCGAACGCGTCCGGAAGCGTGGTGGCCTCGCTCATCACGAGGCGCGCGCCGGTGGGGGACATGTCGCGCACCAGGCAGTCGAGGCTCGACGACCCGTTGTTGAAGACGATGCGGCCCTTGAGGAAGACCCTCTGGCGCGCCTCTCTGCGATGCTCCGACATGCGGGTGGCTCCGGACAGCTGACGGTTCCGCGAAACCTGCACGCGAGCCCTTAAGGAATCTTGGTCGCGATCGCCGAGTCGAGGCCCGCTATAGGGCTCGATACCGGTAACGTGCTGCCGCCAAGGCTCCGGAAGAGCGAGTCCGCGCCCCGGGCCGGTCCAATTTACCCGCGACGACTTCGGTTCGTCGTTCCGTGGCCGGAGCGGCGACCCGGCAGCGCCGCGCCGATCGTCCCGACGCCGGCCTGCTCGCCGTGACGGACGGGGCCCGCTCAGGCGATAAAGCGCCGGTCCACGGTCTGGAACAGGTAGAAGCCGTTGAAGCGCACCGCGGTGTCGGCGGCCCGCCCGTCGAAGTCGAGGGGCTGCCGGCCGCCGTCGCCCAGCTTGCCGCCGAAGGTCCAGCGACCCGCGCCGATGAAGGGCGGGACCGTGCTGGCCTCCGGCACCGCGCAGCAGAGGCCCTCCTCGCCTTTGAGCTGGAACAGGTTGTAGCTTCGCATCCGAAGTCCTCCGCCTGGCCGCCCTCGAAGCCAATTTTCCCAATACAAGATTTCGCATTGCGAAGAATCGGCTTGACCGTGCTCATAATGGCACAATCGGTCGAGTTTGTGACGGTCAAGTTTCAGGGACGTTTCGGTTCAACTCGTCGATCCAGATCCGCGCCGACCCGTCGGAGGGCGCGCGCCAGTCGCCCCGGGGCGACAGGGAGCCCCCCGCCGAGACCTTCGGCCCGTTCGGGAGCGCCGAGCGCTTGAACTGGCTGAAGCCGAAGTAGCGGCTCAGGAACACCCCGAGCCAGCGGCGGATCTCCGGGAGGTCGTAGGCGACCCGCTTGGTCTCCGGGAAGTCGGGCGCCCAGGTGCCGCGCTCCCGGTCGCCCCAGGCGTGCAGCGCCAGGAAGGCGATCTTCGAGGGCCGGAACCCGTACCGGAGCGTGTAGAACAGGTTGAAATCCTGCAGCGCGTAGGGGCCGATCGTCCCCTCGGTGCTCTGCGGGCTGTCGTCCTGGTCGACCGGCACCAGCTCGGGGGAGATCTCGGTGTCGAGGATCGCCTGGAGCGTGCGCGCCTCGTCCGGGCCGACCTCGCCGTTGCCGATCACCCAGCGGATCAGGTGCTGGATCAGCGTCTTCGGCACGCCGGCATTGACCGCGTAGTGGCTCATCTGGTCGCCGACGCCGTAGGTGCACCAGCCGAGCGCCAGCTCCGAGAGGTCGCCGGTGCCGACCACGATGCCGCCGGCGTGGTTGGCGAGCCGGAACAGGTAGTCGGTGCGCAGGCCCGCCTGCACGTTCTCGAAGGTCACGTCGTAGACCGCCTCGCCCTTGGCGAAGGGGTGGTCCATGTCGGCGAGCATCTGCTTGGCGGCCGGGCGGATGTCGATCTCGGCGGCCGTGCAGCCCAGCGCCTTCATGAGCGCGTGGGCGTTGGTCTTGGTGGCGTTCGAGGTGGCGAACCCCGGCAGCGTGTAGGCCAGGATGTCCGAGCGCGGGTATCCCAGGCGGTCGAAGGCCTTGGCGATCACGATCAGCGCGTGGGTCGAATCGAGGCCGCCCGAGACGCCGATGACGGCCTTCCGGGTGCCGGTGGCCTCCAGGCGCTTGGCGAGGCCGGCGACCTGGATGTTGTAGGCCTCGTAGCAATCCTGCGCGAGGCGCGACGGGTCGGCCGGCACGAACGGGAACCGCTCGATCCGCCGGATCAGGCCGAGATCGGCCTCGGGCGGGTTGAGCCGGAACGGCACCCGGCGATAGGGCAGGGCGCGGCCGCGCGCGTCGTCGTCGAAGCTGCCCGCCTGCAGGCGCTCCTGGGCGATCAGGTCGAGGTCGATGTCGGCCAGCGTCGTCACCGGCTTCTCGGGGAAGCGCTCGCCCTCGGCGAGGCGCACGCCGAGCTCGTCGACGCTGGTCTGGCCGTCCCAGGACAGGTCGGTGGTCGATTCGCCCTGGCCGGCCGCCGCGTAGACATACGCGCAGGCGCCCCGCATCGAGGCCGCCCGGGACAGGAGCGCCCGCGACTCGGCGCGGCCCACCGTGATCGGGCTGCCCGAGAGGTTCGCCAGCACGGTGGCGCCGGCGAGCGCGGCGCGCATGCCGGGGGGCTCGGGCACCCACAGGTCCTCGCAGATCTCCACCCCGACCACGAGGCCCGGCAGGTCCTCGGCCGGGAACAGCAGGTCGGTGCCGAACGGCGCGTCCTGACCGGCGACCCGGACGGTCTCGCCGACGATCCCGGCGCCGGAGGCGAAGTGGCGCTTCTCGTAGAACTCCCGGTAGTTCGGCAGGAAGGTCTTCGGGACGACGCCGAGCAGGCGGCCGCCCTGGATGGCGAGCGCGCAATTGTAGACGCGGTGCCGCCAGCGCAGGGGCGCGCCGACGATCAGCAGCGGCCGGAGACGGGCCGAGTCGGCGATCACGCGGGCGGCCGCGGCCTCGACCGCGTCGAGCAGGGTCTGCTGGAGCAGCAGGTCCTCGATCGCGTAGGCCGAGAGGCCGAGCTCGGTGAAGACCGCCAGCACCGCGCCCGAATCGTGGCAGGTCCGGGCGAGGTCGAGGACGACGTCGGCGTTGCGCTCGGGCTCGGCCGGATGGCTCCGGCCGGTGCAGGCCGCGACCCGGGCGAAGCCGTGGCGGTAGAGGGAGCGGAAGCGCGCCGGCGATTCGGAGGTGGCTGGAGACACGGGCACCTGTCCGGGTGAGGGGTGGCTGCGGGTTACTATAGCGGACGCGGGCGGGGGGCAGCGCGGAGTCTGTTCGCGCCCTGGCCGGTTCCCGACGTCATCGCGAGAGACTGCGCTGCGGCGGATCGGGACGGGGCCCAGATCGCGATTTCCAGTCCATGGGGCGTCGTTACCTCGAAATTTCGTGGTCGAAACGGCCCCCGGCGGCGGTCACGGCACGGTCGCGGCGATGCGGGGGCCGGCCGGAGCGCCGGGCCGATCGTCCCGCATGGTTTCCGCACCGCGACCGGCGGCAAGCCTCCATTAACGACGAATGGCCTAACTCAGGAACAGCCGCCGCGCGTCGGCGGATCCCTGTTTCGAGTATCGTCTGAGAACCCATGCGCGCATCGGGACGGCCTCCGTACTCCCACCGTGACCCCGCCCGCCCTGTCCGCGGCGGCGACCGCTCGGGCCTCTCCCTGGGAGCCCTGGCGCACCGGCTGATGGCGCTCCGCGCGAGCCTCACCCGCCGCCTCTCCGGCTCTCCCGCGGGCCTGCCCGCCCGTCCGTCCTACGGCGCGCCCGGGCGCCGGGCCGAGCCGAGCTGGCTCACCCCGCCGGGCGCGATGGTCGGCCGCGAGGGCTCCGAGCGCGCCCCGCGCGCCGCGGCACCCGAGCCGCACTGGCCGGCCCAGGTCTTCGACGACCGGGCGAGCCTCGACGCCCTGGACGCCCCGATCTTCGAGAGCCGGATCGACCGCAGCGCCTCGTCGCCGGGCGTGCTGGTGCGCCAGCCGCGCCGCCCCGCCGCCATCGCCCCCGACTACGCGCCGGCCGCGGCTCCGCTCGCGGGCCATGCGGCCGGCCATGTGGCCCACCAAGTGACCGACCACGTCGCGACGCCGGCCGCCGCGCCGGCGCCGGCCGCGCCCTCGGCGGTGCGCTACACCCGCACCCCCGATTCGGTTCTGCAGGAGCGCCGCCAGCGCGCCCTCGAGGCCGAGCGCGTCGCCCTGGAGCGCGCCCGTGCCGAGGCGCAGGCCGCTGCCCTCGCCCTGGAGACCGAGCGGGCCGCCCGCGAAGAGGCCGAGCAGGAGCGGGTCGAGCGCGCGCGGATCTCGGCCGAGGCGGCCGAGCGCGCCGCAGCCGTGCCGGCCCTGCCCGAAGCCGCCGCGCCGGACGCGGAGCCGGTGCCGCTGTGGCGCCAGCCCTTCGTCGCGCCGCCGGGCGTCCGCTTCTTCCGCACGCCGGACCGCCGCCCGGTCCGGCCCGCGGTCGAGCTGGCCGCCTCCACGGCGGCGATCGCCCCGGTCGCGGCCGCGTTGGTCGCCGCCGCGCCGGTCGAGACGGTCGCCGAGGCCCCGGCCCGCGACTGGTCGGACCTGCCGGACTGGTCCGAGGTCCAGCCCTGGTTCGACGGCGCCGACTGGTCGTCCGTCGATGCCTGGTCGGCCCTGGAGGCGCAGCCCGCCGAGGTCGCGCCGACCCCGGCCGCCGTCTCGGCGCCGGCGGCGTCCGACGAGCGCTTCGTCTCCATGCCCCTCGATATCTCGCACCTGCGGTCGCTGCCGCCGCGGCCGGTCTACGTGCTCGACCGGCTCGTCCGGTTCGACCAGCCGCCGCGTCCCGCCGACGGGCAGGATAACGGGACGGAGACCGGCCAGCGGATGGACGAGGCCGCCTCGATCCGGAGCGCCTTCCTGCCGCCCGTCGCGCCGCCGGCCGCGTCCGGCCTGTCGCTGGTCTTCGGCCCCGGCAGCGCCGCGGCGGAGCCTCCGGCCGCCCCCGCGTCCGAGGCGCCCCGCCGCGCGCCGGCTCTCAGCGCCATGGCGGCCCGGGCGGCGATCCGCGCGGCTGGCCAGCCGACCGCCGTCCCGCCAGCACCCCCGGCCGTGCCCGAAGCCGGTCCCGCCCCGGTCGTTGCCGCGCCGGTCGCCGCGCGCGCCGAGGCCGAGCGCGTTGTGATCCCGATGACGCCGCGCCCGGTCCTGCTCCGCGGCAAGCTGGCGCCGCAGCCGGAGCCGGTCGAGACGGAGATCGAGGCGGAGATCGGGGTCGAGGCCGAGCCGGTCGCCGCTGCCGTCGAGGCGATCGAGGTCGCGACCCTGCCGGCCCCCGCGCCGGCGTCGGTCCCCCTGGTGGCGCCGCGGGCACACCTGATCCCGGCCGGCCGCCACCTCGAGATCGCGCCGATCGAGAACGCCGATTACGAGCTGCCGTCCCTCGAACTGCTCGCCCTGCCGGCCCCCGGCGGCAGCGAGGAGGTCGACGCCGACGTGCTGGAGCAGAACGCCCTCAACCTGCAGCAGACGGTCCAGGATTTCGGCGTGCGCGGCGACATCCTGGCGGTGCGGCCGGGCCCGGTCGTCACCCTCTACGAGCTCGAGCCCGCCCCCGGCACCAAGTCCAGCCGCGTGATCGGCCTGTCGGACGACATCGCCCGGTCGATGTCGGCGGTCTCGGCCCGCGTCGCGGTCGTGCCCGGCCGGAACGTTATCGGCATCGAGTTGCCGAACGAGACCCGCGAGACCGTGTTCCTGCGCGAGCTGCTCTCGTCGGCCGACTTCGCCGAGAGCAAGCACAAGCTGGCGCTGTGCCTGGGCAAGAACATCGGCGGCGAGCCGATCATCGCCGACCTCGCGCGCATGCCGCACCTCCTGGTCGCCGGCACCACCGGCTCGGGCAAGTCGGTGGCGATCAACACCATGATCCTCAGCCTGCTCTACCGGCTGAAGCCCGAGGAGTGCCGCCTGATCATGGTCGATCCGAAGATGCTGGAGCTGTCGGTCTACGACGGCATCCCGCACCTGCTCTCCCCGGTCGTCATCGACCCCAAGAAGGCGGTCATCGCCCTCAAGTGGGCCGTGCGCGAGATGGAAGAGCGCTACAAGAAGATGGCCAAGATCGCCGTCCGGAACATCGACGGCTACAACGCCCGCATGAAGGAGGCCCGCGACCGGGGCGAGACCATCACGCGCACAATCCAGACCGGCTTCGACCGCCACACCGGCGAGGCGGTGTACGAGGACGAGGCGATGGACCTGGCGCCGCTGCCGTACATCGTGATCGTGGTCGACGAGATGGCCGACCTGATGATGGTGGCCGGCAAGGACATCGAGGGAGCGATCCAGCGCCTGGCGCAGATGGCGCGGGCGGCGGGCATCCACCTGATCATGGCGACCCAGCGCCCGTCGGTGGACGTGATCACCGGGACGATCAAGGCGAACTTCCCGACCCGGATCAGCTTCCAGGTGACGAGCAAGATCGACAGCCGCACGATCCTGGGCGAGATGGGCGCCGAGCAGCTTCTGGGCCAGGGCGACATGCTGTTCATGGCCGGGGGCGGGCGCACGACGCGGGTGCACGGGCCGTTCTGCTCGGACAGCGAGGTCGAGAGCGTGGTCGCCCACCTCAAGCGCCAGGGCCGCCCCAGCTACCTCGACGCCGTCACCGCCGACGATTCGCCCGAGGAGCCCGCCAAGGAGGGCGGCCGGTCCGGCCGGGGCAAGGCGGCCGCGGCCGACAAGGCCGAGCGGTCCGACGAGCCCGAGGAAGAGGCCCCCGTCTTCGACATCGGCGCCTTCGCGGCGGCGAGCGGCGGCGACTCCGACGACCTCTACAAGCAGGCGATCGAGGTGGTGCTGCGCGACCAGAAGGCGTCGACGAGTTACATCCAGCGCCGCCTGCAGATCGGCTACAACCGCGCCGCCTCCATCATGGAGCGGATGGAGATCGAGGGCATCGTCGGCCCGGCCAACCACGCCGGCAAGCGCGAGATCCTGGTCGCCGGGGCGACGCACAGCTCGGCCGGGATGTACGACGACGAGTGAGACGCTGTCAGGGCCGCCTCGCCACGGGGCGGCCCGGACGTCGCATCTTCGCCACAGGGCGAGGTTCTAAAAAGGGGGCTGCGAAACCCGCCCCGTCTCTGCGAGCGGAGCGAAGCAACCCAGAGTAGCGCTACCTCCGGTATCGTGGCGCACCTGGATTGCCTCGCTCCGCTCGCGAAGACGAGGGGACGGCAAGGCGTCCGCAGCGGCCCGCCCACCTCTGTTTCGCCGCCGGAGCTTGCCCGCGGCTCCTCAGGAGACTCTGCCGATGATCGGCCGCCGCACCCGCACAGCCGGCTCCGTGATCGCCGCCGGGCTGTGGCTCGCGACAGCCAACCCGGCCCACGCGCAGGTCGGCGCCTTCATCGACAGCCTGTTCGGCCACAAGGAGGAGCCCGCCCCGCAGCCGGAGGCCGCCCCGGCGGCCCCTGCGCCGGCCAAGAAGGCCGCGCCCAAGGCCAAGGAGGCGAGCAAGGAGACGAAGCCCGGCACGGCCAAGTCCGGCAAGGGCGGCGACAAGGCCGCCGATAAGGCGGACCACAAGGCGCCCGAGCCGAAGGTCGCGGCGGTGGGCGCGCCGACGGCGATCGTCACGGCCGACTCGGCCGATCCCGCCGCGCTGCTGGCGCAGGCCAACGCCTACTTCAACGGCATCAACACCCTGACGGGCAATTTCGTGCAGATCGGCGCCGACGGCCGCCGGATCGGCGGCAAGCTGACGCTCGTCAAGCCCGGCCGCCTGCGCTTCGACTACGACCAGCCCTCGCCGCTGGAGGTGGTCGCCGACGGGACCTCGGTGGCGGTGCGCGACCGCAAGCTGAACACCCAGGACCTCTACTTCATCGCCCAGACGCCGCTGAAATTCCTCCTGCGCGAGAAGATCGACCTCGCCCGCGACCTCACCGTCACCGACGTGGCGAGCGATCCAGGCAGCGTCCGCATCAGCCTGGAGGACCGCGCCACCCTCGGCGGCACCTCGAAGATCCAGCTGTTCTTCGACGCCGAGATGAAGACCCTGTCGCAGTGGCGGATCACCGACCCGCAGGGCTACGTCACCACGGTGACGCTCTCGAACCTGCAGAAGGGCAAGAGTGTCGACGGCAGCCTGTTCTTCATCAATTACGGACGGTCCGAGGACAAGGCGATGCAGCAGCAGATCCAGCAATCGCAGAAGTGACGGGGTCGCCCCTCAGGGGGCGCCGAGCCCGGCCGCGGCGCCCGGCCGCCACCGGTTCAACTCCCGATCGATCGCGCCCTCCGTCCCGTGCAGGAACTCCGCGGTCGACAGGCCGGGGGCCAGGGCCGCGAGGTAGCTCACCACCACCGTGCCGGACCGGGTCGCCGCGCCCCCGGGCCAGAACAGGCCGGAATTGAGCGCCACCGGCACCACCGGCAGGCCGAGACGGCCGTAGAGCAACTCGACGCCGCGCTTGAAGCGGAGCGGCTCGCCGATCGCGCCGCGGGTACCCTCGGGGAAGATCAGGACCGACCGCCCCGCCGCGACCGCCTCCCGACCGCCGTCGATCATGGTGCGCAGGGCCTGGGTGCCCTTGGCCCGGTCAATGACGATCATCGGCGAGCGTCGGAGGAACCAGCCGACCACCGGGATCGCCAGCAGCTCCCGCTTCGCGACGATCGCCACGTCCGGCACCAGGACCAGGAAGGCCAGCGTCTCCCATGTCGACTGGTGGTTGGCGACGATCAGGCAGGGCTCGTCCGGCAGGTGCTGGCGGCCCTCCTCGACGTAGCGCAGCCCCACGATGCGCCTGAGCCCGCCCAGGATCCCGCGCGCCCAGAGCCGCGTCGCCCGGCGGATCGGCCGCTGCGGCGATCCGGACAGGAGGAAGATCGCCAGCGGCGCGAGGAACAGGGTCGTCCAGGCGGCCCAGTAGACGGCGAACAGGAGCGAGCGGGCGTGCGCCATGACGGGCCTCGACGAGGGGCCCGGGACAGGGCAGGGCCCGGACATAGCGCCTGCCGGCCGGGCGCGCACGGCCTTTCGCCGGGCGGGCGGTGAGCGGACTGTCGCGGGCCGCGAAATCGGCTATCGGAGCGCAACGCCGTCAGAACCCCAGCGCCGCCCGTGCAATTCACCGTCACCACCTGGAACATCAACTCGGTGCGCCTGCGCATCGACCTCGTGCTGCGCTTCCTCGCCGAGCACAGGCCGGACGTGCTCTGCCTGCAGGAGACCAAGTGCCCGGACGACGCCTTCCCGCTGAAGGCCCTGCGCGGTTCGGGCTACGAGCACGTGATGTTCGCCGGCCAGAAGGGCTACAACGGCGTCGCGATCCTCTCCCGCTTCCCCCTGCACACCCGCGCCGTGATGGGCTTCTGCGAGCGTCAGGACGCCCGCCACATCTCGGCGGTGCTGGGGCCGGAGGCCGGGGCGGCCTCGGGCATCGTGCTGCACGATTTCTACGTCCCGGCCGGCGGCGACGTGCCGGACCGCGACCTGAACCCGAAATTCGCCCACAAGCTCGACTTCCTGTCCGAACTGCGCGCCTGGGGCGGCAGGCGCATCTCCGGGCCGGCGATCCTCGTGGGCGACCTCAACGTCGCGCCCCTGGAGCACGACGTCTGGTCGCACAAGCAGCTCCTCGACGTGGTCAGCCACACGCCGGTGGAGACCGAGGCGCTGGAGGTGCTGCGCGGGGAGGCGGGCTGGATCGACGCGGCGCGCCACCTCACCCCGGAGCCGGAGAAGATCTACACGTGGTGGAGCTACCGCTCCCCCGACTGGTCGGCCGCCAACAAGGGGCGGCGCCTCGACCATGCCTGGGTGTCGCCCGACCTCGCCGGGACCGTCCGCAAGGTCGAGGTGCTGCGCGAGGCCCGCGCCTGGGAGCGCCCCTCCGACCACGCCCCGGTGACCCTCACGCTGGAGCTGTGACCGGGCGCGGAACTGCGGCGCGGTCCGAGCATTGCCCGCTCACGAACCCGTGACGCGAGCGAGCCCCGATGCGCAAGATCCTGATCGCTTTCCTGCTTCCCAAGGTCGTGTCCTACCTGCGCCGCCGCTACGGCGGCCCGCACGCCAACCGCAACCGGGCCTTCTGAGACGGCCCGGTCGCGGCCACCGCCTGTGACCCCCGGGCGCAGGCGGTGGCCGCGGCGACGGCCCTAGATCCTGCGGGTCCCAAGCCGAGGAGCCGCACCCGATGACCCAGGACCCGCGCGAGGCCGGCCCCCGGCCGCCCTTCCCCCGCGACCAGCAGCAGACCCGCCCGGGCCTCACCACGAAGATGACGCCGCGCCCCGACCACGGCGAGGAGAGCTACGTCGGCAAAGGCCTGCTGACGGGTCAGGCGGCGCTGATCACCGGCGGCGATTCCGGCATCGGCCGGGCGGTGGCCATCGCCTACGCCCGCGAGGGCGCCGACGTGGCGATCTCCTATCTCGAGGTCGAGCAGGAGGATGCCGAGGACACGAAGGCCTGGGTCGAGAAGGCCGGCCGCCGCTGCCTGCTGCTCCCCGGCGACATCCGCGACGAGGCCCGGTGCCGAGATCTCGTGGCGCGCACCGTCGCGGCCTTCGGGCGCCTCGACATCCTCGTGAACAACGCCGCCGCCCAGGTGGTGAACGAGGGCCTCGACGATCTGGCGGCGTCCGACATCGAGGGCTCGTTCCGCGCCAACGTCTTCGCCATGTACTACCTCGCCCAGGCGGCGGTGCCGCACATGAAGCCGGGCGGCGCGATCGTGAACAGCACCAGCGTGCAGGCCAAGGTCGCCGGGCCGAACATGCTGATCTACGCCGCCACCAAGGGCGCGATCGCGAGCCTGACCATCGGCCTGTCGAACCTGCTGGCGCCGCAGGGCATCCGGGTGAACTGCGTCGCCCCCGGGCCGGTCTGGACGCCGATCCAGCCGATCGTGAAGAGCCCGGAGCAGATGGAGCAGCTCGGTGCGCAGACGCCGCTCGGCCGCGCCGGCCAGCCCGCGGAGCTGGCCCCGGCCTACGTGCTGCTCGCCTCCCGCGAGGGCAGCTACATGTCCGGGGCGCTGGTGCCGGTCACCGGCGGCATGCCGATGCTCTAATCCCGCACCCGTCGCCGCTCTTTGCGGCGGCACCACGCCGTCGTCCCGAGCGCTGCGACGTGCCCCGGACCCGCGGGACATCCGCCGGGCGTGGCGCTCCCGGGCCGCTTCGCTGACGCGGGTCATCGCCGGGCGGATGTTCGGGCAGACCCTCGACGGCGCGCGCGCGATCCATCAGACGTTGAGGGCGGATCGGTTCACAACGGCGGGACGGCCCGGAAGGCCGCCCGGGTCCGGCGCGCGGTGATGGCACCGCCGCGGACCCGAACGCTGACCCGCGCCATCCGGGCGCCGCCGATCCCGACGGAGACGACCATGAGCGACGCCCAGGCCCGGACCGCGCTGGTGACGGGGGCCGCCCGCGGCATCGGCCTCGCCACCGCGACCCGCTTCCTCGCCGACGGCTGGAACGTCGCCCTTCTCGACATCGACGGCCCGGGCGCGGCGGCGGCGGCCGAGCGGCTCGGCCGTCCGGAAGCCACGCTCGCGGTGACGGCCGACGTCTCCGACCCCGAGGCGGTGGCGGCGGCGATCCAGCAGGTCGCCGACCGGTTCGGCCGCCTCGACGCCCTGGTCAACAATGCCGGCATCGCGATCTTCAAGCCGCTGACCGAGACCACCTTCGCCGACTGGTCGCGGGTGCTCGCCGTCAACCTGTCCGGCCCGTTCCTGTGCACGCAGGCGGCCGTCCCGCTCCTGTCCGAGCGCGGCGGCGCCATCGTGAACATCACCTCGATCTCGGGCCTGCGCGCCTCGACGCTCCGCACCGCCTACGGCACCAGCAAGGCGGGCCTCGCGCAGCTCACCAAGCAGCAGGCCGCCGAGCTGGCGCAGTACGGGATCCGCGTGAACGCCGTCGCTCCCGGTCCGGTGGACACCGCGATGGCCAAGGCGGTGCACAGCCCCGAGATCCGGGCGGATTACCACGACGCCGTCCCGCTCGGCCGTTACGGGCTGGAGACGGAGCTCGCGGAGGCGATCGTGTTCCTCTGCTCGGAGCGCGCCTCCTACATCACCGGTCAGCAGCTCGCCGTCGACGGCGGCTTCGAGTCGACGGGAATCGGCCTGAAGACGCTGCGCGGCGCGCGCAACATCTGAACGCGTCGGCCCGATCCGCCGGGTTCGGACAGGGTTCGTTAACCCTGCCGCCGTAGCCCGGAGGCTTGGTCAACAGGCGCGGGCACCATGCCGAGACTCGGCTCCATGATCGTCGACGGTCTAGCGTTCGTCCTCGTGGCGATCGCCCTCGCGGCGGTCGTCGCCGGCTACGAGCGGAACCTGCCGGATCCGTCCGCGTCACCCGCGCTGGTCGCCGCGGGCGCCCCCGTCTGGACCGACCCCGAGACGACGGGCTCGATCGCGCCGGCCGCGGGCCCGGTCGCCCGCTGGGCGGACGCGCGACCCCCGTTCGCGGCGCCGGAGTCGGATCGCGCCGCCGGCGGAACCTGGGTGAGCCCGCCCCGCCGCTGAGGCGCCGCGGGGCGGCTCACCGAGGCTCCCGCCGCGATCACAACTGATCGTTAACTATGGTTGCCGAACCTTCCACCGCACAGCGAAGCGGAGAGGCACCCATGGCGCGCGACGGCAACCGACCCCACCCGAGCGCCCTGGCGCGGTATCCGGTTCCGATCGAGCTGATCTCGGCCCTGTTCCGCGCCGACGACGCGGAGCGCGACCGGCTGCTCGCGCCGATGCCGGCCTACGGCCGCGCCCGGATCGCCGCCTACTGCGCCGAGCACGCGCGGCTCGAGGCGCTCGGCCTGAAGGTCGCGCGCTCCTGCGACGAGGCCACGCTGGTCAGGGCTGCGGGCGTGACGGTCGGCGCCGACCTCTTCGCGCGCTCGCGGGCGCCCGCACCGGCGCCGATCCAGCTCCAGGCCGCCTGACCGACCCGCCGCGCGGAGGCCCGGCCGGCCGAGAGTGTCGGCTCGATGAATGCCCGAGCCTGTCCGGGTTCACAGCGGCCGGCGCATCCTCCTGTCATCGGCCCGGCGCGTCCGGGCCGCAGGTTCAGGAGATCGTGTCATGATGCGCGCCAAGGTGATCGGCCTCGTCGCGGTGGCCGCCGCGGCTCTCGCGACCGCCACGACGGCCAACGCGGCGCCGTTCGGCTACGGGCCGCCCGATGCCGGATCGGTGATCGAGCGCGTGGCCGGAGGCTGCGGTCCGGGCTTCCATCCCAATCCCTGGGGCCATTGCCGGCCGAACGATCGCGGCTGGGGCTGGGGCGGACCGCGGGGACCCTACGGCGGCCGGCCCGGCTACGGCGGCTACGACCGCGGTTACGGCGGCTATGGCGGCTATGGCGGCTACGAGGGCCCGCGCCGGTCCTACGGCGGCTGGTGATCCGCGTCGGCGACCCGAGTTCGGGTCGCCGCGTCCAGAGCTCGGCCCGCCGCGCGCGATCCGGATCCGCGGCCGGCCGGTGCCGGGTCAGTGCTCGGCCATCGCGTTGTCCCCTGGAACGGACAAACCCATATTCACGACGGCATAGAGCCGTATTAATCTCTTTCGGGACGCAACATAGTGTCCCGGAGATTCTTCGTCATGAGTCGCTATGTATTTGCATCCCTGATGATCGCCGGCCTGGTGGCCGGCGCCGCGCCGGCTTCCGCGCTCTCCGCGAAGGATTGCTCGGTCAAGTATCAGGCCGCCAAGCAGGCCGGCACGCTCAACGGCCAGAAGTGGAACGACTTCCGCAAGGCCGAGTGCGGTGCGGCGGCCGACAACGCCCCGACGACCGCGCCGAACCCTGTCTCGCCGACCGCGACGACAGCTCCGGCCGCGCCGCCGGCCGCCCCGCGCGCCGGGACGACGTCCGCCGCCGCGGCGTCGGCCACGTTCCCCCGCGCCGTCGATCCGAAATACGCCAAGGAATCGGCCGGCAAGGCCCGGATGCACACCTGCCTCGACAGCTACAACGCCGCGAAGGCTGCCGGCACGCTGGGCGGCATGAAGTGGATCGAGAAGGGCGGCGGCTACTACTCGGCCTGCAACCGGCAGCTCAAGGGTTGAGCGGCGGCGCTCCGGGGCGCCGAAGGCGGGCGGCCCGAGACGTACGCCGGCGGATCTGGATCCCGGGCACCGCCGCGCGGTCCCGGGATGCTGCCTTGAAACGGCTGCGCTGACGCAGCCCAGATGTCCGCGTCACCCGGGTCGGGCAGGCCGACCCGGGTGACGGTACAGGGCCTCCGGATCGTGGGCGGTCCTAGAAGGGGATGTCGTCGTCGAGGTCGTAGCCGCCGCGGCTGCCACCGCCACCGCCGCCACCCGAGGAGGCCGGGGCCGGACGCCGCTCGCCGCCCTGGGCCCGACCGCCGCCGAAATCGCCGCCGCGATCACCACCCCGACCACCGCCGAAGTCGCCGCCACGGCTGATCTGGCCGCCGCCCTCGTCCTCGCCGGCGAAGTCGCCGCCGCCGCCGCCGCGCCCGTCGAGGATCGTCATCTCGCCGCGGAAGCGCTGGAGCACCACCTCGGTCGTGTACTTCTCGACGCCGGAATTGTCGGTCCACTTCCGGGTCTGGAGCTGGCCCTCGATGTAGACCTTCGAGCCCTTGCGCAGGTACTGCTCGGCCACCCGGGCGAGGTTGTCGTTGTAGATCACGACCGAGTGCCACTCGGTCTTCTCCTTGCGCTCGCCGGTCGCCTTGTCCTTCCACGACTCCGACGTCGCGAGCCGGAGGTTGCAGACCGGGTCGCCCGAACCGAGGCGGCGCATCTCGGGATCGCGCCCGAGATTGCCCACCAGAATCACCTTGTTGACGCTGCCCGCCATCGCTCTCTCCTAGTCGTACGGATCTCACAGGGCATCTGCCCGGCGGCGCGCGAACCATGCGCCCGGGCCTCCGGAGCGGCAACCGGCGGGGCGGGCTTGTGCCCGCTTTCCGCAGCGCCGACGGATCGATTTGTTCTATATCTGTTCCGTTTGGGCAGCAAGCCGCTCTCAGGCGACGCGGACGACGAGCTTGCCGAAATTCCGACCTTTCAACAGGCCGATGAACGCCTCGGCGGCGTTCTCCAGCCCCTCGACCACGTCCTCGCGGTAGCGGACGCGCCCGTCCTGGATCCAGCCGGCGACCTCCTTGCGGAATGTGTCCGCCTGCTCGGCGAAGTCCCAGACGATGAAGCCCTGGATGTGCAGCCGGTTGGTCAGGACCGCGCGCATCAGGCTGGGCAGGCGGTCCGGGCCGGGGGGCACCTCGGTGGCGTTGTAGGCGGAGACGAGGCCGCAGACCGGGATCCGCGCGAACGGGTTGAGCAGCGGCAGCACGGCGGCGAAGACCGCGCCGCCGACATTCTCGAAGTACACGTCGATGCCCTTCGGGCAGGCGGCCGCCAGCGCGCCCGGCAGGTCGGACCCGCGATGGTCGATCGCGGCGTCGAAGCCGAGCTCCTCGGTGAGGTAGCGGCACTTCTCGGGGCCGCCCGCGATCCCGACGGCGCGGGCGCCGTGGATCTTGGCGATCTGGCCGACCAGGGAGCCCACGGGGCCGGCGGCGGCGGCCACCACGACGGTCTCGCCGAATTTCGGCCGGCCGATGTTGAGGAGGCCGGTATAGGCGGTCATGCCCGGCATCCCGAGCACGCCCAGCGCCGTGGAGGGCGGGGCGGCATCGGGGTCGACCTTGCGCGAGCCCTTGGCGTCGGTGACGAAGTACTCCTGCCAGCCCGCGAAGGCTGTCAGCAGGTCGCCCACGGCGTGATCCGGGTGGTTGGAGGCGACCACCTCGCCCACCGTCTCGGCGGTGATCGGCGCGCCGATCTCGACGGGCGCCGCGTAGGATTTCGCGTCGCTCATCCGGCCGCGCATGTAGGGGTCCAGCGACAGCCAGCGGGTGCGCAGGAGGACCTGGCCGGGTCCGGGCTGCGGCACCGGCACCTCCTCCAGGCGGAAATTCTCGGGCCGCGGCTCGCCGTGCGGGCGCGAGGCCAGGACGATGCGGCGGTTCATGGCGGTGGTCATTCCGGACTCCGGGACACGGGCTTCCGCCCCGATCTGGGGCGCCGGGCCCGCGAGGCAAACGCGCCGCCGCGATCGCGCGGCCGAGTCGCGCGTTGTCCCGACTCGAGAGCGCGGAGCGGCGGCATGCGGGAGACGGCACTGGGACTCGGGCTGGCAGCTATGGCGGCGGGGGCCGCCCTGGCCGGTCCCCTCGATAGCTATCGCGACCGGGCGCGGGTGCTGGTGCTGTCGGCGCCCGAGGCCGGGGACGCGCAGCTCCGGGCGCAGCGGGCGGCGCTGGCCTCGGTCCGCACCGGCGTCGCCGAGCGCGACCTCGTGGTGCTCGAAGCGGTCGGCGCGGGGGCCGAGGCGCGGGCCCTGCGCGAGCGCCTCGGCCTGCCCGCGGACAGCTTCCGCGCGGTCCTGGTCGGCAAGGACGGGGGTGCCAAGATCACCGAAGCGGCGCCGATCGCGCCGCAGAGGCTGTTCGCCACCATCGACGCGATGCCGATGCGCCGCAGCGAGATGCGCGAGCGCCGCTAGGGCCCGATCCCCTGTGAACGGCGGGGCCGCGGACACCATCGGTTAAGCCTACCGGCCTATCACCGAAACGTGTCGACGGCCGCGTACCGGCCGTCCGTTGAGGCCCGCCAGGACGCTCGGACGAGACGCTCGAATCGATGACCCGACAACAAGTCGCCACCGCCATCCGCCGCCTCGTCGACCTGCAGGTCGAGGATATCGAGCGCGCGGTCCGCGACGGCCACAAGACCATCGCGCTGAACGAGCTGGCGGATCTGAACCGCCAGCTCAAGGCCTTCGCGGCCGCCCTCAGGAAGGCGCCGGCCCGCATCTGAGCCGGATTCCCACGCTACCAGCGCGGCCCGCCCCAGCGACGGGGCGGGATGTCCTCCGGCGGCGGGGGAGGCGGCGGCGGCCCGCGGTCGACGACCGGCTCGTCGCAGACCCGCACTCGTCGCAGCACCGGCTCCCCGTCCGGACCGAAGCGCCGCCGCACGAATTCCCGGCACGCCTCCGGGGACGCTTCTGGGGGCGCCGCTGTGAAGCGGGGACCGCGGACTTCGGATTCGGGCCGCGGTCCCGGAGAGGGCGGCGGTGGCCGGCGCTCCGGCTCGTCGTCCTGGGCGGGCCCGCCGTCGCCGTGCGGCGGGTAGGGGCCGTCGAAATCGGCGGCCAGGGCCGGGCCGGCGGCGAGGAGCAGGGCGCAGAAGCCGGTTCGTAAGAGGAGACGACGAGCGGGCACGGTGGCCTCGGCGTGAGCGGGCACGCGGGGATCGCGGCCATCATCGCCGGAGGATGCGACCGGGCGCATGAACCGCCTCCGAGCCGCGGTGTCGGCCGCCGTTCAGCCGGCTACTTCTGCATCGCGTTCACTTCGCACTGGGCGTAGTCCGCGCTCGCCTTCACGTAGGCATTGAGCTTCTGCAGGTAGGCCTCGGCGATCGGCCGGAAGGCCTGCGCCTGCAGGTTATAGGCCTTGATCGCGTCGTTGTAGCTGTAGGCCTCCCAGCCCGGGCAGCCCTCCTTGGCGTCGAGGCAGGCGGGCTTCGGCGGCAGCTCCGGCTTGGCCGGGCGCGCGGAGGCCGGCGGCGGCGCGGGCGGCGTGCAGGCCGCGGCTGCCGGTGCGGCGGCGGCCGGCGGCGCGGCGGGCGCCGCCTTGGCGGCCGGCTTCGCGGCCTGGGTCGCGGGGGGCGTCGCGAAGGCGAGGGTCGGCGCGAGCAAGCCCGCGATCAGGAGAGGCGTGCCGCGCATGGCGTCTCGAAAGCTCCGCTGGGCCCGGGGCCGCCGGCGGCGGAGGACCGGGAGCGGGTTCTGCGGCATCAGGCCGACGGCGACAAGGGCTCCCGGACGGGCTCCCGGATAGGCTCCCGGCGGGCCGCCCGGGCCGGTCGCCTGCCCGGTGCCGGGGCCTTCGGGCAGCGCACGAGCGCCACGAGCGGGAGCGACAGGCCGACGGCCAGCACCCACCAGGCCGGCCGGATCGGCCCGGAGAAGTCCAGGTTGGCGGCGAGGACGAGGTTGGCCGGCACACCGCTGGCGAGGCCGTACCACGCGGCCTCCAGGCCGGCGGTCGCGAGCCCGGCGACGATCGCCAGGAGGAGGAGCGACCAGGGCCGCTCCGGCCACTGGAAGCGCCGCATCACCCGCCAGCCCATCAGCAGCAGGAACAGGCCCGCCGAGAAGACCGGGTCGGTGACATCGATCTTCGACTGCAGGAAGTAGTGGACCAGGGCCGCCACGGCGATCGTGTAGGTGAGGCGGTGCAGGCGATTCCAGTTCGGGCCGAGGTTGCGGATCGCCGCGTCCGTGGAGGTCAACCCTAAAGCGATCAGGCCGATCAGGGCCACGAAGCCGATCGTCAGGTAGAGCCGGAGCGCGATCTCGGAGATCACCTTGGTGAGGATCAGGTTCTGGTCGACGGCGTAGAGGGTCAGATGGGCCACCGCGTAGGCCATCACGGTGACGCCGAGCATGCGCCGCACGACGAGGACCTTCGGCCAGTCCGCGAGGCGGCGCAGCGGCGAGATCGCCAGCGAGAAGAGCAGGAAGCGCACCGCCCACTCGCCGGTGGCGTGGATCAGCGCGGTGATCGGCTTCGCCCCGAGGGCGTCGAGCCGGTAGGCGGCCGCGAGGTAGAGCGCGGGCGCGACGCAGCACGCGAACACCGCGAGCTTCAGCCAGGAGAGGCGGCCGGCCCGGTCGAGCCAGGGGAGGGGGATGCCGAGGGCGGCGGCCGAGCGATCGATCATGGGTCCGAACGGAAGCTTCGCGGTGGACGACGGCGCCGCGCCGGTGGCCCGGGCCACCGGCGGGAACGGCTGCCCGGGCCATCGGTGCCGTCACGGGTCGGTTCGCCGCGGGCGTTCGCGGGTTACAGGGCGGCGTTGACCTGTGTTGTGGTTGACCGCGCCGTTCCCGCGGCGAGATAGCGGGACGACGGACGTTGGAGGGATCCCATGCAGTATCGCACGCTCGGCCGCTCGGGCCTCAAGGTCTCGCCGATCTGTCTCGGCACGATGATGTTCGGCGGCCCCACCGACGAGGCCACGGCCGGCCGCGTCGTCGCCAGCGCCCGGGAGGCCGGGATCAACTTCATCGACACGGCCAACGTCTACACGGAGGGCCGCTCGGAGGAGATCACCGGCCGGGCGATCCGGGCAGAGCGCGACGCCTGGGTCCTGGCCACCAAGGTTGCCAACCCGACCGGGCCGGGCGTCAACGACCGCGGCCTCTCGCGGGTCCACGTGATGAAGGCCGCCGAGGACAGCCTGCGCCGCCTCGGCACGGATTTCATCGACATCTACTACCTCCACAAGGAGGACCACGACACGCCGCTGGCCGAGACGGTCCGGGCGATCGCCGACCTCGTGCGGGCGGGCAAGATCCGCCATTTCGGCGTCTCGAATCACCGCTCCTGGCGGGTCGCCGAGATCTGTCGGCTCTGCGACGAGGCCGGGATCGACCGGCCGGTGGTGAGCCAGCCCTACTACAACGCCTTCAATAGGATGCCGGAGACCGAGCACCTGCCCGCCTGCGCGCATTTCGGGCTCGGCGTGGTGCCGTACTCGCCGCTCGCGCGCGGCGTGCTCACCGGCAAGTACGACCCCGACGCGCCGCCGCCGGCCGAGTCGCGCGCCGGCCGCCAGGACGCCCGGATGATGCAGACCGAGTGGCGCCCGGAATCCCTGCGCATCGCCCGGACCCTGAGGGAGCACGCCGAGGCCCGCGGCATCACGGCCGGCCAGTTCGCCACCGCGTGGGTGCTGAACAACCGCCTCGTCACCGGCGTGATCGCCGGGCCGCGCACGGAGGCGCAGTGGCAGGAATATCTCGGCGCCCTGGACTACGCCTTCACCCCGGAGGACGAGGCGCTGGTCGACGGGTTCGTGGCCGCGGGGCATCCGACGACGCCGGGCTACAACGATCCGGCCTATCCGCTGGAGGGGCGGGTGCCGCGCAGCGGCTGAGCAAAGGCGATCTCCGACCGAACCCCTCGTCCCGGGGTGCAAGCGCGGCGAGCCTCGAAGGAGGGCTCCTTCGAGGCCTCCGCGACGCTCCGGCACCGCGGGATAAGGCCGAGGACGGGACGAGCGGGCTCGCGCGGCGCGGCGGATCCACCTTGCGCTCCGGGCCGAGGGCCGCTATCTAGCTCTCAACAGTTCTGATGGCAGTCGAGAGGCTGCGGTTCGGGAGTGGGCCCCACCGGGTCCGCTCTTTTTTTTCGCCGCACATCCTCTCGCCGCACGAGGCCCCACGCCGCGGGCGGCCAGGCAGAACGCCGCGAAGGTTGCGCGCTGAACACCCATGTCGTCCGAGATTGAAGCGGATCTGTCCGAGAAGCGCCTCGTCCGCGAGGCCGGAGTCGCCGCGCGCGTCGCGCAGGCGATCGAGGGGCCGCTCGCGGGCCTCGGCTTCCGGCTGGTCCGGGTGCGGATGTCCAACGTCAACGGCTGCACCGTGCAGATCATGGCGGAGCGTCCGGACGGCACCTTCACGATCGACGATTGCGAGGCGGTGAGCCGCGCGATCTCGCCGATCCTCGACGTCGACGATCCGGTGGGCGGTGCCTACAACCTCGAAGTATCCTCGCCGGGGATCGACCGGCCGCTGGTGCGGGTCTCGGACTTCGCCCGCTGGGCCGGCTACGAGGCCAAGGTCGAGCTGAGCCCGCCGCTGGACGGGCGCAAGCGCTTCCGCGGCATCCTCGGCGCGCCGGACCCGACGGGCGCGACCGTCCCGATCGACCTGCCCGACGTGAAGGAAGGGCTGCCGAGCCGCATCGACCTGCCGCTGAAGGACCTCGCCGAGGCCCATCTCGTCCTCACCGACGAGCTGATCTGCGAGTCGCTGCGCCGCGGCGGGCCGCCCGCCACGGATGAGGCCGACGAGGCCGAGGACGAGGAGGACGCCGCGGAGAGCGCGCCGCCGGCGCGCGCGCCCTTCCAGCCGAAGGGCCCCCGCAAGGCCAGCCCCGCGGCGAAGCCCAAGCATCCGGCCCGGACCGGTCCCAAGAAGCCGGTCGTGACCAAGGCATCCCGGCTCAAGGACCGCGACTCCCTGCACTGAGACCCCAGCGTCGGCCGCCCAGCGGCCGGCCCGAAGATTTGACGGAAGAGAAGGACCGACACCGATGGCCGTCGTCAGCGCCAACAGGCTCGAACTCCTCCAGATCGCCGACGCGGTCGCCCGCGAGAAGGTGATCGACCGCTCCATCGTGATCGACGCGATGGAGGAGGCGATCGCCAAGGCGGCCCGCTCCCGCTACGGCGCCGAGACCGACGTTCACGCCGAGATCGACTCCAAGACCGGGGCGCTGCGCCTCTCGCGTCACCTCCTGGTCGTCGATCAGGTCGAGAACGATGCCCGCGAGATCACCCTCGATCAGGCCCGCCGCTACAACCCGGGCGCGCTGGTCGGCGACGTGATCTCTGACACCCTGCCGCCCTTCGATTTCGGCCGCGTGGCCGCGCAGTCGGCCAAGCAGGTCATCGTCCAGAAGGTCCGCGACGCCGAGCGCGCCCGCCAGTTCGACGAGTACAAGGACCGGATCGGCGAGATCCTCAACGGCATCGTGAAGCGCGTCGAGTACGGCAACGTGATCGTCGATCTCGGCCGCGGCGAGGGCATCGTGCGCCGGGACGAGATGATCCCGCGCGAGACCTTCCGGCCGGGTGACCGGATCCGCTCCTACCTGTTCGACGTGCGCTCGGAAGTGCGCGGCCCGCAGATCTTCCTGTCGCGCTCGCACCCGCAATTCATGGCCAAGCTGTTCGGCCAGGAAGTGCCGGAGATCTACGACGGCATCGTCGAGGTGAAGGCGGTGGCCCGCGATCCGGGCTCCCGCGCCAAGATCGCGGTGATCTCGCGCGACGGCAGCATCGACCCGGTCGGTGCCTGCGTCGGTATGCGTGGCTCGCGCGTGCAGGCCGTCGTTGGCGAGCTGCAGGGCGAGAAGATCGACATCATCCCGTGGTCCGAGGACGAGGCGACCTTCATTGTCAACGCGCTCCAGCCCGCCGAGGTGGTGAAGGTGGTGCTCGACGAGGAGGCCGACCGCATCGAGGTGGTGGTGCCGGACGACCAGCTGTCGCTGGCGATCGGCCGCCGCGGCCAGAACGTGCGCCTCGCCTCGCAGCTCACCGGCTGGGACATCGACATCCTGACCGAGGCCGAGGAATCGGAGCGCCGCCAGAAGGAGTTCGCCGAGCGGACCCAGGTCTTCATGGAGGCGCTCGACGTCGACGAGACCGTCGGCCAGCTGCTCGCCGCGGAAGGCTTCCGCAACGTCGAGGAGATCGCCTACGTCGACATCCAGGAGCTCTCCGGCATCCAGGGTCTCGACGAGGAGACCGGCACCGAGATCCAGGCCCGCGCCCAGGACCACCTCGCCCGGATCGAGCAGGCGCACGACGCCCGCCGCACCGAGCTCGGCGTCGCCGACGAGCTGCGGGAGATCGAGGGCATCACCACGCCCATGATGGTCGCCCTCGGCGAGAACGACGTGAAGACCGTCGAGGATCTGGCGGGCTGCGCCACCGACGACCTCGTCGGCTACACGGAGGGCCGCGGTCCCGAGGCCGTGCGCCACGCCGGCTACCTCGACGGGTTCGACCTGTCCCGCGCCGAGGCCGAGGCCCTGATCATGGCCGCCCGCCTGAAGGCCGGCTGGATCGAGGCCCTGCCGGAGCCGGAGGCCGAGGAGGGTGCCGAGGCGGCCGAGGGCGACGAGGCCGCCCCCGCGCAGGTTGAGGCCTGAGGCGGGCGCCGGCGGCGGAGGCGCGATGGTCGCGGTCGACACGACCCTGCCCGAGGACGGGCTGGATGCCGGGGGGCTCGATGCCGGCCCCGGCCGCCGCTCGCCCGAGCGGACCTGCATCGTCACGCGCGTCGTCCAGGCGCCGGACGCGATGATCCGGTTCGTGCGCGGGCCGGACGGCAGCGTCGTGCCCGACCTGCGCGCCAAGCTGCCGGGCCGCGGCGCCTGGATCAGCGCCCGGCGCGAGGCTGTCGCGACCGCGGTGCGGAAGAACCTGTTCTCGCGGGCGTTCAAGGGGCCGACCCCGGCCGCCCCCGACCTGCCGGACCGGATCGCCGCCGGGCTGCGGGACGACCTGCGGCAGGCCATCGCCATGGCCAACAAGGCGGGCTGCGTGGTCGCGGGCTTCTCGAAGGTCGAGGCCGCGATCGGCGGGCAGCCGGGCGCCATTGCGGTGATTCATGCCGCCGAGGCGAGCCCGGACGGCCGGCGGAAGATCGCGTCGGCCTTGCACAGGCGCCACGGCGGGGCCATGTCAAGGATCCCGATCATCGATGACCTGTCCGAGGACGAATTGGACATGGCCTTAGGTCGGGATCATGTGATACACGCTGCGCTCGTCGCAGGAGCCGGAGCCGCCGGCTGCCTGTCGCGTTGGCGTCGGCTACGCTCCTTCGAGGGCGCCGCCGCGGCGACCGGGGAGCCCGATCCAGCCCGAATCGGCGGGATCGACGAAGCCTCACGTTGACGACGCAGGACTATTTTGACCGGCGCCACCGGGTGTCGGTTCACGGGACGATGGAAACCCTCAGGGTTCAGGCTGAATGAGCGATACGAACAACCCGGGCGACAAGACTCTGAACCGGACTTCCCCGAAGCCGCTCGGCCTCAAGCGGCCGATCGAGGCGGGCACCGTGCGTCAGAGCTTCTCCCATGGCCGCTCCAAGCAGGTCGTGGTCGAGACGGTGAAGCGCCGCGTCATCGGTGCGGCGCCGGCCGCCCCTGCCCGTGAACCCGCGCCGGCCCCACGCCCGGCGGCCCCCGCGCCGACGGCGCCGGCTCCGCGTCCGGCGCAGCGCGCCGCTTCGGGGGTCGTCCTGCGCACCCTGAGCGAGCAGGAGAGTGCGGCCCGCGCCGCCGCCCTCGCCGACGCGCAGCGCCGCGAGGCCGAGGCCCGCCGCAAGGTGGAGGCCGAGGCCGAGGCGCGCCGTCGCGAGGCCGAGGAGCAGGCCCGCCGCGAGCGCGAGGCCGCCGAGGCCCGCCGTCGCGAGGACGAGGAGCGCAAGGCCGCGGCTGCGGCCGCCGCTGCCGCGGCGGCTGACGCTGCCAAGGCCGCCGAGGCTCAGGCCGCCGCCCCCGCACCCGCGGCCGACGCCCCCGCCGCGACACCGGCCCGTCCGGCCGAGGTGCCGGCCCAGCCGGCCGCTGCCCGTCCCGCCGCCGCGGCGCCGGCGCGCCCCGCGGCAGCGCCGGCCCGTCAGCCCGAGGCGGCCCGTCCGGCCGCCGCGCGCCCAGCTGCCTCCGCCGCGGCTCCGGCCGCTCCGCGCCCGCCGCTGACGCCGCGCCCCTCCACGGGCGAGCCGCGCAAGACCATCACGGCCGACTCGCGCAAGCCGCGCGACCTCAACTTCATGGCCCGTCCGGCTCCGGCGCCCGAGCCCGAGAAGAGCGCGACGCCGGCGACCGCCGCGCGTCCCGCCGGCGCGGGGGCCGCGGCGCGCCCCGCCGGTCGCGGTGCCCAGACCAACGAGGACGAGTCCGAGACCAAGCGGGTGATCCGCCGTCCCGGCATGCCGCTCAAGATCATCGCGCCGCCGAAGACCCCGAAATCTCCGGGCGGCGACCGCAACCGCGGCCGCCTGACCATCGCCAACGCGACCTCGGGCGAGGACGAGCGCACGCGCTCGGTCGCCTCGTTCCGCCGCCGCCAGCAGCGCATGAGCGGCCGCGGCCACGTGGAGCAGAAGGAGAAGCTGTCCCGCGAGGTGACGATCCCCGAGACGATCACCATCCAGGAACTCGCCAACCGCATGTCGGAGCGGGCCGTGGACGTGATCCGTCTGCTGATGAAGCAGGGCCAGATCCACAAGATCACCGACGTGATCGATTCGGACACCGCCCAGCTCATCGCCGAGGAACTCGGCCACACGGTGCGCCGCGTCGCCGAGTCCGACGTCGAGGAGGGCCTCTCCTCCGACGAGCCGGATCTGGAGGAGGATCTCGATCCCCGTCCGCCGGTGGTCACCATCATGGGCCACGTCGACCACGGCAAGACGTCGCTGCTCGACGCGATCCGCAAGGAGAACGTGGTCGAGGGCGAGGCCGGCGGCATCACCCAGCACATCGGCGCCTATCAGGTCGCGTCGCCCTCCGGCGACATGATCACCTTCATCGACACCCCGGGCCACGCGGCGTTCACGTCGATGCGCGCCCGCGGCGCCAAGGTCACCGATATCGTGGTGATCGTGGTGGCGGCCGATGACGGCGTCATGCCCCAGACCATCGAGGCCATCCAGCACGCCAAGGCAGCCGGTGTCCCGATGATCATCGCGGTCAACAAGATCGACAAGCCGGATGCCAAGCCGGAGCGGGTCCGCACGGAGCTGCTGCAGCACGACATCCAGGTCGAGTTGATGGGCGGTGAGACCCTCGAGTTCGAGGTCTCGGCCAAGACCGGCGCCGGCCTGCCGCAGCTCCTGGAGGGCATCCAGATCCAGGCCGAGATCATGAACCTGCGCGCGAACGAGAAGCGCGACGGCGAGGGCACGGTCATCGAGGCCCAGCTCGACCGCGGCCGCGGCCCCGTGGCCACGGTCCTGGTCCAGCGCGGCACCCTGTTCACCGGCGACATCGTCGTGGCGGGCGCCGAGTGGGGCCGCGTGCGCGCCCTGATCGACGATCTCGGCGAGAACGTGCAGTACGCCGGGCCGTCGGTGCCGGTGGAGGTGCTGGGCTTCAACGGCACGCCGGATGCCGGCGACCGCGTGATCGTGGTGCCGAACGAGGCCCGCGCCCGCGAGGTCACCGAGTACCGCGCCCGTCAGAAGCGGGAGCGCCAGAACGCGCGGACCGGCGGTGCCAACCGCTCGCTGGTCGATATGATGCGCGACCTCAAGGAAGGCGCCGGCCGCAAGGAGCTGCCGGTCGTCATCAAGGGCGACGTGCAGGGCTCGGTCGAGGCGATCTCGGGCGCCCTGGAGAAGCTCGGCAACGACGAGGTCGCGGCCCGCATCCTCCTGGCCGGCGTCGGCGGCATCACCGAGTCGGACATCACCCTGGCGCAGGCGTCGAAGGCCGTCGTCATCGGCTTCAACGTGCGCGCCCACAAGGAGGCCCGCGAGGCCGCCGAGCGGGCGGGCATCGAGATCCGCTACTACAACATCATCTACGACCTCGTGGACGACATCAAAGCCACGCTGTCGGGGATGCTGCCGCCGACGCTCCGCGAGGAGCGCCTGGGCGAGGCGACGATCCAGGAGGTCTTCGAGGTCTCCAAGGTCGGCAAGGTCGCGGGTTGCCGCGTCACCGACGGCATCGTGGAGCGCGGCGCGCATGTCCGCCTCATCCGCGACAGCGTCGTGATCCACGAGGGCAAGCTCAAGACGCTCAAGCGCTTCAAGGACGACGCGAAGGAAGTCACCTCCGGTCAGGAGTGCGGCATGGCCTTCGAGAACTTCGAGAACATGCGCGCGGGCGACGTGATCGAGTGCTACCGGGTCGAGGAGATCCGCCGCACCCTCTGACGCTCCGGACTCATCCGGACAGGGCGGCCGCGGCACCTGCCGCGGCCGTCTTTTCTTTTTTCAGGACGTGCGCCGTCCGCTCCGGCGGGCCGGCCCGAGACAGAATGGCCCAGAAACCGACCTCCACCGGCCCCTCGCAGCGCCAGCAGCGCGTGGCCGAACTCGTGCGCCACGCGCTGGCCGAGGTGCTCCAGCGCGGCGATATCCAGGATCCGGTGCTCGGCACGCATGTCGTGACCGTGCCGGAGGTGCGGATGTCGCCGGACCTGAAGCTCGCCACGGCCTACGTGATGCCGCTCGGCGGCCTCGACGAGGCGCCGGTGATCGCCGCCCTGGAGCGCCACCGGAAGGTGCTGCGCCAGGAGGTGGCCCGGCGGGTGAACCTGAAATTCGCGCCGGAATTGCGGTTCCGGCGGGACGAGACCTTCGACGAGGCCGCGCGCATCGACCGGCTGCTGCGGGACGAGCGGGTCCAGCGGGACCTCGAGTCCGGGCCCGAGGACGACGAACCGGAGACCGGGACGGGGCATTGAGTCCCGATACCAAGCAGAAAGGGACGGGGCATCGACCCCGGGGGACACGCGGACATGACGGTTTCCATGGAAGATTTTCCGCCGGCCGAGCGCCAGGCTCCCCCGCCGAGCGCTGAGCGCCGCGGGCCGGAGGGGCGCCGTCCGCAGCGCGGGCCGCGTCCGGACCGGCCGAAGCGCCGGGACGTCTCGGGCTGGGTGATCCTCGACAAGCATGTCGGCATGACCTCGACCCACGCGGTCGCGGTGGTGAAGCGCGCCTTCAACGCCAAGAAGGCCGGCCACGCCGGCACCCTCGACCCGCTGGCCTCCGGCATCCTGCCGATCGCCCTCGGCGAGGCGACCAAGACCGTCCCGTTCGTGATGGACGGCCGCAAGGCCTACCGGTTCACCGTCCAGTGGGGCATCGAGACCGACACCGACGATGCCGAGGGGCGTCCCGTCGCGACGAGCGACGCCCGCCCGGACCGGACGGCGGTCGAGGCGGCGCTGCCGGCTTTCGTGGGCGCGATCGAGCAGGTACCGCCGCGCTACTCGGCCATCAAGATCCAGGGCGAGCGCGCCTACGACCTCGCCCGCGAGGGCGAGACCGTGGAGCTGGTCGCCCGGCCGGTGCAGATCGACCGACTCGCCATCGTCGAGCACGACGGCGAGCGCACCGTGATCGAGGCCGAGTGCGGCAAGGGCACCTACGTGCGGGCCCTGGCCCGCGATCTCGGCCGGATGCTCGGCTGCTACGGCCACGTGGCCGCCCTGCGCCGGACCCGCGTCGGCCCCTTCTCGGAAGCCGAGGCCTGCCCGGTCTCGGCCCTGACCGACGGCAGCCCCGAGGCGGCCCTCGCCTACCTGCGACCGGTGGAGACGGCCCTCGACGCCATCCCGGAGGTCGCGGTGTCGCGCGATCTGGGCCTGCGCCTGATGCGGGGGCAATCGGTCATCCTGCGGGGCCGCGACGCCCCGGTGGAGGGCAAGGCCTTCGCGACCTGCGCCGGGATCCTGGTCGCCGTAGGAGATGTGGAGCGCGGCGAGCTGGTCCCGCACCGGGTGTTCCACCTCGGCGGCACCGCCCCGGGCCGCAGCGCCTGACACGCCGGCTCCGCGCCGCCTGAGCGCGCGGGGCCCCGGCCGGTCCAGGCCGGGCTGAGACGAGAGCGCGCAGGCGGAACGAACCTGAGCCGTGACGCTTTGGCCCCGGCGGACGGTCCGGAATGCTGATGCGTGAACTCGACTACGACGTGGCAGTGATCGGTGCCGGGACCGCCGGAATCGCGGCCCATCGCGCCGCGACGGCGGCGGGGGCGCGGTCGGTCCTGATCGAGCGCGGCCCCGGCGGCACGACCTGCGCGCGGGTCGGCTGCATGCCCTCGAAACTCCTGATTGCCGCGGGCACCGCCGCCCACGTCGCCCGCACCGCCGACCTGTTCGGCATCCGGGTTCCGGACGTCGCGGTGGACGGGCCCGCCGTGCTGCGGCGCCTCCGCGAAGAGCGCGACCGGTTCGTCGGCAGCGTCCTCGAAGGTCTCGACGATCTCCCCGAAGACGAGCGCCTCGGCGGCACGGCGCGGTTCGAGAGCGACCGCACCCTGCTGATCGACGACGCGATCCGGATCCGCTTCCGGGCCGCGGTCATCGCCACGGGCTCGAGTCCGATCGTCCCGGAGCCCCTGCGGGTCCTCGGGGCGCACGTCCTCACCACCGACACGCTCTTCGAGATCCCCGATCTCCCGGCCTCGCTGGCCGTTCTCGGGGCCGGTGCCGTCGGGATCGAGATCGCCCAGGCCATGGCCCGGCTCGGCGTCGCCGTCACGGTCATCGACGCGGGCGACACCGTCGCCGGCCTGACCGAGCCCGACCTCGCCCGGCAGGCCGCCGCGATCTTCGGTTCGGAGATGGATCTTCACCTCGGCGCCGAGGTTCGGGACGCCGTTGCGGACAGCGACGGCGTGCGTCTCGGCTGGGTCGACCGCCACGGTCGCGACCAGGTCACGCGGGCGGCGCGGGTGCTGGCCGCCACCGGCCGTTCTCCGAACCTGGAGCCCCTCGGGCTGGAGGCGACCGGCCTTCGAATCGGCGAGACGGGCGTGCCGGACTTCGACCGGCGCAGCCTCGTCTGCGCCGGGGCACCGATCCTGATCGCCGGCGACGTCGACGGCTGGCGACCGGTGCTGCACGAGGCGAGCCGCCAGGGCACGATCGCGGGCGCCAACGCGGCCGCCCTCGTGGCGGGCCGCCCGGTCGCGACGCCGGAGCCGTGGACGAGCCTCGCGATGGTCTTCACCCATCCCCAGGCGGCGGTGATCGGCGCGCCCTACGACCCGGAGGACGATCGACGGATCGTCGGCGCCCTGGATTTCTCCGACCAGGGGCGCGCCCGCGTGGAGGGACTGAACCGCGGCGGCATGCGGATCTGGGCCGATCGGTCCGGGCGACTGCTCGGGGGCGAGATGCTCGGGCCGGCCGTGGAACACCTCGCGCACCTGCTCACGTACGCCGTCGCCGAGAAGCAGACGGCCCAGGCCGTGCATGATCGCCCGGTGTACCATCCTACGGTTGAAGAAGGGCTTATCAGTATTATGTCTAAGATCATACAGAGAAGCTGAGGCGTTGATCTTGCTGACATCACTAGCATTGCGCTCGGCCATTTCGGTCGCCATACCCGTCTGAATGAGCCGGTTTCGCTCCTGATGCCGCCCAGCCAGGCCCCCGATACGGACGTCGATCTCGACGTCATCGCGCCGGACGCGCTCGACCGCCTCGACCAGGGGGTGATCGGGCTCGATGCGGCCGGCACCGTCGTGGCCTTCAGCGAGGGCGCGAGCGCGATCTCCGGGCTGTCGCGCGATGCCGTCCTCGGGCGCGACTATTTCCGCGACGTGATGCCGGGCACCAACGTGCCGAGCTTCCGCGGCCGGTTCCTCGCGGGCGCGCGCCGCGGCGCCCTGGACGAGACCTTCGACTACGTCTTCGGCCGGCTACCGCAGCCGCTCCGGGCCCGGATCCACATGCGTCACGGCCGGATCGGCGGCACGCGCCCGGTGACGTGGCTGACCATCGATCCGGTCGAGAGCCTCGGCGCCGACCTGTCGCGCGAGGCCGTGATGGCGGCGATCGGCCGGCGGGTGCGCGCCGAGCCGGTGGATGCCAGCCTCTGCGAGCGCGAGCCGATCCACATCCCGGGCTCGATCCAGCCCAACGCCGTGATGCTCGCGGCCGATGCCGGAACCCTCCTGGTCGCGGCCTACTCGGCCAATGTCGGCGAGATCATCGACCCGATCGAGCCGCCGCTGGCGGGCCGGCCCCTGGCGGACGTGCTGCCGGCGGAGGTCGTCGCGGCGATCCGCGCGCGGCTCGCGAGCGGGACCCTCGAGGACGGCGCCTCCATCCGCCGGACCCTGACCTTCCCGGATCGCGGCGCCTATCACGCCGTCGTCCACGCCCATGCCGGCCGCGTCATCGTCGAGATGGAGCTCGAGCCGGACTCGGCCGACGATTTCGCTACGGCAAGTCAGGTCGATACCGAGCTGGCCGTCGGTCGCCTGCGCGAGGCCGGGACCCTGGCCGAGGCCGCCCGGATCGCGGCTCTCGAGATCCGGGCCCTGACCGGCTTCGAGGCGGTGCTGGTCTACCGCTTCGACCCGGACTGGAACGGCGAGGCCGTGGCCGAGGACAAGGTGCCGGGCTGGTCGCGCAGCCTGCTGGGCCTGCGTTTCCCCGCCTCCGACATTCCCGCCCAGGCCCGGGCCCTCTACACCAAGGCCAAGAGCCGCTTCGTCATCGACCGTGACAGCGTCCCGGTCGGGCTGGTCTCGGCCCCTGGCGCCGGCAACGGCCCGATCGACCTGACCTTCGCCCAGCACCGCACGCTCTCGCCGATCCACTTGGAGTACCAGCGCAACCTCGGCGTGAACGGGTCCATGTCGATCTCGATCATGGTCGAGGGGCGGCTGTGGGGCCTGATGATCGGCCACCACCGCCGCCCGCACTACGTCACGCCGGAGACGCGCGCGGCCGCCACGGTGCTCACCGACGCCTTCGCCATGCGGGTGCAGGAGATCGAGTCGCGCCGCCTCTGGGCCGAGCGGCAGGCGCATCTCGACGTCGAGGGGCGCCTCGTGCGCGGCCTGACGCGATCCGACGACTTCGTGGCCGCCCTGACGGCCGGGACGACGACGCTGCTCGACCTGTTCAGCGCCACCGGCGCCGGCATCGTCTCGGGCGAGCGGGTCACGCTGATCGGCCGGACGCCGCCGGCCGAGATGGTGGCGGCGATCGCTAGCTGGCTGCGGGCGCGCGTGCCGGAGGGCGAGGTCGTCTACAGCAGCGACAGCTTCGGCGCCGATTTTCCGGAGGCCGGGCCGCATCGCGAGATCGCCAGCGGCCTGCTCGCGGCCTTCGTGGACGATTCGCGCGAGAACTTGCTGGTTTGGTTCCGGCCCGAGGTGCCCAGCACGGTCACGTGGGGCGGCGACCCGCGCAAGCCCGTGCTCGCCGGAAGCGGTCCCGTGGCGGTGCTGCCCCGCCGCTCGTTCGAGCGCTGGGTCGAGGAGCGCACCGGCTTCGCCGCGCCGTTCGCGGAATGGCAGGTCCAACTGGCTGGCTCCCTGGCCGAGGCGGTCGAGGGCGTGGTGCTGCGCCAGCGGCGCAAGATCGACGAGCTCACCGGCCTGCTCGCCGAGAAGGAGCGTCTGCTCGAGCAGAAGGACCTGCTCACGCGGGAGATCGACCACCGGGTCAAGAACTCCCTGCAGATCGTCTCGGCCTTCCTGCAGATGCAGCGGCGCCAGATCGCCGACGGCGAGGCCCGGCAGGCCTTCGCCGACACCTCCGCGCGGGTGATGAGCGTCGCGCGGGTGCACGACAGCCTGTACCAGGCGGATCGGTTCGACGAGGTCGATCTCGGCCAGACCATCGAGAGCCTGTGCAACGACCTCGCGGGGCTGGCCGGCGACGGGCACGCGGTCGACCTGTCGGCGGAGCCCGGACTGATGGTGCCCTACCGCAAGGCCGTGGCGCTCTCGCTGATCGCCACGGAACTCGTCACCAACGCCTTCAAATACGCGGCCAACCCGGCGGGCATCGGCCGCGTCGAGGTCAGAGTCTCGGCCTCCGGCCCCGGCGAGATCCAGCTGCGCGTCTGCGACGACGGGGCCGGCCTGCCCGACGACTGGGCGGACGCCAAGGCGCGGAGCAAGGGCTCCGGCCTGGGCATGAAGCTGATCCGGGCGATGCTCGACCAGATCAACGCCAAGCTCACCGTCGCCAACACTCCCGGCGCCTGCTTCACGATCACCGCGTGAGATCCCGCGAAGGCCTGCACGCGCGGCTGCGCGCCGCGACCGATCCGGCCCACCGGGCGCTGGAGGCGTCCCTCGACTGGCAGGCGCGGGTGGCGACGCTCGGCGGCTACCGGGAGCTGCTGGGACGCCTCTACGGCTTCCACGCGGTCTGGGAATCGGCCATCGGGTCCGGGCTCGCCGACGAGCCGTTCCTGGCGCCGCGCCGCCGACTCGCGCTCCTCGCGGCCGACCTCGTCCATCTCGGCCTTCAGCCCGGCGCGGTCGCGGCGCTCCCGAGACCGGCCGCTCCGGTTCTCCGCGGGCCGGCCGCCGCCACGGGCGCGCTCTACGTGCTGGAGGGATCGACCCTCGGCGGGCAGCTGATCGGCCGCCACATCGCCGGCCTGCACGGCTTCTCCGACGCGGGGCTCGCCTATTACCGGGCGCACGGGCCCGCCGCGGGGGCGATGTGGGCCGCCTTCCGCACGCGCCTGGACGCGTTCGGCGACGACCCGGCCGCGGAGGCCGCGCTCACCGGCGCGGCCTTGTCGACCTTCGCGGCGATGCGCGCGTGGCTCTGCCCGGTCCCGGAGCTGCCGGCCGCCGCCTGAGCCGCTCAGGCGGCGACGAGGGCGTCCCGCTCCGCCGCCAGATGGAGCATCAGCCGCTCGACGAGCCGCCCCGGTGGCCGGCCCGCCGGCCGGAGCAGCAGCGTCTCGATGGGAATCTCGGGCCGGAACGGCCGCAGCACGATGGGCAGCCCGCCGAGCGCCCGTGCCGGGACCGGATCGACGATGGCGGCGCCGAGTCCCTCGGCGACGAGGCCGCAGCGGGCCGCCGTGTACTCGGCCATCAGGGCGAAGCGCGGCGTCGCGCCGGCGCTCGCGAAGGCCGCCTCGGTGGCCGCCTGCACGGGGCTCGACCCGGCCGCGATCAGCGGCACCCCGGCGAGATCCGCCGCCGTGACGACGCGCCGGCGGACCAGGGCGTGCCCGCGGGGCAGCGCGCACACGGCCGCGACCCGCAGGAACGGCTCGGCGCTCACCCCGGCATGGCCGGAGCGCGGCCGGGCGAGGCCGAGGTCACACTGGCCCGAGGCGGTCCACGACCAGATCGTGTCTGGGCTGGGGACGTGGACCGAGATGCGCAGATCCGGGCATTCCGCGTCGAGGCGGCGAATGGCGCGCGGCAGCAATCCGGCGGCCAGGGAGGGCTGGCAGGCGACGCGCAATCCGCCGGTGCCGCGCTCGCGGATCCGGCGCGCGGCCTGCTGCAGGTGATCGAGGCCCGCGTAGGTCTGCGCGACCTCCTGGGCGAAGGCCTCGCCCTCCGGGGTCGGGAACGCGTTGCCGTGCCCGCGCACGAACAGCGCGAAGCCGAGGGCCGCCTCCAGCTGCGCGATGGCGCGGCTGATATGGGGCTGCCCGATGCCCAGGACCTCGCCGGCCCGCGTCATGCCGCCGTGGCGCATCACGGCGCGGAAGAGGTCGAGATGTGCGGGGTTCATCATGCCGAAACTGCATGGACGCGGGTCAGCGCGGCATTTGACGGCATCGGCCGGGACGGTTGTCAATGCCGCCCGCCGTCCCGACCCCGAGGCCCGTCCCGCAATGCTCGCCTTCGCGCTCTCCGCCCTGCTCGCCGTGCTGGCGGGCGCCGGACTCGTCTTGCAGCAGATCCTGAACGCGAATCTCCGCGCGGGCCTCGACTCCGCGTCCTGGGCCGGCGTCTCCAGCTACGCGGTCGGGCTCGCCTGCATGGCGCTCCTCGCCGCCGCCTTGCGCGACCCGGTGCCGACGGCCGGCGTGGCGGAGCGCATCCCGTGGTGGACCTGGAGCGGCGGCCTGTTCGGCGCGGTGTTCATCGGCCTCGCGATCCTGCTGGTCCCGAAGCTCGGCGCCGCGACCTTCTTCGCGCTCCTCGTCACGGGCCAGATGGTCGCCTCGGTGCTGTTCGACCACGCCGGCCTGCTCGGCCTCGCGCAGCGGCCCGTCGACCTGCCGCGCCTCCTGGGGATCGCGCTCCTGATCGGCGGCGTCGTGCTGATCCGCCGCTAGAGCCGTGCGCGATCGCGCTGCAACCGAGCACGGCTCCAAGCCTTTGTCTTGACACGCTCTCTTGCGCCGGACCGGTATCCACTTCGGCGGAGAGCGCTCCAGGGCCGGATCACGGCGTCTCGGCCAGCAGGCCCTCGACGAAGGGGGCGAGGCCGGTGCGGCGCGCCCGCCGGAGGCGCTCGGCCGCCAGGATCCCCTGGAGGGCCCGGAAGGCGTTCTGCAGATCGTCGTTGACGATGACGTAGTCGTACTCGACCCAGCGCTGGATCTCGGTCCGGGCGTTGGCGAGACGCTTCTCGATCGTCTCGGCGGAATCCTCCGCCCGGCGCTCCAGGCGCTGGCGCAGCTCGGCCATGCTGGGCGGCAGGATGAAGACCGTCACCACGTCCTGGGCGAGCTTGGAGCGCACCTGCCGCGTGCCCTGGTAGTCGATGTCGAAGATCATGTCCCGGCCGGAGCCGAGCACCTTCTCCACCGGCCGCCGGGGCGTGCCGTAGAAGTTGCCGTGGACCTCGGCCCATTCGAGCAGGTCGTCGCGCTCGCGCAGGTCGTCGAACGCCTCGCGCTCGATGAAGTGGTAGTGCCGCCCGTCGATCTCGGAGGGCCGCCGCCCCCGCGTGGTCACCGAGATCGACAGGTCGAGCGCCCAGCTCGGATCCTGCGCGATCGCCCGCGTCAGGGTGGTCTTTCCCGCGCCCGAAGGCGAGGAGAGGATCAGGATCAACCCGCGCCGCGCGATCGAGTCGGAGACGCTCCCGGCCGGCTCGGTCATGCGCGTGGCTCCCCGACGTTTCGCATCCGTATCCTCACGTCCCGATCCGGCATCGTGCCCGGCATCATTCGATGTTCTGCACCTGCTCGCGGAACTGCTCGACCACGGCCTTCAGGTCGAGTCCGATCCGCGACAGGCTGATATCGTTGGCCTTGGCGCACAGGGTGTTGGCCTCGCGGCCGAATTCCTGGGCCAGGAAGTCCAGCCGCCGGCCGATCGCGCCACTGGCCGCCAGCAGGTCCCGGGCGCTCGCCACGTGGGCGCGGAGCCGGTCCAGCTCCTCGCGGACATCTGCCTTGCCGGCGAGCAGCATCGCCTCCTGGTGCAGGCGGTCCGGGTCGAGGCCGCTGCCGCCGAGGGCCGCGACGGCCGCCTCCAGCCGTGCCCGCACGGCCTCGGGCTGGCGGGCCGGGTTCTCCTCGGCCGCCTGGGTCAGCGCGGCGATCCGGTCGACCTGAGCGGTGACGACCTGCTCGAGCTGGCGCCCCTCGGCGCGGCGCGCCTCGACGAGATCCGCGACCAGCTGGACCACGCCCGCGGCCAGGTCCCGGGCGAGGGTGTCGGTGTCGGCCGCCTCGTCCTCGACCTCGATCACGCCGCGCACGCCGAGCAGCCCGTCCATCGTGGCGGGGGCCACGCCCTCGGGGACCGGCACCCGGGCCACCGCCTGGGCGAGGCTCGCCAGGAGGGTCTCGTTGATCCGCACCCGCGCGGTCGTCTCCGGCTTGGTGAGGGTCAGCGTCAACTGGCACTGCCCGCGGGTGAGTGTCTTCTGGAGCGCGGTGCGCGCGGTCTCGCCGAGCCCGTCATAGCCGGCCGGCACGCGGGTGCGCACGTCGAGGCCGCGCCCGTTGACGCTGCGGACCTCCCAGGCCCAGTGCACCGGTCCGGCACTGCCCGCCGTCCGGGCGAAACCGGTCATGCTCGCGATCTGGGCCACGCCGACCCCCGTCCCCGTGAAGATCGGGGCCTGTAGCACGGATCACTCCGGTGGGAAGAGGCCGGTCGCCGCCGTCGCCGCGTCGCGAGGCGCGTCGGGCGCGCGTCGGACGCGCCGCGCGCCCGGCCATCTCGGGCGGCGCCGTGCAGTCGAGCGGCACCCGGCACGCTGTTGGGACCGGTAGGGCCGCCCGCCCGCGACGCGGGCCCCGTCCGCCGTCGCCCGCGCGGTCGCGGTGGTCACGTTTTCACTTTCGTGTCGCGCGGCCGACGTTGCATTCCGCAGTGAAGGTGTGCTCGAAATCCCGCTCGTCTGCACATGAACTCGGATGGCGCATGCCGCGATCAGTATTGGGGAGGACCGCGCTCACGCCGTTCGGGATGTCCGCGCTGGGCGTCGGCATCTGGGAGGATGCGCCGCACACGGGATGCGTGCGCGGGGACGCGACGATGGCGCGGATCTTCGGCCTGACCGAGACCGAGGCGGCGGACGGCATCACCTGGGAGCAGCTCTCCGCGCTCTTCCACCCGGAGGACCTCGCCCGGGACCAGAGCGAGCGCCGTCGCGTCCGCGAGGAGGGCGGTCTCTTCGCCTGGGAGCACCGCATCGTGCCCGCGCCGGGCGTCGTGCGCTGGGTCCTGGCGCGGGGCCGGTTCGAGCGCCGCGCGGACGGGCACATCTACGGTCGGGGCATCGTGATCGACATCACCGACAGCCGGGTCGACGGCCCGTACGAGCCGCCGGTCGGTTTTCTCGGGGCTCCGACCGAGCCGGGGACCGCCGTCGAGCGGATGGCCGATTACGCGATGCGCCTGTGGGAGCTGGTCGGCGATCTTGGGCCCGGGGAGGCGACGCGGGTGCAGCCGCTGCTCGAGGCGCTGCTCTACGAGCTGGGACGGCAGATCGCGGCCTCGCTGTCGGGCGAGCCGCCAGAGGCGCCGCGGCGCCCGCGGAACCCGCGGGCGCATTGAGGGCGGCCCCGACGGCGCCGAAGCCGGCGGCGCGGACCGGCGCCGCTGCCTAGCGGCGGCCGCGCGGCGCCGGTGCCGGCTCGCTCAGGGTCGGGACCGTCTTGGGCGAGCCCAGATCGTAGCTGCGGTTCTTGAGGGGATCGAGGCGGGTGCCCTCGGACGCGTCGAAGGCGCGCGTGCCCGGTGTGCCGGTATCCAGGGCGAAGGCCGCGTTGGTGTTGATCCCGTTGCCCGCGGGGGCGCCGCCCGGCGCGTAGGCCGAGGCGCGGCCCGGCGTGGTCGAGTCCGGGCCCGGCTCGACCTTGTCGACGGCGTCCGGCGGCGCCTGCCGGCTCTTCTCGACCGCCCGCCAGCGGGCGACGTTGCGCTGGTGCGCCTCGAGGGAATCGGCGAAGGCGTGGCCGCCGGTGCCGTCCGCGACGAAGTACAGGTCCTTGGTCCGGGAGGGGTTGGCCACTGCCTCCAGGGCGGCGCGGCCGGGATTGGCGATCGGCCCCGGCGGCAGGCCCTCGATCACGTAGGTGTTGTAGGGGGTCGGCCGGTCGATCTCGGAGCGCAGGATCCCGCGGCCGAGGGTGCCGCGCCCGCCCACGAGCCCGTAGACGATCGTGGGATCGGATTGCAGCTTCATCCGCTTGTTGAGGCGGTTGATGAAGACGCCGGCCACCCGGGGCCGCTCGTCGGCGCGGCCGGTCTCCTTCTCGACGATGGAGGCGAGGGTCACCATCTCGGCCGGGGTCCGCACCGGCACGTCGGCGCTGCGCCGCAGCCAGATCTGGTTCAGGACCTCGCGCTGCTTGGCCTTCATCAGGTTGACGATCTGCTGCCGGGTGGCGCCGCGCTCGAACTTGTAGGTGTCCGGCAGGAGCGAGCCTTCCGGGGGGATCTCGTTGATCTCGCCAGCGAGCACGTCGTTGTCGTTGAGGCGGGTGACGATCTGCTCGGAGGTCAGGCCCTCCGGGAAGGTGATGGCGTGCTGGACCTGCCGGCCCGTGGCGATCGTGTCGAGCGCGTCGGAGATGCTCGCGTGCGCCTTGAAGACGTACTCGCCGGCCCGCAGCGCCGGCCGGCCGCCGAAGCGGGCGGCGAACTCGAACAGGCCGGTATGGTCGATCACGCCCTCGCGCTTCAGGGTCTCGGCGATCTCGGCCGTTCCGCTGTGGGTCGGGATGACCACGACCTTGTCGGCCGCGAGCGGGCCCGGCTCGCGCACCTGCCGCTGGAACAGCGTGATCCCGATCATCGCCGCGATGGCGATGACGACCGCGAAGGTCAGGGCGCCGCTGATCAGGCCCACGAGGCCGCTCCGCTCGCGCTCGGGCTTCTCCGGCGGCGGGGGCGCGACGGTCGGCTTGATCGCCTCGCCGGGCGAGCGCGGCGACAGCCGCTGCGGCAGGGCGGGCTCGTCCGTCGGATCCTGCGCGGCGGTCTCGGGCGCGGGCGTCTTTGAGCGGCGGAAGAACATCGGGATCCTGTCTGGGCCCGCGCGACCCGTCACGCGTCGCGGGCCGGGATCGGCTGCCCGCAACCGGGTGCGCACGTCGAGGGGCGTAACCCTAGTCGGGTTTGTGGCGAAATTGCCGTTCCGCGGCGCGATAGGCGCCGATCGGCGCGCTCAGCCTGGAGGCTGGCAGGTGGCGCAGTAGAAGGTCGAGCGGTTCGCCTGCACGATGCGGGTGATCGCGCCGGCGCATCCGGGCCGGCTGCAGGGCAGGCCGACCCGGTCGTAGACCCGGAAGGCGTGCTGGAACGCGCCCGCGCTGCCGTCCGTGTGGGCGTAGTCGCGCAGGGTCGAGCCGCCGGCCTTCACGGCCTCCTCGAGGACCTGCACGATCGCCTTGGCCAGGGCGTTGGCCTTGGGCGTCGGGCGCCCGTCCGGCCGGGCGAGGCTCCCGGCCGGCGCTTCCGGATGCAGGCGCGCCCGGTGCAGCGCCTCGCACACGTAGATGTTGCCAAGGCCCGCGATCAGGCGCTGGTCGAGCAGGGCGGCCTTCAGCGGCGCGATCTTGTGGCGGAAGAGCTGCGCGATCACAGCCCCGGTCAGCCCGTCGAGGGGCTCCACGCCCATCCGGGCGAAGTGGCGGCAGGCCGCGAGCTCCGCGCTCGGGACCAGATCCATGAAGCCGAAGCGGCGGGCGTCGTTGTAGGTCACCGTGGCGCCGGTGCTCATCGCCATGACCACGTGGTCGTGCCGGGGCGTGCCCTGGGCGCCTTCGAGGTAGAAGTCTCCCGGCGACAGGTTGCTGCCGTCGGGCAGAGCCACGTCGAACCGCCCGCTCATGCCGAGATGCATGACCAGCGTCTCGCCCGAGTCGAGGGCGGCGGTGAGGTACTTCGCCCGGCGCGCGAGGCTCGTGACGGTCCGCCCCTCGAGGCGGGCGGCGAAGCGCTCGGGGAACGGGAAGCGCAGGTTGGGCCGGCGCAGGGTGACGCGGCTGAACCGCGCGCCGACCAGGGCGGGCGCCAATCCCCGCCGCACGGTCTCGACCTCGGGAAGCTCCGGCATCTCTCTCGCGATTTCTGCGTCCGCGGCGCCCCGTGCGCCGGATCCGGATATCGGCGGGATCGGTCCGGGCCGCAACCGCGGGGAACCGGCGCGGTTTGCCGCGCGTCCCGCGCCGAGGCCCGTCCTAGCGGCGGCGCAGGCGGACGTAGAGGGCGCCGCCGCCGCCATGGTGGCGGGCGGCCTCCTCGAAGCCGAGGACGATGCCGCGCAGATCCGGCCCCCGCAGCCAGTGCGGCACGCTGCGGCGGAGGACGCCCCGCTCGGAGAAGGCGTCCGCGTGGCCCGGGCCGCCCTTGCCGGTGACGACCAGCACGTAGGAATGCCCAGCGGCCCGGGCGCGGAGCAGGAAGCCCGTCAGCGCGGCGTGGGCCTCGGCCTGCACCATCCCGTGCAGGTCGATCCGCGCCTCGATCGCGAGCCGCCCCCGGCGCAGGCCGAGCTTGGCGTTCCGCTCCAGCCCGGCACTCGGCGCGTGCCGCTGGGGCGGCGCCTGGTAGGGAGCGGCGGTGGCCGGGCGCGCCGGCTCCGAGGCCGGCTTCGGCGGGTGCTTCGCCCGCGGCCTCTTGGCGGCCGGCGGCGCGCTGGGCTTCAGGATCGGCGCCGAGAGGGCCGGCATGGTGGCGGTCGGGCCCGGCGGCGGAGGTGTCTCGGGCACCGGGGCGGCGCGGCCCGGCAGCGGCGTGACCAGCTTGGCGATCGCGTCCCAGAGGCGGGTCTCTCCCGCGGTGAGGCGGCGCCCGCGGCGCGGGGCCCTCACGGCGCGGCTCCGGGCACCGCCGCGCGGCGCGGCAGCAGGACCACGAAGCCGATCGCGTCGCGGAGGTTGCCGGCGGCCACGCCGGCCTCCGCACCGGTACCGACGAAGAGGTCGCCGCGGGCGGGGCCGACGATCGCCGAGCCGGTATCGGCGGCGATGACGAGGCGCCCGGCCTCACCTGGTGTCGCGCCGGGGAGGGGGCCGGCGAGCCAGAACGGCAGGCCGTACCGCCAGAGGGTCGAATCCACCGCCAGGCTGCGGCCCGGGTTGAGGGGGGCGTTCGCGGCGCCCGGTGGCCCGAGGGCCGGATCCGCGACCGGAGCGAGGCGGAAGAAGATGTAGGAGGCGTTGGCGCGGATCAGGCGCTTGGCGGTCTCGGGATGGGCGCGCAGCCAGCCGGTCCAGCGGGCGAGCGTCAGGCCCTCCAGGGGCAGGTGGCCCTCTTGGACGATCAGCTTGGCCACCGCCGTGTAGGGGCGGCCGTTGCGGCCGTCGTAGAGCACCCGCACCGCGCGCCCGTCCGGCAGCCGGACGCGCCCGGAACCCTGGACCTGCAGGACCAGCAGGTCGACCGCGTCGCGCAGCCACAGGATCGGCTTCGCCCGCGCGCCCAGGGCGCCGTCGTCGATCGCGGCGCGGTCGGGGTAGGGGGCGAAGCCGTCCGCGGTGGCGCGGGCGGCGCGCAGGCCCGGGTCGAGCCCCGGGCGGGTCTCGCCGGGGCCGAGGGAGATCAGGTCATCGGGGCGGGCCAGGACCGGCGTCGGGAAATCCGGGCCGGGCTCCAGGGAGCCGGTGAGTTCCGGCTCGAAATAGCCGGTCAGGAAGCCGGGCCGGTCCGCGCCGGGCCGCGCGACGCGGAACGCCTCGAACCGCTCGCGGAAGAAGGCGGCGGCGTCGGGCACGGGGCCGGCGGCGGCCGCGCAGGCCTCGGCGAGGGCGGCCGGATCTCCCGCGACGCCGTCGGGCTGGGGCAGGGCGGGCGGCGGGGCCGCGCAGACGCGGCGGAAGGCGTCGAGCGCCGCCTCAGCCCCCGCGCCGGGGAAGCCCGGCAGGTCCGCCGCGGCCACGGGGGTCAGCACCGCGCCGCCGACTGCCGTCGGCGCGGCGGACACGGCATGACTCAGGAGGGACGCGAGGAGGGCGGCCGGGACTGCTCCGGACCGGGCGCGGGACATCGGCACGGCAAGATCGTCACGGAACGCCGGTCACGGACTCAGGCGCCGGCCTCGGTGGCCACGAGCTGCCAGTTCGGGTCCCGCGAGCCAAGCGTGCGGGCGAAGGTCCAGACATCCGGCACCTCGACCACCGTCTCGGCGCTGCCGTCCACCACCTTGCCGTCGGCGTCGCGGGTGGCGGTGATCAGGTTCGACAGGAAGCGGACGGTGACGTGCGCCACGCGGTTGCGCACCTCGACGGCGACGATCTCGGCCTTGTCGATCGACACGAAGGTGGTCTCGAGCGTCTGCCGGTTGCGCTCGCGCTCGGCGATCGCCCGCTCGAACGCCTCGCCGACCTCTTTCGAGAGGAGGCCGCGCAGGGTCTTCCGGTCACCCTTGGCGAAGGCGATCATGATGGCTTCGTAGGCCGACTTGGCGCCCTCGATGAAAGCGCGGGGATCGAAGCTTGGCTCCGCCTGGATGCAGGCCTCCAGGCCGCGCGCGACCTCGGATCCCGGCTCGGCGATCCCGCGCCAGTCCCGCGGGGCGGCGGCGGGCTGCGGCGCGGCCTGGACCCGGTCGGCGCCGGGCAGGCGAACGACGTTGTCGCCGTCGGAGCGCGCCTGGGGCTCAGTCCGGCTGCGGTCGACCGGTTTGAACGGCGAGCGCTCGGCCCCCGTCTTCTGACCGAGCACCGAGCGCAGACGCCAGATCACGAAGACGGCCAGCGCGAGGAAGATGATCGTCGTAACGTCGAAACTGTCCTGCATCACCGATCCGATGGTGGCCGCGGCGAGACCCTGTGCCCCTTGCTCAGGTCGCGCGCGGTGCGGCGCCGGCTAAGCGCGCAGAGGTCTGGCCGACTCATATCCGACCAACGCGTCGGGAGCGAGCCGGTTGTGTCGGCCGGACGATCGAACCCACGCGTCAATTGCGATCCGGTCGATATGGGTCGTGGGGGCCGCCGGCGCCAGCGCCGCGCCCGCTCGCTTGTCCAGGCCCGGCCCGCGTGTTAGCGGCCCTGCCGTTTGGGCAGTTCCGCGGCGTGATCCAGCCGCTCCCGCCGCGACAACAACCCGCGCCGGCCCTGCCGGTCGATCGAGAAGGATGATCCGCATGGCCGATTCCCCGGCAGCGAACGGCAACGGCGGCGGCATGCCGCAGGGCGATGCGCCGACCATCAACGCCCTGGCGCAGTACACGAAGGACCTGTCCTTCGAGAATCCGAACGCACCGCGCTCGCTCCAGCCCAAGGAGGGCCAGGGGCCGCAGATCAACATCCAGGTGAACGTCAACGCGCAGCAGCTCTCGGAGACCGATTTCGAGGTCGAGTTGAAGCTCGAGGGCGACGCCAAGATCCAGAACGAGGTGCTGTTCGCCTTCGAGGTGACCTATGCCGGCGTTTTCCGGCTCCTCAACATCCCGGCCGACCAGATCCATCCGGCGGTGATGATCGAGTGCCCGCGCCTGCTCTTCCCCTTCGCCCGCCAGATCGTGGCCGAGGCGGTGCGCAACGGCGGCTTCCCGCCCCTGTACATCGACCCGATCGATTTCGTCGGCCTCTACCGGCAGAAGGTGATGGAGCAGCAGGGCGCCCAGGGCCCGCTCGCCTCCTGAGGCAGGACGAGCCGGCGGCCGCTCAGCGGCCGCCGGGACCGCGATACGCCGCCGCCAGGGCGCGCAGCGCCTCGGCGGGGCGCCCGGCCAGGCGGCGGGCGCGCAGGACCACGAAGGTGCGCGGCAGTTCGGGTAGCCCGAACCGGCCGCCGACCTCCACGGCGCCGGCCGGTGCCGTGCTCGGCGCCAGGGCCGCCACCGCCAGCCCCGCCATCACGGCCGCCCCCACCGCCAGCACGCCGCCGCCGACGAAGACCTCGGTCCAGGGGAGCCCGGCCGCGTCGAGAACCCGCGTCGCCGCGCCCCGGACCGTGCAGGGGCCCGCGAGTCCCGCCAGCCGCAGCGTCTCGCCCGGCCGGGGCGCCGGGAAATCCGGTGCGGCGAACCAGCCCAGCCGCTCCTCCGCCAGGACCGCGCCGCCGTGGCCGGCCTCGTCTTCCGTCCGGAAGATCACCGCGTCGTAGCCGCCCTCGCCGGAGGATCCGAACGCGGCCGCGAGATCGCGCGACGGGACGATCCGCACCTCCGTGATCAGCCCGGCCCGATCCAGGCCCAGGCGCCGCAGCAGCACCGGCAGATCGGGGCCGGCGACGTGGTCGCTGATCCCGAGGCTGAGCCGGGCGGGCTGCGCCGTCGCCGCGTCGGCCACGGCGCTGTCATGGGCGTCCAGGAGGCGCCGAGCGGCCGGCAGGAACAGGGCGCCCTGGCGCGTCAGGTCCACGTGCCGCGGGGTCCGGTCCAGGAGGCGCGTGCCGAGCCGGTCCTCGAGCCGCTTCAGCCGCAGGCTGATCGCCGCCTGCGACGTGGCGAGCGCCTCGGCGGCACGGGTGAAGCTGCCGAGATCGACCACGCGCACGAAGGCCAGGACGCCTTCGAGGTCGAGGGGACGATCGGCGACCATAACGCACTCTTATCGTAGATATCAGCGCCGATATGTCCCCGTTATCGAGGCGGCGTGCAAGCCTGCGGGCCTCTTCGGGAGTGCCCCATGCTGATCACCCGCTACCGCCATCGTCTGCCGGCCGACTACGCCATGGACAGGATCCGCGCGCGCGTCGCCGCCCGCGCGCCGGCCTGGGACGCGGTGCCCGGCCTCGTCTTCAAGGCCTTCACGGTCGAGGACCGGGCGCGCGGGGCCGCCGCCAACGCCTACAGCTCTCTCTATCTCTGGCAGGATGCCGGCGCCGCCGCCGCGTTCCTGGCCGGGGCTGGGTTCGGCGCCGTGATCGCGAGCTTCGGCCGGCCGCGCATCGAGACGTGGCTGGCGGTCGCAGCCGCGTTCGGGCCGGGGGACGCGGCGGGCGCCCTCTCGGAGGAGACGCGTCTCGTCGGGCCCGCGGAGGATCTCGCCGCCCTGCGCGACGACGAGCGGGGACGCGGGCGCGACATCGCGGCCGGGCGCGACGTCCTCGCCACCGTGGCCGGGCTCGATCCCGACGGATGGCGCCTCACCCGCTTCACCCTCCGTGCCGAGGCGGCCGCCGGACTGTCCGGAACCGCGATCGCCCATCTCGCCGCGCCGGGCCTCGCCGCGGCGCGCGGCCGCTGATTTCCCACTCATCGAGGAGCCAGACCATGCCTCTGACCCGCATCTCCCTGCGTGCCGGGACGACCGAGACCTACCGGGCCGCTCTCGTCGCGGGTGTCTACGACGCCATGCGCGAGACCTTCGCGGTGCCGGAGGGCGACCTGTTCGCCCTGGTGCACCAGCACGACGCGTCGGACTTCGTCTACGGTCCCGACTATCTCGGGATCCGGCGCAGCGACCGCCTCGTGATCGTCCAGATCACCGCCAACGCGACGCGCGGCACCGCGCAGAAGCGCGCCCTCTACGCCGCCGTGACCCGCAACCTCGCCCGCGATCCCGGCGTGGCGCCGGGGGACGTCTTCATCAACCTCGTCGAGGTCAACCCGGAGAACTGGTCATTCGGGGAGGGGCTGATGCAGTACGGCCCGCGGGAGCCGTGAGGCCGGTGCAGCGAGTCCGCCGCGGGAGCGGTGCGGCGATGATGGCGGCGATCCGGGCTTGACCGTTCCGGGGGGGGAGTACAGGTCCGGGGCCCGAAACGGCTCCAGGATCGCATGGCCCCCACCGCAAACCTCGCCCTGATCAACCTGTTCATCGGGGACATCCAGGGCGGCCTCGGACCCTTTCTCGGGACCTGGCTGGCAGAATCGGCCTCGTGGAGCCCCGCGCGGGTCGGGTTCGTCATCACGCTGGTCGGCATCGGCACGCTGTTCCTGAGCGGACCGTTCGGTGCCCTGGTCGATCGGTTCCCGCGCCCGCGCCTGCTGATCGCGCTGGCCTGCGGGGCGATCCTGGTGGGAACGCTGCTGCTCCTGCCGGCCCGCAGCTTCCCGGCGGTGCTGTGCGCGCAGCTGTTCGCGGCGGCCGGCGGCACCCTGCTGCTGCCGGCCGTCGCGGCGCTGACTCTGGGTATCGTCGGCAAGGACCGGTTCCCCGCGCAGCAGGGGCGCAACCAGGCCTTCAATCACGTCGGTATCCTGATCGCGGCGGGCGCCATCAGCCTCGGCACCGGCTATTTCGGCCCGGCGATCGCCTTCTGGGTGCTCGGCGGCATGGCGCTGGCGGCGATCGCCGCGACGGCGACGATGCCGGCCAAGGCGTGGAGCCGCCGCCGCGCCGTCGGCTGGAAGGAGGACGACTCGGACGAGCCGGAGCGCAGCGGCCTCCGCCAGGTCCTGGGGAACCGTCGCCTGCTGGTGCTGACCGTGGCGCTGACCCTGTTCAATCTCGGGAACGGCGGCATGCTCTCGCTGCTCGGCCAGAAGCTGGTCGCGACCGCGGCCGACGCCACAACCTGGACGGCCCGCTACGTCATGGTGGCCCAGCTGGTGATGGTCCCGGTGGCGCTGTTCGCCGGATCGCTCGCCGACAAGCGCGGCCGCCGCCAACTGCTGATGGTCGCCTTCGCGGTCCTGCCGGTGCGGGCGCTGCTGTCCGGCCTCATCGACGATCCGGTCTGGCTGATCGCCGCCGAGGTGCTGGACGGCGTCGCCTCCGGCATCGTCGGGGTGGCGGTGCCGGTCATCGTCGCCGACCTGACCTGGGGATCCGGCCGGACCCAGACGGCCATCGGCAGCGTCAACGCCGTGCAGGGCGTCGGCGGCGCCCTGTCGGGCTGGTACGGCGGCCTGTCCTACGGGATGTTCGGCTGGACCGGCGCCTTCCTGGCTCTCGGCCTGCCGGCGCTCATCGCCCTCGCGCTGGTGATCTGGCTCGACGCGACGCCCGAGCCCGGCCGGCGCAGCCGCCGGCGGGAGCGGCGCAGCACCGCCGCTCAGGGAGCCTGAACCGGCCGCGCGACCGAAGCCCGCGTCGACCCGCTATAGGACCGGATCGGGGCGCCCCCGCGCGTTGCGGTGCCGCCGGACGCGGGGCCCTCTGAAACGCGAAAACCCGGCCTCGGGGCCGGGCTTCGCGTCGGTGTCGCTACCGCGTGGGCTCAGCCGATATGCGGGCTGCCGGTCGCGGCGGGGAAGCGGTCGGCCAGGGCGCGGCGCAGCTTCTCCAGGGCCCGGTTCTCGATCTGGCGGACGCGCTCCTTGGAGATGCCGAGCCGCTGGCCCAGGGCCTCCAGGGTTGCCTGATCCTCGGCGAGGCGGCGCTCGCGCAGGATGCGCAGCTCGCGCTCCGACAGCACGGTCAGGGCCTGCTGGAGCCAGCTCAACCGACGCTCGCCGTCGACCGTGGCGCTCACGGTCTCGTCCGGCAGGTCGGCGCCGTCGACGAGGAAGTCCATCCGCTCCGACGAGGCGTCGCTGTCCTCGCCCACCGGGGCGTTGAGCGACATGTCGGGACCGGAGAGGCGCGCGTCCATCAGGGCGACGTCGTCCCGCGACACGCCGATGGCGCTGGCGATGCGGCGGTGGATCTCGTCGCCGACATGCTCCTCGGTGGATTGCATCAGCCGGGCGCGCAGCCGCCGCAGGTTGAAGAACAGGGCCTTCTGCGCGGAGGACGTGCCGCCGCGCACGATCGACCAGTTGCGCAGGATGTAATCCTGGATCGACGCGCGGATCCACCACGTCGCGTAGGTCGAGAAGCGGACGTCCCGCTCGGGCTCGAACCGGGCGGCGGCCTCCATCAGGCCGACATGCCCTTCCTGGACGAGGTCGGCCATGGGCAGGCCGTAGTGACGAAAACGCCCCGCCAGGGCGATGACGAGGCGCATATGGGCGGAGATCAGACGGTGGAGGGCCCGCTCGTCGCGCTCGTCCTTCCAGCGGACGGCGAGGCCGCGCTCTTCTTCCCGGGCCAGGAAGGGTGCCTCCATGGCAGTCCGTATGAACTGCCGTCGAATTCCCGCGATCTCAGCCATCCGCCTGCCTCTTGTTGTCGAGTGCTGTTGCGGCGTCGAGCCGATAGCCCGACGCGCAGGCGCCACCGAGAGGCGACGCCAGGCAACCGACAACGGAAGGCAAAACGCGAAAGTTCCGTCCCGATGCCCCACAATGCGACAACCGGGCGGCCACGAAATCGTGTTCCGTTCCGATCAGATGGGATCCGGCCGCGCGCCGTCCAGCCCGGATGTCCCGAAACGACCGGGCCGGCGCGCCGGGTCGGAACGGTCCGGGCACAAAAAACCCGGCCAAAGGGGCCGGGTTCGATGTCGTCCGCGGGGGGGAAGCGCGCCTCAGGCGGCCTCCTCCTGAATGTCGTCGCCCTCGCTGTCACCGTCGGCCTCGGCCTCGGGCTCCGCCTCGTTCTTCGCCCTACGGGGCGACTTGGCGAGGCTCTGCTCGATCAGCTTCAGGGCCTCGGTCTCGGTGATGCGGTTCACCGACGAGATCTCGCGCACGATCCGGTCCAGGGCAGCTTCGTAGAGCTGGCGCTCGGAGTAGGACTGCTCCGGCTGAGCCTCGGACCGGAAGAGGTCGCGCACGACCTCGGTGACGGCGAGCAGGTCGCCCGAGTTGATCTTGGCCTCGTATTCCTGCGCGCGGCGCGACCACATGGTGCGCTTGATCCGGGCGCGGCCGGTCAGCAGGTCGAGCGCCTTCTTGACCAGTTCCGGCTCGGCGAGCTTGCGCATGCCCACGCTGTTGGCCTTCGCGGTGGGGACGCGCAGGACCATCTTGTCCTTCTCGAACGATACGACGAACAGCTCAAGCTTGTAGCCGGCGATCTCCTGCTCCTCGATCGCGGTGATGCGACCGACGCCGTGGGCCGGATACACGACAGCCTCGCCGGTCTTGAAGCCCTGCCGGCCTGCGGTCGTCGTCTTCTTGGCTGTGGTCATGCGAGAAGGGCCTCCACTGGCGCGCAGCGTTCGGCGCCGCGCGAAACCGTGTTCTTCCGGGCGGGACACCCGGTCTGCCTCGCCGCTCCCGGACCCGGCGCCGAGCGCACGAATCCGGGCGTTCCCCGGCGCGGCCGTGCGAACGCCTAGCCCGCCCGCCGAAGTCGCCTCCAGCGGTCGAGCGCGTACTACTCCTAACCCACGAAAAGCGAAGGCGTTTCAGCCGGAGGGAGCACGTCAGGCGCGAGCGACGGCAGGCGGATTGTCTACCACAATCCGGCGCGCAGATCAAAGCATCCCTGAAGACGCACGCGCGGACCAAGCGCGGCGCCAAAGAGTTTTACACTGGTGCGGCGGGACAGGAATGACCTGGCCGCGTATCAGGCCCTCGTATGACGCAGCCCCGCCGCGGGGTTCAGCGGCGGCAGGGGCCCGACAGATCTTCCCGCAATCTGGGAAGCGGGCCGCGGGCCGGCGTCAGAACCTGCGGGGCCGGCGCGGGGTCAGTCGCCCGAGCCGGGGTTGGGCGAGAAATGCGCCTCGAGCTTCCCGCTCTTGCCGTCCCAATCCTTGGCGTCGGCCGGCGCTTCCTTCTTCTGCGTGATGTTGGGCCAGGACTTGGCGTAGTCGGCGTTCAGCTTCAGCCACGTGTCGAGATTCGACTCGGTGTCGGGCTTGATCGCCTCGGCGGGGCATTCCGGCTCGCAGACGCCGCAATCGATGCACTCGTCCGGATGGATGACGAGCATGTTCTCGCCTTCGTAGAAGCAGTCCACCGGACAGACCTCGACGCAGTCCGTGTACTTGCACTTGATGCAATTGTCGGTGACGACGTAGGTCATCGGATGTCTTCGTCCTAAAACTCGACTTGGCCCGGGCGGAGCCTGGAGACGGCCCGCGCGCCCGGAGGGTGCTGCGAGGGGAACGCCGGTGAGACCCGACACGGGGACGGATCTCGGAGGCCCACGGCTCTAGACGCTGCCTCCCGGACTGACAAGCGTGCGGGCGCCGCAAGGGTTCGCGTCGGGTCGCTCGCGCGGCCGCTGTGGCGCGACCTCATCACTCGGACGGCCCGTCCGGACCGTCCTCGACCGACAGGGTGCCGCCCGACAGGTCGTCGTAGAGGAGCCGCGCCTCCGACGCCGGGCCGCGGCGCAGGCCGAGACCGAGGACCCGCACGGCCAGGGTCGCGTGGGGCGCCGCCACCGTGACCACGTCACCGATGCCGATGGCCTTCGCGGGGTTCTCGGCCCGGCTGCCGTTCACCCGCACGAAGCCGTCGGAGGCCAGCCGCGCCGCGAGCGACCGGGTCCGCGCGAAGCGCGCGAACCACAGCCACTTGTCGAGGCGCTGCCGGTCCTCGCGCATCCGCCGCGGATCAGCGCTTCCCGCCGTCGCCGGCCTCGAGCTGCGCCTTCAGGGCCGCGAGCTTGGCGAAGGGCGAGTCCGGATCGGGCGCCCGCTCGCGCCGCGGCGGCCGCTGGTCGGGCCGCGGGCCGGAATGGCGCTGCTCGGCGCCGCGCTGGTCGTCGCGGCGTTCCGGACGGCCGCCCTCGAAGCGGTCGCGGCGCGGGCCGCGGTCCCGGCCGGGGCGCGGGCCACCGTCGCCCTCGGCCCGGCGCTGCTCCGGCCGGCCACCGTCGGGACGCCCCTGTCCCGAATGCTGGCCCTGCTGGCCGCCGTCGCGCCCCCGACCAGCCCCGCGGGGACGGTTCTGCGGGCGCTGGTGGGCCGGGCGCTGGTGGCGCTGCAGGCGCCAGACCTCGATCTGCGGGATCTCGGCTGCGCCCTCGCCCTCGGCACCAACGGCCTCGGCCGTCTCGGCCGACTCGGCCGCGTCGGGCTCCACCTCGGCGGCCGCGTCGGGCGCGGTCTCCTCGGCGATGGGTTCGGCCGCCGGCGCGGCGTCCGCCTCGGCCGGCTGCTCCGCCTCGGCGTGGGGCGACTCGGTCGCAGATGTCTCGGTCGCGGGCGCCTCGGTGGCCGCGTCGACCGGCGTGCCGGCCGACTCGTCCGCAGTCTCGCCCTCGGCGGGCTCCGCCTCGAGGGCGGCCGGGGCTTCCTCGGCCGCGTCAGCGTGATCGGCGGTGGTCTCGACACCCTCGGCGGCCGGGGCCTCGTCGCCGACCGGCTCGGCGGCATCAGCCTGCGCGGCGACAGCCTCCTCGGAGGAAGCCTCGGCGGCGGTCGGCGCCGCCGGCGCGGTGGCGGCAGCGGGGACGAGCGGCACCGTGATGGCCGGGCCGGGGCGCGCCTCGGAATTGTAGCCGAGCGACTTCAGGATCGAGGCGAAATCCTCGCCCGAGCATCCGACCAGCGAGGTCATGCCGACGGTGGCCACGAAGCCGTCGCCGTCGGCGGTGCCGTCCGGCGGGGCGCCCGGGGTGGTACCGGGCCGGTAGGCGATCGCCGGGCGGATAAGGTCGGCGAGCCGCTCCAGGATGTCGACCCGCACCGCCCGCTCGCCGCTGACCCGGAAGCCGGCCGCGCGGTAGAGGCCCTTGGCGATCTCGCGGTCGACCTTGATCGAGGTGCGGCCGGAGCCGGCGAGATGCGCGATCTCGTCGAGGCCGCGCTGGTCGAGGCCGCCGTTGCGCAGGGCCCAGAGCTGAGCCGCGAGCGTGCGGGGCGCCGGCTTCAGCAGCGCCGGCAGGAAGATGTGGTAGGCGCCGAACCGGACGCCGTGGCGGCGCAGGGCGCCGCGGCCCTCCTGGTCGAGGCTGCGCATCTCGTGCGCCACCTTCGAGCGCTCCAGCACGCCGAGCGCCTCGACGACTTGGTAGCCGATTCCCTTGGCGAGGCCAGTCAGGTCTGCCGCGGTCTCGATCTCCATCAGCGGCCCGAGCAGCCGCACGATGTAGGCCTTCAACCACGCTTCGAGGCGCGCCTCGACCTTCTCGCGATGCGCGCCGGTCAGGCTGTCGTCCGCCAGCAGACGGATCTGCGGGGCGAACAGCTTCTCGCCGGGGGTGAGCTTGGCGACGGGCGCGCCGGTCCAGCGGATCGTGCCGTCGTGCGAGAGCACGAGGGTCGAATCGGCCGTTGCCGAAAACCGCTCGGCCCGGGACTCGATCTCCCCGGCGAGCGCCTTCTCGGCGGCGCTCCTCAGGGTTTTGGCCTCGTGCCCCTCGGCGCTGGCATCGGGAACGAACAGAAATCCGTGAAGGTGGCCGACATGCTGACCCTCGACGGTGACGTCACCGTCGGCGGTGATCTGGGCTTCGAGCATCGTGTTCTCTCTCAGGCGCCGCATCAGGACGCTTGTGCGCCGGTCGACGAAGCGGCTCGCGAGGCGTTCGTGCAGGGCGTCGGACAGCCTGTCCTCTACCCGACGCGTCTCGCCCTGCCAATGTTCTGGGTCGCGCAGCCAGTCGGGACGGTTCGCCACGAAGGTCCAGGTGCGTCCCTGGGCAATCCGGCGGGACAGCGTGTCGATGTCGCCGTCGGTCCGGTCGATCATCGCGACCTGCTCGGCGAACCACGTGTCGGGGATGCGGCCCGCCATGCCCTTCATGAGGAATCGGTAGAGCTGCGCCACGAGGTCGGCGTGCACCTGCGGGTGGACCTTGCGGTAATCCGGCACGCCGCAGACGTCCCACAGGCGGCGCACCGTAGCGGCGCTCCGCGCCATGTCGCGGATGTCGTCCTCCTTCATGAGGATCTCGAGGGCCTGCTGGTCCTCCCCCATGGGCGCGCGCGTCAGGCCCGATTCGCGCGGGTGCTCGTCGAGGCTCGCCTGCAGGCCCTCCAGGCTGCCGAAGCTGAGATCCGGATTGCGCCACTGCAGGATGCGCAGGGGATCGAAGTCGTGGCTCTCCAGCCGCTCCACCAGCTCGGCCTCGAAGGGCGGGCAGCGTCCGGTCGAGCCGAAGGTACCGTCCGCGAGGTGGCGGCCGGCGCGCCCCGCGATCTGGCCCATCTCGGCGGGGGTGAGCTTGCGGAAGCGGGTGCCGTCGTACTTCCAGTTGGCCGCGAACGCGACGTGATCGACGTCGAGGTTGAGGCCCATCCCGACCGCGTCGGTGGCCACGAGGTAGTCGACGTCCCCCGCCTGGTACATCTCGACCTGGGCGTTGCGGGTCCGCGGCGACAGGGCGCCCAGCACCACCGCGGCGCCCCCGCGCTGGCGGCGGATCAGCTCGGCGATCGCGTAGACCTCCTCGGCCGAGAACGCCACGATGGCGGTGCGCCGGGGCAGGCGCGACAGCCGCTTCTCCCCCGCGAAGGTGAGCTGCGAGAGCCGCGGCCGGGTCGTGGTGTGAACGTTCGGAATCAGGTCCTGGACCAGCGGCAGCATGGTCGAGGAGCCGATCAGCAGGGTCTCCTCCCGGCCGCGGACGTAGAGCAGGCGGTCGGTGAAGACGTGGCCGCGATCCATGTCGGCGGCGAGCTGGATCTCGTCGATGGCGACGTACGCCACGTCGAGGTCACGCGGCATCGCCTCGATGGTGCAGATCCAGTAGCGCGGACGGTCCGGCTTGATCTTCTCCTCGCCCGTGACGAGGGCGACCTTCTCGGGGCCGACCTTCGCGACGACGCGCAGGTAGACCTCGCGGGCGAGCAGCCGCAGGGGCAGCCCGATCATGCCGGTCGGGTGGGCGAGCATCCGCTCGATGGCGAGATGCGTCTTGCCGGTGTTGGTCGGCCCGAGGACCGCGGTGACGCCGCGGGCGCGGGCCTCGCGGGACAGCGAGCGGCTGGGCGTGGGGCGGAGCAGCGCGTCGATGGTCGGCGGTTCCTTCGAGCGGGAAGGCCGTCGCGGCGCCGTCGCGGCGCGGGCGGGGAGGCGGGTTCGACCGGCCGACCGCGTCAGGGACGCTAGGGCCGGTACGGTCCTCCCCCATATGGGATGCCGCCGCCGCCAGGTCCAATCTGCGGCGTGATCATCGGGTAGACGTCGATCTGCGTCGTCGGCGTGCCCGGCTGCGGCGCGAGGTCGGCGCAGAGCGTGTCGGGGGTCGCGACGAGGGGGCCGCGGCGGGGCGGCCTGTTCTCGACGACCTCGGCCGACGAGAAGGCGTCACCGCCGCACCCTGGATCGGCGGACCCGGCACTGAGGGACTGCGCCGCGGCCGGCCCCGCGAGCGCGGCCAGGGCGAGGGCGAGGGCGATTCGGAGGGCAGGCGAGCACATCCGGGCATTATCGCCGGGAACGTGAAGATTCCCTCCACCCGCGCGGCCGCGGTCCCCGCCGCGAGGGTTCCCACCGGCCCGGCGCCTCCCTGGGTCATCTCGCAGCACGCGCCGATGGCGCGGGCCGCGTCGAGCCCGGCTGCGACCGGTACGTCGATCAGTCGACGCCCTCGACGAGCACCACCTCGCCGATGCCCGCGGGCCGGCGCTTGGCTACGGCAGCCTGGTACTCGGGCGAGAAGTAGTAGGTGCGCGCCGCCTCGTAGGACTCGAATTCCAGCACGACGTTGCGCGGACGGCCCTCGCCCTCCAGCGCCTCGCAGCGGCCGCCGCGCACCAGCGGCTTGCAGCCGTACTTGCGCATCGCCTCGGAGGCCATGGCGGCGTAGTCCTTGTAGGTGTCCGGGTCGGTGACCGTCATCCGGACGATGATGTAGCCCTTGGGCACTGCTGACCTCCCCGCGCGGCTGCCGCGCCGCGCCGAGGTGCCGGGAAACCGGCCGCCGGTCAAACGCTCCCTGACGCGCCGCTACTGCCCGGACAGGCTCGCCTGCGCGACACTGTTGCCGGCGGCGCCGGCCGTGCCGGTGGTCGTCGGCGTGCCGCTCTGGCTCCAGCGTGTGGCCTCGATGATGTTGGTGCCGATCGTGGTGAGCACCGAGATGCGCAGCGGGATCAGGACGCGCGTCCCCTCGACGGGGGCGAGCCAGACCGACATCTCGCGGTTCTCCTCCATGAACTTGACGCCCGGCCGGTCCGGCCGGTGGCCGGCGACCGCCTGGTAGCGGGCGTTGCATACGAGGACTTGCCCCGCATAGCCGGGCTTCTGCACCGGGCGGGTCTCGGCGTAGCTCAGCACCACGTTGAAGCGGGTGGCGCCGTCGAAGACCGGCAGGGTCCGGTTGCAGTTCTCCGGGTCGAGGGGCTCGCCGCGCCCCTGGGTCGGCATCAGCAGCGCGCTCACCGGGTCGATGATGCCGCGCTTGTTGGCCGGGGTGACCGGCACGCGGTCCTGCATGTCGACGAGCGGCGGCGTGATCTCGGCCTGGACGACGTTGCCGCGCGCCAGGGCCATGCGCACCGCGATGCCGGAACTCGCCGTCTGGGTCGCGATGGCGAAGGCGCCGGGCTGCGGCGCGGCCGAGAAGCTTCCCGAGGCCCGGGCGGAGCCCTTGCCGCCGGTGATCGCGCCGACGAGGCCGGTGAGCACGGCCGACACGTCCATCATGTAGCGGTCGCGGTCGAAGGAGCCGGCCAGGCGGGCCGTGCCGATCGGGAGACCGGCGAGGTTGATACCGTAATCCACCGCCACGGTCGCGGCGGCGGGCGCGGCCCGCTTGGCCCGCGACGTCCGCGCGCCGGCATCGGTCGGGGCCGCGAGGACCGCGACCGCGAGGAGGCTGCCCGCGAGGCGCCCGGCAGCGTGCTTCTTCGACGGCTTGATCATTCGACGGATTGGCGTGGCGCTCATGATCCGGATCGCATCCCAGGGCGGGCGGGCCAAGACACTCGCTCGAACGCACCCTCTCGAACACACCCGCTCGCCGACGTCCTCTGCGACGCACGGAGCGGGGAGAGGCGCCTTCCTGCAGGTGGAAGAAGGCTATATCCCGGCATCGTGGTTAACAGACCGTTGGTCGTCCGGCGCGATGCTGAACCCCGCCGGCACCTTGACGCACCGCGCCTTCGTCGCCTATAGGCTCGCGCCTTCAACAGGACTCCGCCGGACCTGGAACACGCAATGGGCGCCGCCCGCTGCGACGATGATCGCGCCGGCCGCGATCGGGTCTTCACCGGGCGGAACGAGACGGGATCGTTTTTTATCATGGCGCGCCGCTGCGAACTCACCGGCAAGGCCGTTCAGGTCGGCCACCTCGTGAGCCACTCGAACCGCAAGACCAAGTGCCGGTTCCTGCCGAACCTGTGCAACGTCACCCTCCAGTCCGACGCGCTGGGCAAGCGCGTCCGCCTGCGTGTCACGGCGCACGCCCTGCGCTCGGTGGAGCACCGCGGCGGCCTCGACGCCTTCCTGATCAAGGCCGGCGAGGGTGACCTGTCGCAGACTGCCCGCCTCCTGAAGCGCGAGATCCATAAGAAGCTCGCCGAGACCCCGGCCGCCGCGGCCTGAGTCGTCGGGCTTCACGCCCCTATCGGACGGTTTGAACCGCCGTGGCCGTCGAGGCCGCGGCGGTTTCCGCTTGTTTGCGGCTGGCATGCCACTTCAAGCAATCCAGAGCTCGGCCGCAGGCTGCCGTCAATGTCCGGCCGATGCCCCTGCGCCGTCGTTGCGAGCGGAGCGAAGCAATCCAGGCGGCGCCACGTGGACAAGCCCCGCGCCGCCCTAGGTCACTTCGCTGCGCTCGTGATGACGGAGGGGGCTTCGCCGTCCAAGTTGCGAACATGAACCGTGTCGAGGTTCGGATCTGCCAGCTTCCTCGACGCGGATCGTCTGTTGCGCGCGGCAGCGCGCGGCGTGATTACCGCCGCCCGCCCGCTGCGCGCAGCATCCGCCCCGTCGGCGCCGCGCCGTCCTCCTCGAACAGCTCGGCGAGCTTCTCGGTCATCGCCCCGCCGAGCTCCTCGGCGTCGATGATCGTCACGGCGCGGCGATAGTACCGGGTCACGTCGTGGCCGATGCCGATGGCCAGCAGTTCCACCGGCGAGCGCGTCTCGATCTCCTCGATCATCCAGCGCAGGTGCCGCTCCAGGTAGTTGCCGGCATTCACCGACAGGGTCGAATCGTCCACCGGCGCGCCGTCGGAGATCACCATCAGGATCTTGCGCTGCTCCGGCCGTCCGAGCAGGCGCTTGTGCGCCCAGTCCAGGGCCTCGCCGTCGATGTTCTCCTTGAGCAGCCCCTCGCGCATCATCAGCCCGAGGTTCTTCCGCGCGCGCCGCCAGGGCGCGTCGGCCGACTTGTAGACGATGTGGCGCAGGTCGTTCAGGCGGCCGGGATTCGGCGGCTTGCCGGCGGCGAGCCACGCCTCGCGGCTCTGGCCGCCCTTCCAGGCGCGGGTGGTGAAGCCCAGGATCTCCACCTTCACGCCGCAGCGCTCCAGTGTCCGCGCCAGGATATCGGCGCAGGTCGCCGCCACGGTGATCGGCCGGCCGCGCATCGAGCCCGAATTGTCGAGGAGCAGCGTGACCACCGTGTCGCGGAAATTGGTGTCCTTCTCCTGCTTGAAGGAGAGCGGCTGGTACGGGTCGATGACCACGCGCACGAGCCGCGCCGGGTCGAGCTGCCCCTCCTCTAGGTCGAACTCCCAGGCGCGGTTCTGCTGGGCGAGGAGGCGGCGCTGGAGCCGGTTGGCGAGGCGGCCGACCACACCCTGCAGGTGCGAGAGCTGCTTGTCGAGGTAGGAGCGCAGGCGCGACAGCTCGTCGGCGTCGCACAGCTCCTCGGCGTGGATGACCTCGTCGAACCGCGGATTGAACACTTTGTACTCGGGCCCGCGCGCCTCGTTGCCCTGCCGCTGCGGCGGGCGCGAGGCCTCCGAGGCCTCCTCCGACTCCGCGTCCTCGGCCTCCTCGGGCAACTCACCAGACGGTGCGTCGGCGGATTCCTGGGCGCCCTCCTCGATCTCGTCGGAGGCCTCCTCGGAGGTCTCGATCTCGGCGCGCTCGCCCTGGCTCTTCTCCTCCGAATCGCCCTCGCTGGGGTTCTGCTCGTCGTCCTGGGCGTCGTTCTCGTCGTCGTTCTCGTCGTCCTCCGCGTCGAACGGCGTCTCGTCCGACATGTCGAGGGAGGTGAGGAGGTCGCGCACCGAGCGGGCGAACTTGCGCTGATCCTCGATCGAGCCGAGCAGCCCGTCGAGGTTCGGGCCGGCCTTGGCCTCGATATGCTCGCGCCACAGCTCGACGATCTTGGTCGCGGCCTCGGGCGGCTTCTGGCCGGTCAGGCGCTCGCGCACCATCAGGGCGACGGCATCCTCCATCGGAGCGTCGGCCCGGTCGGTGATGGACTCGTACTTGCCGCCGCGATGGTAGCGGTCCTCCAGCATCGCCGAGATGTTGCTGGCCACGCCCGCCATCCGGCGCGACCCGATCGCCTCGACCCGGGCCTGCTCGACCGCGTCGTACACGGCGCGCGCGGGTGCGTTCTCGGGGGCGAGACGGCGGTGGACGGCCACGTCGTGGCAGCCCAGCCGCAGCGCCATGGCGTCGGCGTTGCCGCGCAGCACCGCGACGTCCTGCGCCGAGAGCTTGCGCGGGGGCTCAGGGAGGCGGGCCTTGTCGCCGGTGAGCGCCGGCCGGTCGGTCGCGTAGGTGACCTCGACCTCGGAGCGCCGGGCGATGGCGCGCAAGCACCCGGCCACCGAGCGCTTCAGGGGCTCGGCCACGGGTTCGCGGCGCTCGCCGGGCTTGCGGTTGGAGATGGACATCAGCGCTACCGGTCGTCCTCGAACGCGAAGGGGCGGTTCAGGATCTCGTCCCAGCTGTAGGGACAGTCCGCGGGCAGGGTTTCGGGCGATCGCTTCATCTCGCGAGCGGCTCGGATCCGACCGACCCGGTAGCCTTCGCTGGCGGCTTCGGCGATGCGCGGCTTGAGACCTGGATTTTTGCGCACCTGCCTGTCGATCCGCACGCGCTGTTCCGCAATCGTCAGCGACCCGCTTCGGCTGCGCCGCTCGGGCTGGTGATCCCATTTGAGGGCGTGGGCGAGAAGCACCTCGATCGCGCTCTCGAGCTTATCGTACTGCTCCGAACCCACGTCGCTCAGCTCCTCGGCGATGTTGTCGAGGTCGAGCGCGTCCACCCGGCCGGCGCGGAGCAGCGCCACCTGCTCCTGAACCCAGGTGTAGAGATCGTCCGCGTGGCGGGTCCGTCCCCGCGCGTGCGCAGTCGCCGGGGCGTCCTCGCGCGTCGGGGCCGGATGCGCCATCGCGTCCTCCATGCGGGTCAGCTCAGCGCGACGTTCACCGCGCTCTCGGGCAGCTCCTTGCCGAAGGCGCGCTGGTAGAACTCGGCCACCAGCGTCCGCTCCAGCTCGTCGCACTTGTTGAGGAACGTCACCCGGAAGGCGAAGCCGATATCCTTGAAGATGTCGGCGTTCTCGGCCCAGGTGATCACCGTGCGCGGGCTCATGACGGTGGAGAGGTCGCCGTTCATGAAGGCGTTGCGGGTGAGATCCGCCACGCGCACCATCCGGTTGACGATGTCGCGGCCCTGGTCGCCCCGGTAATGCGTCGCCTTCGAGAGCACGATGTCGACCTCGCGGTCGTGCGGCAGGTAGTTCAGCGTGGTGACGATCGACCAGCGGTCCATCTGGCCCTGATTGATCTGCTGCGTGCCGTGATAGAGGCCCGACGTGTCGCCGAGGCCCACCGTGTTGGCGGTGGCGAACAGCCGGAAGGCCGGGTGCGGGCGGATCACGCGCTTCTGGTCGAGGAGCGTCAGCCGGCCCGAGAGCTCCAGCACGCGCTGGATCACGAACATCACGTCCGGGCGGCCGGCGTCGTACTCGTCGAACACGAGCGCGACGTTGTTCTGCAGCGCCCAGGGCAGGATCCCGTCCTGGAAGGCGGTGACCTGCTTGCCGTCCTGCAGGACGATGGCGTCCTTGCCGACGAGGTCGATGCGCGAGACGTGGCTGTCGAGGTTGATCCGGATGCACGGCCAGTTCAGCCGGGCGGCGACCTGCTCGATATGGGTCGACTTGCCGGTGCCGTGATAGCCGGTGACCATCACGCGGCGGTTGCGGGCGAAGCCGGCCAGGATCGCGAGCGTCGTCTCCCGGTCGAAGATGTAGTCCGGGTCGACATCCGGCACGTGCTCCTCAGGCTCGGCGAAGGCCGGCACCTTGAGGTCGAGGTCGATGCCGAAGACATCGCGGACGGAGACGGTGCGGTCGGGCAGCGCGGCGGGCGTAGCGTCAGAGAGCATTCGGAACCTCGTGAGGCGCGGGCGCTCCACTCCCAAACAGTGAAGCATCCGCGCGGAAGGACGTCGAGCCGGGCCTCCGCGGCGGGGCGGAGCCATCCTTAGACGGCGGCGCGCTCGCGCGCCACCGACCGGCATGGATCCCATATAGGGCCGCCCCGCGCGGTTTGCCCTATCCTGGGTGCGAACCGGCGTGCATCGTTCGTGCCGCTCAGCAGAGACCGGCCGCGCGGAGCACGTCGTGGGCGCGGATGATGTCGCGCAGGCGCTCCTCGAAGGAGCGGTCGCCGCCGTTGGCGTCCGGGTGGAAGCGCTTCACCAGCACCTTGTACTGCGCCTTGATGGCGGCCGCGTCCGCGCCCTCCTCGAGGCCCATCACGTCGAGGGCGCGGCGCACCGTCGCCGAGTGCTTGGGCTTGCGCGGCTCCTCGGGCTGGCGGGCACGCCGGCGCGCGTCGCCGACGCCCTCGCCGCGCAGGATGCCGAGGGGATCGACGTAGGCCCAGTCCCGAACCGGCTCGTCCGCCGGCTTGGCCTCGCCGGTCCGGTTCACGCCCATCGCCCAGGTTGGGCGATGACCGATGATCGCGTCCTTCTGGTAGGCCTGAACGGCGGCGTCGTTCATGCCATCGAAGTAATTGTAGGTGGCGTTGTAGGCGCGGACATGGTCGATGCAGAAGCGCCAGTACTGGCCCTCCGCCTTCCGCCCCTTCGGCGCCCGGTACAGGCCCGGATGGGTGCAGCCGGGGCTCTCGCAGCCGGCTTCCGCGGCGGGCTTCGGCTCGTCGCAGGTCGGCTTGATCCGGATGCTGTCGAACAGGCGCGAGTTGAGATCCATGACGGGCCGATTATGAGGGGGCGGACCTGAGACACAAGGGCACCGGGCCTGATGACGCATGCGCGGGATCGGGCTTGACGGCGCCCACGGACACGACGCGAGGGCACGATGACGGACGGTGCGGGCGCGGGCGGCACCCTGCGGGACTGGATGGAGGCGCGGCTGCGGGAGCAACTCGCGCCGGCGCGGCTCGACGTGATCGACGAGTCGCATCTGCATGCCGGCCACGCCGGAGCGCGGCCGGGGGGCGAGACCCATTACCGGCTCGACATCGTCGCGTCGGCGTTCGAGGGCAAGAGCCGCGTCGAGCGGCACCGCTTGGTGAACGCGCTGCTCGACGACGCGTTCAAGCGGGGTTTGCACGCCCTCGCGCTCCGCGCCCGCACGCCGGCCGAGGCGGCCTGAATCGGGGCCCCGCTGGGGACGCGGGCGGGATCGCGCCGACGGGGTACGGGACGGGAGGCACGGGACAGATATGGTGACGGAGCCGCCGATCCGCATCCGCCCGCTCGCGGGCTGCGCACCCGACGCGGGGGCGCGGCGCGCCGTCGTCGCGCGGCCGGGGAGGGCGCCATGGCCCTGCGCGTGACGCCGCGCATCGCCATCGACGAGGACGAGATCGAGCTGTCCTTCATGCGCGCCTCGGGGGCCGGCGGACAGAACGTCAACAAGGTCGAGACCGCGGTCCAGCTGCGCTGGGCGGCGCTGGCCTCGCCCGCCATCGACGAGCGGGTGCGGGCCAACCTGGTGCGGCTCGCCGGGCGGCGGATGACCAAGGACGGCGTGCTCGTCCTCGCCGGGCAGCGGCACCGGACGCAGGAGCGCAACCGGGCCGACGTGCTGCAGCGGCTCGTCGATCTGGTGGCGGAGGCGGCCAAGCCGCCGCCGCCGATCCGCCGGCCCACGAAGCCCACCCGGGGCTCGCAGGAGCGGCGAATCGGCGCGAAGAAGAGCCGCGCCGCGATCAAGCAGGGCCGGGGCAGCGTCCGGGATTCGGACGGCTGACCCCGATCCCGCCGCCGCGGCCGGGTCTCAGTGGATCGCGTCGATGACCTCGGCCTTCGGGCTGGCGTCGGGCGCCGGGGAGGAGCCCGCCACCAGGGTGCTGCCCGGCTTGGCGATGGTCAGGACGATCGCGATCATCGCCAGGATGGCGGCCAGAGCCGCCGGGAACAGGAAGGCCGATTCGCCGTAGCGCATGTCGAGCAGGCCGCCGACGACGGCGCCGGTGCTGAGCCCGGCCCAGAGCGGCGCCTGGATCCAGAAGGACGGCGCCACCGTGCCGAGCAGCAGGTTGGCGCAGCCCGTGCCGAAACGCACCACGGCGCCCGTGACGTAGGTGAGCGCCAGGGAGCGGCCGCCCTCGTCCTGCAGCGTCGCGTTCTGGAGGCCCAGCGCCAGGACGATCGGATAGGCGTGGAGCGGGTACGCGAAGGTACCCCAGGGCATCAGCAGGCCGCCGGCGAGCAGCAGGGCCTGGAGCGTCAGCAGCACGGCGAGGCGCCAGCGCCCGACCCAGGCGGCGATCAGCGTCCCCAGGAAGGCGCCGAAGCAGAACATGCAGATGGTGCTGGCGACGCGGCTGACGTTCTCCCAGTCGGCGTTGGCGACCGCCACGCCGAAGCGGGTGGTGTTGCCCGACATGAACGACATGAAGAGCTGCGAGAATTCCAGGAAGCCGATGGAGTCGGCGCAGCCCGCGAGCGCCGCGAGGGCGATCGCGAAAGGGATGCGGGTTCGCGGATCGGCGGGAAACGACTTGTCGGCCGGTGGCTCAGGTTTCTGCTCCGGTGCTGCACCACCTGTCCGACTTCCGTATTCCGCCATGCTGATCCCCCGATCGAGCCGCCGCGCCTAGTCGCGGTCGACTGACAATGGACGAATAGCGGAGCGGTTTCATGCCGATGTGCGCCGCAACACAACGACGCGCCCCGGCACTGGCCGTCCGCCCTCGCGACGGACTTCCGCCGGTCTCGTCGTCAGCAGCTCCAATCCGGACGCGGCTGCCGTCGCCGCGATGTGGGCCTCCGCGTGGGCGTAGCGGCCGTCCTCGCCCAGGACGGAACCGGGGCCGTCGTGGGATTGCACCGTGACGGCACCGAGCCCGCCCGGCCGCAGGACCCGCCCCACCCGCGCCAGGAACGTCGCGAGGTCCGCGACGTAGATCAGGACGTCCGCGGCGAGGCAGAGGTCGGCCGACGCCTCCGGCAGGTCGGTCAGGGCGGCGCCGATGTCGCCCTCGACGAGGCGCTCGTAGAGCGGCCGACCCCGCGCCGTCTTGGCCCGCGCCAGCGCCAGCATCCCGGGTGAGAGGTCGATCCCGGTCAGATGGTCGACCCGGTCGCGCACGACCTCGCCCATGAGCCCCGTGCCACAGCCGAGATCGACGGCGACCGCGAAGCGCTCCGGAACGCGCGGCAGGGCGTCGCGGACGAGTTGCGGGCCGACATAGCCGAGGCCGTCCACGAGGTGGCGCTCGAACCGTGGCGCGTAGTCGTCGAACAGGGTGCGGACATAGGCCGGCGACAGGACCGGGAGAATGTCGCCGCCGCCCAGGCGGACGAGATGCGCGCGCACGCCCAGCCGGTCCTCGGGATCGATGTCGAGGGCGCGGGAAAAGGCCTGCGCCGCGGCGTCGCGCAGGGCCGGATCGGGGCCGGCGGCGGCCAGGCCCGCGCGCGCCCGGCCCAGCAGGAGCCAGGCCGGCGCGTAGCGCGGGGCGCGTTCCAGGACCTGCTCGGCGAGGTCGGCGGCGGCCGCGTGGTCGCCGTCGGCGAGGCAGGCCTCGGCGTAGCGGTAGCGGCGATCGGCGAGGAGGTCGCCGGAACTGAGCTGCGAGGCCATGCGTCTGCCGGGTCGGGGGCGCCTATATACCGGGGCCACCGGCGGACTCCACCGGCAGCACGGACCCGATGCCGATACGCGCCAGCGATCTCCTCACCCTGACCCGCGAGGGTCTCTACTGCCCCCTCGGACGCTTCCACGTTGATCCGACCTGGCCCGTGGAGCGCGCGCTGATCACGCACGGGCACGCCGACCACGCCCGCGCGGGCCACGGCCAGGTGCTGGCGACGCCCGAGACCCTGCGGATCATGGCGGTCCGCTACGGGACGGATTTCTGCCGCCAGCGGCAGGAGGCGCAGCTCGGCGCGGCGCTCCGCGTCGGCGACGTCACCGTGCGCTTCGCCCCGGCCGGCCACGTCCTCGGGTCGGCGCAGATCGCCATCGAGCGGGACGGCGTCCGCGTCGTGGTGTCGGGCGACTACAAGCGCGCGCCGGACCCGACGTGCCTGCCCTTCGAGGTCGTGCCCTGCGACGTGTTCATCACCGAGGCGACCTTCGGACTGCCGGTCTTCACCCATCCCGACACGCGGGGCGAGGTCCGCAAGCTCCTCGAATCGGTCCGGCTGTTCCCGGAGCGCGCCCACATCGTGGGCGCCTACGCGCTCGGCAAGGCGCAGCGGGTGATGGCGCTCCTGCGCGAGGAGGGCTGGGACCGCCCGATCCACCTGCACGGCGCCATGGAGAAGCTGACGACGCTCTACAAGGAGGAGGGCGTGCCGCTCGGCGACACGCCCAAGGTCGTGGCCGCCGAGCGGAAGGACCTGCACGGGGCGATCGTGCTCTGCCCGCCCTCGTCGATCCAGGACTTGTGGTCCCGCAGGTTTCCCGACCCGGTGACCTGCTTCGCCTCGGGCTGGATGCGGGTGCGCGCCCGCGCCCGCCAGAAGGGCGTCGAGCTGCCGCTGGTGATCTCCGACCATTCCGACTGGCCGGACCTGGGCCGCACCATCCGCGACACCGGCGCCGGGGAGGTCTGGGTGACCCACGGCCAGGAGGACGCGTTGGTCCACTGGTGCGGGACCCAGGGGATCCGGGCGAAGCCGCTCCACCTGCTCGGCTACGGCGATGACGGCGAGGTCGAGGGGACCTCGGAGGCGGGCTCCGGGGCGGAGGCGGCGGCGTGAACGACTTCGCCCACCTGCTCGACCGCCTCGCCTACGAGCCGCGCCGCAACGCCAAGCTGCGCATGCTCCAGGACTACTTCGCGCGCACGCCCGATCCCGAGCGCGGTTACGCGCTCGGTGCCATGACCGGCACGCTGAGCTTCCGCGAGGCCAAGCCGGCCCTGATCCGGGGACTGGTCGAGGAGCGGATCGACCCGGTGCTGTTCCGGCTGTCGCACAATTACGTGGGCGACCTCGCGGAGACGACGGCGCTGATCTGGCCGGGACCGGCGGAGGCGCCGCGGGAACCGGGCCCCGGCCACAACAACCCGCCGCCGCACGTCCCGACCCTGGCCGAGGTCGTGGAAACCCTCGCGACCATCCCCAAGCGCGATCTGCCCCGCCATCTTGCCGACTGGCTCGACGCCCTCGACGAGACCGGGCGCTGGGCGCTCCTGAAGCTGGTCACCGGCAACCTGCGGGTCGGCGTCTCGGCGCGGCTCGCCAAGACGGCGGTGGGCGCGCTGGGCAACCACGACGCCGACGCCGTCGAGGAGGTCTGGCACGGGCTGACCCCACCCTTCGAGACCCTGTTCGCCTGGGTCGAGGGCCGGGCCGAGCGGCCCGAGACCCTGAACCCCGCGCCGTTCCGGCCGCCGATGCTGTCGCACCCGATCGAGGAGGAGGCCGACCTCGAGAAGCTGGAGGCCGGGGCGTTCTCCGCAGAGTGGAAGTGGGACGGCATCCGCGTCCAGCTCGTCGGCGGTCTCGACCGGGCCGGCCAGCAGGTCGGGAAGGTCTATTCGCGCACCGGCGAGGACATCACCGGGGCGTTCCCGGACCTCGCCGAGGCCATCACCTTCGCGGGCGCCCTCGACGGCGAGCTGCTGATCCTCCGCGAGCGGCGGGTGCAGAGCTTCAACGTGCTGCAGCAGCGCCTGAACCGGAAGGCCGTGACGGGCAAGCTCCTGGAGGAGTTCCCGGCCCACGTGCGGGCCTACGACCTCCTCACCCTGGAGGGCGACGACCTTCGGGCAGAGCCCTTCGCGGAGCGGCGGCGGAAGCTGGAGGCGCTGGTCACGCGCCTCGACCACGCGCGGATCGACATCTCGCCGCTCGTGCCCTTCGCGGACTGGGAGGCTCTGGCGGCCGCCCGGGCGGACCCGGCCTCGGTGGGCGCCGGCGCGGATGCCGACGCCATCGAGGGCGTGATGCTCAAGCGCCTCAACAGCCCCTACCTGCCGGGACGCCCCAAGGGACCCTGGTGGAAGTGGAAGCGCGAGCCGCACATCGTCGACGCCGTGATGATGTACGCCCAGCGCGGGCACGGGAAGCGCTCCTCCTTCTACTCGGACTACACGTTCGGCGTCTGGCGGGAGGCCCCCGAGGGCGGCGACGAGCTGGTGCCGGTGGGCAAGGCCTATCACGGCTTCACCGACGTCGAGCTCGCCAAGCTCGACCGCTACGTCCGCAACAACACCACCAAGCGCTTCGGTCCGGTGCGCGAGGTCGCCCACGGCCGCGAGGCCGGGCTCGTCCTTGAGATCGCCTTCGAGGGCGTGCAGCGCTCGACCCGGCACAAGTCGGGCGTGGCCATGCGCTTCCCCCGGGTCAGCCGCATCCGCTGGGACAAGCCGCCCGCGGAGGCCGACCGGATCGACGTGCTGGAACGGATCCTCGCCCGGGGCGAGCGCGAGATCGCGCCGGGCGCGACGCTGATGGAGAAGTCCGCATGAGGCAGGGACACGGACGGGAGGGCAGGATCGGGTCGGTCGAGGCGCTGGCCTCCGGTCCGGTGGAGCGTCACGCCAGCGCGCGCCTCACCGTCGCGACCCCGGGACCGGGCTTCACGGACTTCACCGCCGCGGTGGCCGCGTTCGTGCGCGACAGCGGCGTCCGGGACGGGCTCCTCACGGTGTTCTGCCGGCACACCTCGGCCTCGCTGACCATCCAGGAGAATGCCGATCCCGACGTCCAGACCGACCTGATGACCGCGCTCGACGGCTTCGCGCCGCGCCACGCCGGCTACGTCCACGGCGCCGAGGGGCCGGACGACATGCCGGCCCATATCCGCACCCTGGTCACCGATTCGGCCCTGACCATCCCGCTGGTCGGCGGGGCGCTGGCGCTCGGCACCTGGCAGGGGATCTACCTGATCGAGCACCGCGACCGGCCGCACCGGCGGGAGATCGTGCTGAGCGCCCTCGGGGCGTGACGCGTCCGCCGGCGTCGCGCGGGCGGCGCGGGCCGGCTCAGCAACATGCGGTCACACACCGTCGGTTAACCATAGTGGGTCCTTATCGGCTTCCGTCGGATCGGGGACCGTGCCGCTCCGGCGAACGGAGACCCCGATGGGCCTTTACACCGCGCTCTCGAACTCGATTTCCGGCGCCTCGGCGCAGTCGCTGGCCCTGAACAATATCTCGGGGAACATCGCCAACACCCAGACGGTGGGCTTCAAGTCCACCGAGACGCGGTTCGCCGACATGCTGGCCGAGACCCGGGACGGCACGCAGCTGACCGGCGGCGTGCTGCCGAGCACGCGCAACAGCCTCAACATCCAGGGCACGATGCAGTCGACCGGTGTGGCGACCAACCTCGCGATCTCGGGCAACGGCTACTTCGTCGTCAAGAAGAACACCGGGACGCCGGACAGCCCGGCCTTCGCCGGCGACACCGGCTACACGCGGCGCGGCGACTTCGCTCCGGACGCCAGCGGCTATCTCGCGAACGGCGCGGGCTACTACCTGTTCGCCGGCCCCTCGGCGACGACCCCCGTCCAGGTTCCGACCGGGGCGAGCACCCTGGCGAGCCTCGCGGTCTCGCCCGCCGGCACCCTCACGGGCACGGCCGCGGACGGCAGCACCCTGGCCCTCGGCACGCTGCAGCTGGCGCAGTTCGGCATGCAGGACAACCTCGCCTCGCTCGATGGCGGCACTTACGTGGCCACCGGCCAGTCCGGGACGCCGAGCTACGGCCTCAACGGCGCGACCATCACGGCCGGCTCGGTGGAGCAGTCCAATGCCGGGATCTCGGATCAGTTCTCGAAGATGATCGAGACCCAGCAGGCCTACACGGCCAACACCAAGGTCATGAGCACCACTGACCAGATGCTGCAGGACGCCATCGCGATGTACACCTGAGGCGGCCCCGTCAGAGGAACTTCAGCGGGTCCTTCTCGGGTGGGGGCGGCGCCACGTCGGCGCGGTTCCACCAGCCGCCGCCGAGGGCCACGAACAGCGCGGCGGTGTCGGCGTACTGGGTGGCGCGCGCCGCCGCCGAGGTCACCAGCGCCGAGAGGTAGCCCTGCTGGGCGATCAGCACCTGCGAGGAGGTGATCGCCCCGGCCGTGTACTGCTTGCGGATCAGCGCGAGGCTCTGGTTCGTGGCGCTCACCGCTGCGTCGGCGGCGGCCACGGCCTTCGCGTCGGCCTGGAGCGCGCGCAGCGCGTCCGCGACGTTCTGGAAGGCGGTGATCACCGTCGCCTTGTACTGCGCCTGCGCCTCCGTCAGCGATTCCTCGGCGGCCTGCTGGCGCCGGAACAGGGTGCCGGCATCGAAGATCGGCGCCGTCGCCTGCCCGATGATCGTGAAGAACGCCGCGCCCGGATTGGCGATCTGGGCGATCCGCGTGGCGCTGGAGCCGCCCGTGGCGGTCAGGCTGAACTGCGGCAGGCGGTTCGCCACCGCGACGCCGACATTGGCACTCGCCTGCTGCACCAGGGCCTCCGCCGCCTTCACGTCGGGGCGCTGCTGCACGAGCCGCGAGGGCAGGCTCACCGGGAGCCGGGTCGGCAGGCGCAGGGCGGCGAGGTCGAAGGTCTCGGAGACCTCGTCGGAGGGCAGGCGCCCCACCAGGGCGGTCAGCAGGTTGCGCTGCTGGGCGAGCGCCTTCTCCAGCGGCGGCAGGAGCTGCTGTGACAGCGCCAGCGCGGCCTGCTGCTGCACCACGTCGGCCCCGGCGATCTGACCCAGCGAGAGCTGCTTGTTGTAGAGTTGCAGGACCTCGGTCTGCGCCTGGATCACCTTGCGGGTCGCGTCGATCTGCGCGCGCAGGGACGCTTCCTGGATCGCGGCGGCGACGACGTTGGCGGTCAGGCTCAGGTAGGCCGCCTCCAGCTGGAAGCGCTGGTTCTCGGTGGTGGCCTCCAGCGACTCGATCTGCCGGCGATTCCCGCCGAACACGTCGGGATTGTACGAGACCACCGCCTGCGGCGTGGACAGGCTGTAGAGGTACCGGCTCTGATTGTTGAGGGGCGATTGCAGGTCGAGGCCGGGCGCCAGCGCCCCCTGGACCTGCGGCGTCGCGGTCAGGCTCGGGTAGAGGGTGCCCTTCTGGGCCAGCACGTTCTGCTGCGCCACCCGCAGGGAGGCCTGCGCGGCCTCCAGCGTTGGGTTGTTGGCGAGCGCCTGCTCGACGACGCGGTTCAGGGCCTTCGAGTGGAACAGCCTCCACCACTCGCCCGGGATGTCGGCGCCGGACACGAAGCTCTGGTCGGCCGAGCCGCCCTGCCGGGTCCGGATGTTGTCGGCCGCGGAGGGGTTCTGCAGCGGCTCCTTGGTGTAACGGCCGACCGGCGGAGCCTCGGGCGCCACGAAGTTCGGGCCGACCGCGCAGGCCGACAGGCCCAGGGAGGCCGCCAGCCACGCGGTCGCCCGTCCGCACCGTCTCGGCGCAAAGCTCACCATCCCGCCCCCGAAAACCTCACCTCGGTAGAGCGGCGCGACCCGCTGCCAAGTCAATCCGACCATCCCCGGGCGGCGCGCGCGGCGCGGCCGTTGTGGCCCCCCTGCAACGGGCCGCGCGCCGGCCCGCGTGGTCGTGAGCCGGCTCACGCGGCGGCCCGGTGCGCGGGCCGCGCCTGGGCGTCCGGGTTCGGGCGGCGTCGGGAGAACAGTGAGATCAGCACCGGGACGATCACGAGGATCAGGTTCGGCGCCAGGATGATGCCGCCCACCACCACGAGCGCCAGCGGCTTCTGCACCTGCGAGCCGATGCCGGTGGAGACCGCGGCCGGCAGCAGGCCGACGCAGGCCGCCACGCAGGTCATCATCACCGGGCGCATGCGGACCACGGCGGCGTGCCAGACCGCCTCCTGCCGCTTCCAGCCCTCGTCGAGCAGCTGGTTGTAGTAGGCGAGCAGGATCACGCCCTCCATGGTCGAGATCCCGAACAGCGCGATGAAGCCGATCGCCGCCGAGATCGAGAACGGCGTGCCGGTCAGCGCCAGGGCGAAAATGCCGCCGATCATCGCCATCGGGATGACCGACAGGGTCAGCAGCATGTCGGCCACCGATGAGAAGTTGATGTAGAGGAGCAGCGCGATCAGCAGCAGCGTGATCGGCACCACGAGGCTGAGGCGGGCGGCCGCCTCCTTCAGGTTGGTGAACTGGCCGACCCATTCCAGCCGGTAGCCTGGCGGGAGGTCGACCGCGTCGGCGACCTTGCGCTGGGCCTCGAGCACGGCGCTGCCGAGGTCGCGGCCGCGCACCGAGAACTTCACCGGGATGTAGCGCTGCTGGTCCTCGCGGTAGATGAACGAGGCGCCGGAGACGAGGTCGACGTCGGCGATCTCGGAGAGCGGCACCTGGATCACGCCGCCGTTGGGGTTCTGGGCGCCGACCGCGATGTTGCGGATGCCGGCGAGCGAGGAGCGGTACTCCTTGGCGAGCCGCACCCGCATCGGGAAGTGCCGGTCCGAGCCGTACTCGTAGAGGTCGCCCGCGGTCTGGCCGCCGATCGCCGCCTGGATCGTGGTGTTCACGTCGCCGATCGAGAGGCCGTAGCGGGCGGCCTTGTGGCGGTCGACGTCGATCCGCACCGTCGGCTGGCCGAGGGATTCGAACACCGACAGGTCGGTGACGCCGGGGACGGTGGCGAGCGCGGCCTTGACGGCGTTGGCGGTCTTGGTGAGCTGCGCGAGGTCGTTGCCGTAGATCTTGACCGAGTTCTCGCCCTTCACGCCCGAGGCGGCCTCCTGGACGTTGTCCTCGATATACTGTGAGAAGTTGAACTCGATACCGGGGAATTCTGCCTCCAGCTTCTTGCTGAGGTCCTGGATCAGCGTCTCCTTGTCGAGGCCCTTGCGCCACTGGTCGATGGGCTTGAGCGGCGCTAGGATCTCGACGTTGAAGAATCCCGTGGCGTCGGTGCCGTCGTTCGGGCGGCCCTGGTGCGACAGGACGGTGGTGACCTCCGGGACCTCCTGGAAGATCTTGCGCATGCGCTGGACGTAGGCGTTGCCGGCCTCCAGCGAGATCGAGGACGGCATCGTCCCGCGCACGTAGAGGTTGCCCTCCTCGAGACGCGGCAGGAATTCGAGGCCGAGGTTGCGGGCCGTGAGGCCCGAGACCAGCAGAACCGCCAGCATCACGGCGACCGCCAGGATCCGGTTGCGCAGGCCGAAGCGCAGGGCCGCCTCGTGGCCGACGCGCAGCACCCGCACGATCAGGGTGTCGCGCTCCTCGAGCTTCTTCGGCAGCATGAGGGCCGAGAGCGCGGGCGAGACGGTGAAGGTCGCCAGCAGGCCGCCGAGCAGCGCGTACGCGTAGGTCTTGGCCATCGGGCCGAAGATGTGGCCCTCGACGCCGGTCATCGTGAACAGCGGCAGGAAGCCGACGATGATGATCGTCGCCGAGAAGAAGATCGCCCGGTTCACCTCGCGCCCGGCGATCGCGATCGTGCCGAGCCGCCCGGTGAGGCCGTCGGGCGGATCCTCGCCCTTCACGTGATCGGGCTCGGCGATGTGGCGGAAGACGTTCTCCACCATGATCACGGTCGCGTCGACGATCAGGCCGAAATCGATCGCGCCGAGCGACAGCAGGTTGGCCGAGTCGCCGCGCACCACCAGGATCAGGATCGCGAAGCCGAGCGCGAACGGGATCGTGGCCGCCACGATGATCGCGCTCGTGAGCGAGCCGAGGAACAGCCACTGCACCACGAAGACCAGCACCACGCCGAAAACGAGGTTGTGCATCACCGTGTGGGTGGTGGTGTGGATCAGGCCCGAGCGGTCGTAGATCCGCTCGATCTTCACGTCGGGCGGCAGGATCGTGGAGCTGTTGATCTTGTCGATCTCGGCCTCGACCCGCTCCAGCGTCGGCAGGCTCTTGCCGCCGCGGGTCATGAGCACGATGCCCTCGACGATGTCGGGCTGGTTGTCGTGGCCGACGATGCCGAGGCGCGGGGCGTTCGACACGCGCACCTCCGCCACGTCTCGCACCAGCACCGGGGTGCCGTTGACGAGGCTGATCATCGTGTCGCGAATGTCGTCCATGTCGCGGATCAGGCCGATGCCGCGCACCACCGCCGATTGCTGCCCGACGTTCAGCGTCTGGCCGCCGACGTTGATCGAGGCGTTGTTCAGTGCGTTGGTCAGCTGCACCAGGGTCAGGCCCTGGGCCTGGAGGCGATTCAGGTCGACCGCGACCTCGTACTCCTTCGCCTTCCCGCCGAAGGCCGTGACGTCGACGACGCCGGGGATCGCCTTGAACCGGCGCTGCAGCACCCAGTCCTGCAAGGTCTTCATGTCCATGGGCGAGTAGCCCGCCGGGCCGACGAGCTTGTAGCGCATGATCTCGCCCACCGGGCTCGTCGGCGAGATCTGCGGCGTGGCGCCGTTGGGCAGGGTCGGCGCCTGCGACAGGCGGTTGAGCACCCGCTGCAGCGCCTGCTCGTACGTGTACTCGTAGTTGAACTGGACCTTCACGTCCGAGAGGCCGAACAGCGAGATCGTCCGGACCACCTGGGCGTTCGGGATGCCGGCGAGCGCCACCTCCAGGGGGATGGTGATGTAGCGCTCGATCTCGTCGGCCGACTGGCCCGGATTCTGGGTGATCACGTCGACGAGCGGCGGGACCGGATCCGGGTAGGCCTCGATGTTGAGCTGCGTGTAGGCGCCGTAGCCGACGCCGAGCATCACGACGAACAGCAGCACCACCAGCACGCGCTGGCGCAGCGAGAAGGCGATCAGGGCGTTCATCGGATCCCCGCTCAGGACGCCTTGTCGCCGGTGGCCGCCCGGTCGATGAACAGGGCCCCGCGCGTGACGACCTGCTCGCCCGCGCTCAGGCCCTGGACGACCTGGGCGTTGTCGCCGTTGATCAGGCCGAGCTTGATGTCGCGCGCCTCCACGGCGCCGTCGGGCCGCGCCACCCAGACGTGGGTGCGGTCGCCCTCGTACACGATGGCGGCCACCGGCACGCTCGGGCTCGGCTCACCCTTGCCGGTGATGATCGTGTAGGTGGCGAACATCTCCGGGCGCAGCACCCGGTCCGGGTTGTCGACCTCGCTGCGCACCGCGAGGCGCCGCGTCGCCGGGTCGAGGCTGGAGGCCATGTAGTTCACCCGGGCCTTGAACACCCGCGCGCCGAAGCCCGCCACCTTCGCCTCGACCTCCTGGCCGATGCGGATCTTGGGGATCTCGCTCTCGCGGACGTTGGCCACGAGCCAGACCGTCGACAGGTCGCCGATCACGAAGACCGGGTCGCTGGAGGCCGAGAGGTACTGTCCGATGCCGACCTTGCGCTGGACGATCGTGCCGGCGATCGGCGCCCGGATCTGCGTCTCGGCGCTCATCGTGCCGTTCTTCTCGAAGGCGGCGATCTCGGCGTCGGTCTTGCCCAGCAGGCGCAGGCGGCTCCGCACCGCGTCGAGGGCGCCCTCGGCGGTCTTCAGGTCGCTCTGGGCGGCGATGACGTCGTTCTGGGCCGACTGGTAGTCCTTCAGTGCCGTCGCGCGGGCCTGGAACAGCTCCTGCTGGCGCTGCGCGATGGTCTGGTCGAGCTTCAGGAGCGCCTGCTGCTTCTGGAGGTTGTTCACGGCCGCCTGATAGTCGTTCTGCGCCTGGACCATGTCGGTGGCCTCGAGCGTCAGCAGCACGTCGCCGGCCTTCACGTCGTCGCCGGCGCGGACCAGGACCTTCGTCACCCGGCCGGCATAGGGCGAGACCACCGGGACGTTGTCGTCCTCGTTGAGGGCGATCCGTCCCTCGGCCGAGCCCTCGGGCCGGAATACGAGGTTGGCGACCGGCAGGATCTCGAAGGCGGCCCGCTGTTCCTTGGAGGGCCGGAACACCCGCTCCACCGGGCCGGCCTTCTCCACGTCGATGCCCGGGTCGGGGTTGCCCGGGGCGAACAGCCCGGTCACGGCCGCGACGAGGTGCGCGGCGGCCTCGCGGGTCCGGTCGGGAAACGCGATGGCGGCGCCCAGGGCGGCCGCGAGCAGGACGGCGGCGATCAGCAGGCCGGGCCATCGGCGCCCGCGCGCGGGGCCGGCGACGGCCTCGTCCTGGTCCAGCGGATTTCGGGCGTCCATGCGGATGATCTTCTAGGTCCGGACCGAGAGTCCGGGCTGGGTGACGAGAGTACGATACGTGCCCGGACGACGCCTACATCAATGCGGTCGCTGGTGCTTTTCTATGGCGCGCCGCGGGAAGATTCGGGCGGTACGGCGTGCCTAGAGCAAAGCTTGTCCGACAGGCAATCGATCCGGCGCCCCGGTCGCGAAACCGTGTGGCCCCGTCTTCCTTTGACGGGATTTGTTACAATATGACAACGCTCGCGGGTCCAGGCCCGCGCGATCCCGCACCCGTCACCGAAGAAGCCGTCATGTCCGATACGAGCAACGCTTCCGCCCCGGCCGCTCCCGGTTCCGCCTCCGGCAAGATCCCGGTCACCGTGCTCACCGGCTACCTCGGCGCGGGCAAGACCACGCTCCTCAACCGGATCCTCACCGAGAACCACGGCAAGCGCTACGCCGTGATCGTCAACGAGTTCGGCGAGATCGGCATCGACAACGACCTCGTCGTCGGCGCGGACGAGGAGGTGTTCGAGATGAACAACGGCTGCGTCTGCTGCACGGTGCGCGGCGACCTGATCCGGATCATGGACGGGCTGGTGAAGCGCCGGGGCAAGTTCGACGCGATCATCGTCGAGACGACCGGCCTCGCCGACCCGGCCCCCGTGGCGCAGACCTTCTTCGTCGACCAGGATGTCGGCGAGGCCGCCCGCCTCGACGCCGTGGTGACGGTGGCCGACGCCAAGTGGCTGTCCGACCGCCTGAAGGACGCGCCGGAGGCGAAGAACCAGATCGCCTTCGCGGACGTGATCCTGCTCAACAAGAGCGACCTCGTGTCCCCGGCCGACCTCGACCGCGTCGAGGCCGAGATCCGCACGATCAACCCGCTGGCCAAGCTCCACCGCACGCAGAAATGCGCCGTGCCCCTCGACGCGGTCCTCGAGCGCAACGCCTTCGACCTCGACCGCATCCTCGACGTCGAGCCCGACTTCCTCGAGGCGGGGCACCACCACCATCACGATTCCGACATCCGCTCGATCTCGGCCAAGATCGAGGGCGCGGTCGACCCGGACAAGTTCATGCCGTGGATCTCGAACCTCACCCAGTCGCAGGGTCCGGACATCCTGCGGTGCAAGGGGATCGTGGCCTTCCCCGACGAGCCGAAGCGCTTCGTCTTCCAGGGCGTGCACATGATCCTCGACGGCGACGTGCAGGGGGACTGGGGCCAGGACGAGGAGCGGATCTCCCGGGTGGTCTTCATCGGCCGCAACCTCGATCCGGCGGCGATCAAGGAGGGCTTCGAGGCCTGCCGCGCCTGAACGGGCGCCGCCTCCCCGGCGCCCCGCGCCGGGAAGGCGATTCTCAACGTTTCCGTGGCATCACGGACGGCGCGGGCCCGCGTAACCGGCCCGCGGAGCCCGCGTATCCATGGCCCACACCGCAGCGCCCGCAGGCCCGGTCCCGTCCGGGTCGGCGGGCGGAATCCCGCTCATCGCGGCCGTCGAGGGGCTGGCCAAGGCGCTGTTCGCGGCGTTCGTCTTCTTCGCCTGCTTCGCCTTCTCGGAGACCTCGCCCTACGACGCGGTCGCGATCCCCACGATCCTGCTCTGGCTCTGCCTCGGCGTCCGGCTGCACCGCGGGGCGGTGCCCCTGGTGGCGCTCCTGCTCCTCTACCTCGCGGGCATCGTCACCGCGCTGCTGCCCTACCTGAACGAGGAGTTCCCGGTCACCTGGACGGTGCAGCTGGTCTATCTCTCGATCACCTGCATCTTCTTCGCGATGTTCTTCGCGGACGACACCCACGCCCGGATGGAGCTGGCGCTCAAGGCCTACACGGCGAGCTGCGTGTTCTCGGCGGCTCTGGGCATCGTCGGCTACCTGCAATGGCTCGGGATCGAGGACCTGTTCTACAAGTACGACCGGGCCTCGGGCACGTTCCAGGACCCGAACGTCTTCGGCTCGTTCCTGACGCTCGGCGCGCTCTACCTGATGCACGGCCTGCTCACCGGCTCCACGCGCCGGCCGCTCGTGTCGCTCGCCGGCCTGCTGATCATCGTGGCCGGCATCTTCCTGTCGTTCTCGCGCGGGTCCTGGGGCGGGAGCGCCGTCGCGGTGCTGCTGATGGTGGGATCGGTCTACGCCGGCAGCGACTCCCCGCGCCTGCGCCGCCGCATCGTGCTCCTGACCCTGGCGACCATCGTTCTCGGCACCGTCGCGGTGATCGGGCTGCTCTCGGTCGACCACGTCCACAAGATGTTCGAGACCCGGGCGGCCCTGACCCAGGACTACGACCAGGGCGAGACCGGCCGCTTCGGCAACCAGATCCGCGGCTTCGCCATGCTGCTGGAGCGGCCGTTCGGGATGGGGCCGATGCACTGGCGGCTGATCTTCGGGCTCGAACCGCACAATTCCTACATCGGCTCCTTCGCCAACGGCGGCTGGCTCGGCGGGGCCGTGTTCATCGGCCTCGTGGTGGCGACCGGCCTCGTCGGCTTCCGGCTCCTGGCGCAGCCGTCGCCGGTCCGGGCGCACGCCCAGATCGTCTGGCCGGCGCTGCTGATGTTCTTCCTGCAGGCCGTCCAGATCGACATCGAGAAGTGGCGCCACGTCTACATGATGCTGGGCATGGTCTGGGCGCTGGAGGCCGCGCGGTTGCGCATGGGCACGCGGCCGCAGGCGGGCGCGCTTGAAACGCGGCGCTAGGCGCGGCATCGCTCGGTCGCGGCCGATCGGCACCCGGAGACGGTACGTGAGCACACAGCCGGAGAACGAGCGCGACCGGCTCGCGGCCCTCGAGGCCCTCGCGATCCTCGGGACACCGCCGGAACCGCATTTCGAGGCCGTCTGCCGGACCGCCCGGCGCCTGTTCGGCGTGCGCAGCGCGTTCGTGGCCTTCCTGGGCGACACGCACCAGTGGCTGAAGACGCCCTGTGCCGGGGTGCCGACCACGATGCGGCGGGACGAGAGCTTCTGCCAGCACACGATCCGCAGCGACGCCCTCGTGGTCGTCCCCGACGCGCGGCTCGACGCGCGCTTCCGCGACCTGCCCGTGGCCGCCGCGCCGGACGGGATCCGGTTCTACGCGGGCATCGCCCTGAGCCTCCAGCCGGGCCTGCCGGTCGGAACCCTCTGCCTCGCCGATCCCGAGCCCCGCTCCGACTTCTCGCCCGAGGATGCGGCCGCCTTCCGCGACCTCGCCGAAATCGTCGTGGCGCATCTGCGCCTCACGGAGGCCAACGCGCGGCGCGACCGGGAGATCGCGCAGGCGGCGATCCGCGAGGCGCTGATCCGCGAGCAGCACCAGGAGATCAACGCTCGGGCCCGCGCCCAAGAGGCGGCGAACCACCAGCTCACCATGGCCGAGCAACTCGCCAGCGTCGGGAACTGGCGCGTGGATCTCGCGGACGGGCAGCCGGTCTGGTCGGCGAGCCTCTACGCCATCGCGGGCCGCGACCCGGCGACCCCGCCGCCGCATCTCGACGCCTTCTCGCAGATCTACCATCCCGACGACCGCGCCCGGCTCGAGGCGATCGTCGCCGACGCGATCGCCCGCGGGGTCCGGTTCGATTTCGAGGCCCGGCTGCTGCGGCCGGACGGCGCGCTGCGCGACGTGGTCGTGCGCGGCATGGCCCGGGGGGAGGGGGCGGGCGCCGGCCTGTTCGGCGTCCTGATCGACGTGACCGAGCGCCGGCGCGCCGAGGACGAGGTTCGCCGCAGCGAGCTGCGCTACCGGGGCCTCGCCGAGGCGCTGCCGCTCCTGGTCTGGACCATGCGGGTCGGGGACGGTCAGGCGACCTACGCCAACGCGCAGTTCCAGTCCTATTACGGGCCGATCGGGCCCGAGCGCGCGGAGCGCCTCGTCCGGAACCACCCCGAGGATGCCGCCGCCATGGAGGCAGCCTGGATCCGGGCGGTCGAGACCGGCACCGGCTACAGCGGCCAGTGGCGGATCCGGCGCCAGGACGGCGTCTACCGGTGGCACAAGCTCTCCCTGATCCCGATCCGCCTCGACCCGGCGGACGGCGCGGTGGCGGAGTGGCTCGGGACCGCCCTCGACGTCGACGACATCGTCACGGCGCGGCTCGCCGTCGAGGAGGCGAGCGGCCTGCTCGACATCGCCCTCGACGCCGCGGAGGCCGGCACCTGGGACTGGGACATGCGCACGGGGCTCGCCGTCCTCAGCCCGGAGAGCGCGCGGATGCACGGCCTGCCGGAGACCGGCGGCGCCCACACGATCTCGGCCTCCGCGTGGACGGCGCTGATCGATCCGGACGACGTCTCCGATGTCTGGAACGAGATCCGGCGGGCGGTCGAGTCCGGCACCCCCTACGCGGCCGAGTTCCGGGTCGGCGCGCGCTGGCTCTACGCGCGGGGCCGGACGCTCGGCGGCACCGACGGGCAGCCCCAGCGGATGGTCGGCCTCCACCTCGACATCACCGAGCGCAAGGCGGTCGAGGCGGCCCTGCGCACCGCCACGCGCGACGCCGAGGCGGCCCGCACCGAGGCGGAGCGCGCGAGCGCGGCCAAGAGCGAGTTCCTGGCCGCCATGAGCCACGAGATCCGCACCCCGCTGAACGGCATCCTGGGCTATGCCGAGCTGCTCCTCGACGGCGACGCGATCCAGAACGAGGACCGGCGGCGCCTCGAGCTGATCCAGAGTTCCGGCGCGGCCCTGCTCACGGTCGTCAACGACATCCTCGACTTCTCGAAGATCGAGGCTGGCGAGCTGACCCTCGATCCGGTCACCTTCCCGCTGGCCTCGACCGTCGACAGCACGGTCTCGATCGTGCGGGGCAGCGCGCTCCGCAGCGGCCTCGCCATCGAGGCCCGGATCGACCCGGCCCTGCCGACCTTCGTGGTCGGCGATGCCGGGCGCCTGCGACAGGTGCTGCTCAACCTGCTGAACAACGCCGTGAAGTTCACGCCCGAGGGCTCGGTCACGGTGACCGCGGAGCGGGAGAGCGACGGCGTCGCCCCCGACGGGCGCCCCGGCGACGCGGTCCGGTTCTCCGTGGTCGATACCGGCATCGGCATCGCGCCGGCGCAGCAGGACCGGCTGTTCAAGCGGTTCAGCCAGGTCGACGGCTCGATCAGCCGGCGCTTCGGCGGCACCGGCCTCGGCCTCGCGATCTCCCGGCACCTCGTGTCGCTGATGGGCGGCGAGATCGGGGTCGAGAGCCGCGAGGGGGCGGGCTCGACCTTCTGGTTCCGGCTGGTGCTGCCCCGCGGCGAGCGGGACACCGCGGCCCCGGGCGCCGCGGCCGACGCGGGTGGGCCGTCGCGGCCGCCCCCGGCCGCGGCTCCGGCGGCCGGCGAGGTCCCGGGCGCGCCGCTGCGGCTGCTCCTCGTCGAGGACGTGCCGCTCAACCAGGAACTCGCCTGCGCGGTGCTCGAATCCCAGGGCTACGCGGTGGACGTGGCCGGGGACGGCGCCGAGGCGATCACGGCGGTCGGGTCGTCGGTCGCGGCCGGCCGGGCCTACGATCTCGTGCTGATGGACGTCCAGATGCCCCGCGTCGACGGGCTCACGGCCACGCGCCGCATCCGCGCCCTCGCGCCGCCCGCCTGCGACATCCCGATCGTCGCCATGACCGCCAACGTCCTGCCGTCGCAGATCGAGGAGCTGCGCGAGGCCGGGATGGACGACCATGTCGGCAAGCCGTTCCGGCGGGCCGACCTCTTCGCCACGATCAGCCGCTGGACGGCGCCGGGCGCGCGGCGGCCGGCGCGGGCCGAGGTGCCGCGCCGCCTGCCGCAGGTCGATTCGGCCGTGCTCGACGCGGCGGTCCTGACCGAGATGGAGGCGAGCTTCGGCACCGATCGCGTCGGGGCGCTGCTCGATCTCCTGGCGAACGAGCTGTCCGAGCGGTTCCGGCCGAGCGAGACCGACCGCCTGCAGATCGCCCACGACGCGCACGCCCTGGTGGCGGCGGCCGGGCTGCTGGGCTTCGTCGGCCTGTCGAGCCTGTGCCGGGAGGTCGAGGCCGCCGCCCACGCGGGCGCCGACCTGATGCCGCTGATCCGGCGCCTGGAGATCCAGCGGGCGACCGCGCTCCGCGCCATCCGGCAGCTGCGCGCGGCGTGAGTCCGCGCGCGGGTATCGAGGACCCTTTCCGTCATCGCGGGCGGAGCGAAGTGACCCAGGGTCGGCGCGCCGCCGGTGAGCGCCGCGTTGCCCTGGATCGCCTACTCCGCTCGCCGAGACGGCGGCCCCGGAGCCGTCAGTCGGGAAGAGAATCCCCCGGCTCCTCCGGCAGCGGGTCGCCGGTCCAGGTCGTCGCGAAGGCGGCGAGCTCCCGCGCGTCGGCGAAGGCCGCCACGGTGACCTCGCGCGCGGCCGGCTCCGCCCCCGGATAGGGGGCGAGCAGGACGCGCACCCGGGCGAGCCGGCCGCTCGGCGCCTTCTCGGCGATCCAGGCCTGCGCCTCCGGCGTGAACCGCTCCGGGCCGTCCAGGGCCCGGGCGTCGGTGCGCAGCACGACCACGTAGGTGCCGAGGCTCGGATCGGCCTCCTGCACCGCCTTGACGATGTCGATCACGGGTTCTCCGCGAAGTCGTTGATCTGCACCTGGGCCTGCGCCGCGGTGAAGTTCGGGATGTCGGCGAAGATCTCCTCGCCGTGGGCGGCGACGGCCTTCTTGAAGGCGTCGACCGACTCGAAGGTCAGGAGGGCCATCACCTGGAACGGGGCGGCGCCGCCGTCCGGCGTGCCGGCGCCCTTGACGACCTTCGCGTCGTGGAGGCCGAGGGACGACCAGCGCTCGCGCACCAGCGGCATGTGGTGGCCGAGGTAGTAGCCCATGTCGAAGCTCGGGCCGGCCGGGTACATCACGCTTACCAGGATCATGGCGTTTCCTTCCTGTGTGGCGCCCGGTCGATCCGGGCGCCCGTCCTCGGGTCGTACGGCGACGGTCAGTGCAGCTTCACCCGCGGCTCGGTGCGCCGGGTCAGCGCGCGGGCCAGGGTGTCGAGGGCGGTCTTGGCCGTGCCGTGCAGCGCCCGCTCGTGCATCTTGTAGAGCGAGCGGTACATCATCCGGGCGAACAGACCGGCGATGAGCATGTTCTTGCCGCGCACGAACCCCATCAGGCTGCCCACGGTCGAGTACTCGCCCAGCGAGACCAGCGAGCCGAAATCCTTGTACCGGAACGGCTTCAGCGGCTTGCCGTCGATCTTGGCCGGGATCTGGGCGATCAGGTGGCTCGCCTGCTGGTGGGCCGCCTGCGCGCGGGGCGGCACCGGCGTGTCGGAGCCGGCCTCGACCAGGTAGGCGCAGTCGCCGATGGCGAAGATGTCGGGGTCGCGGGTGGTCTGCAGCGTCGGCGTCACCACCAGCTGGTTGGTCCGCGTCGTCTCCAGGCCGCCGATGCCCTGCAGGAAGGGCGGCGCCTTCACGCCCGCCGCCCAGACGACCAGCTCGGACGGGATGAAGGTGCCGTCGGCGAGCTGCACGCCGTCCGCGCGGACCTCGGTGACCCGCGCCTTCACGCGCACGTCGACGCCGATCTTGCTGAGCAGCTGCATCACCTCCGCCGAGAGGCGCTGCGGCACCGCCGGCAGGATCCGGTCGGCGGCCTCGACCAGGGTGATGCGGATGTCCTTGCCCGGGTCGATCTTGTCGAGCCCGGTCGAGACGACGTGGCGCAGGGTCCGGTGGAGCTCGGCGGCGAGTTCCGTCCCGGTCGCGCCCGCGCCGATCACCGTGACGTGGAGCTGGCCGGGCCGGACCGGGCCGGCCTGCGTGTGCGCGCGCAGCGAGGCGTTCACGAGGCGCTGGTGGAAGCGCACCGCCTGGTCCTGGGTGTCGAGGGCGATGGCGTGCTCGGCGACGCCCGGCGTGCCGAAATCGTTGGTGGTGGAGCCCACCGCCATCACCAGCGTGTCGTAGGGGACGGCGCGCTCGGGCGTGATCTCGCGCCCTTCCGCGTCGTGGCTCGCGGCGAGCTGGATCGTGCGCGCCTCCCGGTCGAGCCCGGTCATCCGCCCGATCCGGTAGCGGAAGCCGTGCATGTGGGCGTGGTGCAGGTAATCCACCGCGTGGTGGCCGACGTCGAGGCTGCCGGCCGCCACCTCGTGGAGCAGCGGCTTCCAGATATGCGTCCGGGCGCGGTCCACGAGGGTGACGTGCGCGCGCTTGCCGCGCCCGAGCTTGTCGCCGAGCTTCGTGACCAGCTGCAGTCCGGCTGCGCCGCCGCCGACCACCACGACGCGATGAAGGCCCGACTCGTTCTCGACGGATGCCATCGACACTCTTTCTCCCCCCGGACCGGGATCAGTCGCCGGCCTCCTTACACGGCCTGGGTTGCCGAATACCACATCGCCGGCCGCGACCCCCGGTCACGAGTGCGACGTCGCGCACCGGACGGGCGGCGCGCGGAGCCCGGTCACGCCGGCGGGGCGCCCGGCTGGCGCAGCGGATGCGCCTCCGCGACCGCCGGCAGGGCGAGGCAGGCCTCGGCGATTCGCGCGACCGTCGGGTAGGCCGCCGTGTCGATGCCGAAGATGCCCGTCCCGACCCAGAGGCTGACGAGGCAGAGGTCGGCGTGGCTCACCGAATCGCCCTGGCAGAACCGGCCCGTCCCCGGCTCGGTGGCGAGGCGCGTCTCCAGGGTCCGGAGGCCGGTCTCGAAGGCGTTGCGCAGGAAATCCAGCATGCGCTCCCGGGGCAGGCCGTAATGCTTCATCAGGAAGGTGCGCACCCGGGGCACGTAGAGCGGGTGGGTGTCGCACGCGACCACCTGCGCCAGCGAGCGGGCGCGGGCCCGCGCCCGGGGCTCCTCGGGCAGGAGGCGGACGCCGCCGCGCGTCTCCTCCAAGTAGTCGAGGATCGCCAGCGACTGGGTGAGCGGCGGCCCGTCGCCGTCGAACAGCGCCGGCACCGCGCCCTGCGGGTTGATCTTCCGGAACGCCGGCTCGTGCTGGTCGCCGGCGTCGAGGTCGATGAAGGTCTCCTCGTAGGCGATGCCCTTCAGCTTCAGGGCGATCCGCACCCGGAAGGCCGCGGCCGAGCGCCAGTTGCCGTACATGTGCATGGGTCAGCGGTCTCCGACGGGGTCGAGCGAGCACAGCCGACTTCGCCGCGGCCCGCAAGGGGGCTGCGCGCGCGGCGGCCCGGGGGCGACAAGCAGTCCCGCCGGGCCCATATCGGTCTCCCGCCCCGGAGAGCCCGCACGATGGCCGATCAGACCGACGCCCGCCGCTTCATCCCCCTGAACATCGCGGTCCTGACCGTCTCCGACACCCGCCGCCCGGAGGACGACCGCTCGGGCGACACCCTGACCCAGCGCCTCACCGAGGCGGGGCACATCCTGGCGGCCCGGTCGATCGTCCCGGACGAGGTCCCGGCGATCCGCGCGCGGGTGGAGGCGTGGCTGCGCGACCCCGGCGTCGACGTGGTGATCACCACCGGCGGGACCGGCTTCACCGGCCGCGACGTCACCCCCGAGGCGCTGGAGCCGCTGTTCGAGAAGCGCATGGACGGCTTCTCGGCCGTGTTCCACCGGATCTCGTACGACAAGATCGGCACCTCGACCCTGCAATCCCGCGCCACCGCGGGGGTCGCGCGGGCGACCTACGTGTTCGTGCTGCCGGGCTCGCCCGGCGCCTGCCGCGACGCCTGGGACGGGATCCTGGCCCAGCAGCTCGACTACCGGCACCGGCCCTGCAACTTCGTGGAGATCATGCCGCGCCTCGACGAGCACCTGCGGCGCGGCGCGAGCCTCACGGTGTGAGGCCGCGCGCTACGCGAGGTTCCCCTCCTTGCGGCGCAGGACCGAGTGCTTGCGGCCGTAGAAGAAGTACACGACGAGGCCGAGCGCCATCCAGATCACCAGCCGCAGCCACGTGTCGAGGGGCAGGCCGATCATCAGGAGCAGGCAGGACAGGATGCCGAGGATCGGCACGACCGGCACGGCGGGCGCCCGGAACGGCCGCTTCATGGTGCGCTCGGCCCGCCGCAGGTAGAGGACCGAGCCGCAGACGAGGATGAAGGCCGCGAGGGTGCCGATGCTCACCATCTCGCCGAGGATGTGGATCGGCACCAGCGCCGCCACCACGGCGACCGCGGCGCCGATCATCGCCTGGCTGCGATACGGCGTCTGGTAGGTCGGGTGGACGTGGGAGAACATCTTCGGCAGCAGGCCGTCCTGCGCCATGGTGAAGAAGATCCGGCTCTGGCCGTAGAGCAGGACGAGGATCACCGTCGTCAGCCCGGTCAGCGCCCCGAGCTTGATCAGGAGGCTGAACCAGCCGATGCCGATCACGTCGACGCCCTTGGCGATCGGGTCCGGGACGTTGAGGTCCTTGTAGGGCACGAGACCGGTGAGCACGGCGGCGACGAGCACGTACAGGATCGTGCAGACCGCGAGCGAGCCCAGGATGCCGATGGGCATGTCCTTCTGGGGCTTGCGCGCCTCCTGGGCGGCGGTCGAGACCGCGTCGAAGCCGATGAAGGCGAAGAACACCACGCCCGCGCCGCGCAGAACGCCGCTGTAGCCGAAATGGCCGAAGGTCCCGTCGTTGTCCGGGATGAGCGGGCTCCAGTTCGCGGCGTTCACGTGGCCCCAGCCCAGGGCGATGAAGGCGACCACGACGGTGAGCTTCACCGCGACCATGATGTTGTTGAAGAGCGCCGATTCCTTCGTGCCCCGCATCAGCAGGATCGTGATCAGCGCCACGATCAGGACCGCCGGCAGGTTCAGCAGCGCGGTCCCGCCGCCCTCGATCGGCGTGCCCGGCGCGTTGGCGAACTGCGCCGGGATCACGATGCCGACGCTCTTCAGGATGCTGGTCACGTAGCCCGACCAGCCGACCGCCACGGTGGCGGCGCCCATGGCGTATTCGAGGATCAGGTCCCAGCCGATCAGCCACGCGAAGAACTCGCCGAGCGTCGCGTAGGTGTAGGTGTAGCTCGATCCGGCGACCGGGATCAGCGCGGCCATCTCCGAGTAGCAGAGGCCGACGAAGGCGCAGGCGATGCCGCCGAGCACGAAGGACAGCATGATCCCCGGCCCGGCATACTGGGCCGCGGCCGTGCCGGTCAGGACGAAGATGCCGGCGCCGATGATCGCCCCGATGCCCATCGCGGTGATCGAGAGGGCGCCCAGCGACTTCGAGAGCTGTTGCTCGCCCTCGCCGCTCTCGACGATGTCCTCGACCGACTTGCGCCCCATCAGGCCCGACGAATCCATTGCACCATCCTTCCAGATCGGGGTGGCTCAGCGCGTCGACATGTCCGGAGACGGCGACGATCCTGCCGCGCTTCCAGAGTTGTAGAGGCGGATCGACCGACAACAACGTGAGCGGGCGCAAGATTCTTCCGGAGCAAGATTCTCCCGAGCAAGATCTTTCCGGTCAGGCGCGCTCGATCCGAGCGATCAGCGGCCTGACCTTGAGGCGACCCGTGAACGCGCCCTCGGCACGCAGGGCCTCGCGCCGGACGACGTCGCCGGCCCGGGCCTGCCGGGCGCCGACGACGGTCTCCGCCCGTCTGACGAGCCGGCCGAGCCAACGCCCGGCCGGGCGGTGCAGGCGGCCGAGCGCCGTCTCCGGCCGCGCGGTCCCGACGAAGCGGTCGAGGGTGCGGATCCAGCCCTCGGCCGGGACGTCGCCGGCCTCCAGGCACAGGATCCAGTCCCGCCGGGCCGCGGCGGCGCCCGCCGCGTAGGGATTGCCGCCCCGGTGCAGCACGAGGGTCGCGCCCGTGGCCTCCGCGACGGCCGCCACGGCCTCGCTCTCGCGGCCCGCGACGATCACCGCGTCGCCGACGAGGCCGCCGGCCACGCCGGAGACGAGCACGCTGAGCGTGTCGGCCAGGCGATCGATCGCGTCCGGATCGGCCGGTTCGGCCAGATAGGTCACGGCGGAGAGCATGAGCGCGCGCATAGACGATTCTGCGGCGCCGTAAACTGCCCCGCGGCCCGCGCGCCGACGCGTCGCCGTTCGGACGGGCTGCAGAACCGCATTTGCCTGAAAAAAAGGCGCCCGTCGCCATCGCGTTCGCTCTATGTTCTTATATGGATGCGTGAGGGAGGCGAGTCGTCATGGGGGGCACGCGCGACGGGACCGCCTCCGGGGCCGCGCCGCGACTCGGGCCGAGCGTCGCGGAACCGGCCGCCCGGCGGGGGCGCGGCGCGACGGCCAACCCGACGGGCCGATACGAATCCGCCCGGCGCGAGGCGTTCCATGACGAGACCTGGACGGCGGAAGCTCCGGCACCCCTGCGCACGGAGGTCACGCCAGAGCGGTCCGCCCGGATCATCGCGCGCAACAGCTCGCCCGACATCCCGTTCGACCGGTCGATCAACCCGTACCGGGGCTGCGAGCACGGCTGCATCTACTGCTACGCGCGCCCGACCCATGCCTGGCTCGGCCTGTCGCCGGGGCTCGACTTCGAGTCGCGGATCTTCACCAAGCCGGACGCCGCCCGGCTCCTCGCCCGCGAGATCGCCGCGCCGGGCTACCGGCCCGACACGATCGCCCTCGGCACCGCCACGGATCCCTACCAGCCGGTCGAGCGGGAGCACCGGCTCACCCGCGCGGTTCTGGAGGTGCTGCGGGAGGCCCGCCACCCCGTCAGCATCACCACCAAGTCGGACCTCGTGCTGCGCGACCTCGACCTCCTGGCAGAGATGGCGGCGGAGAACCTCGTGCTGGCGGCGATCTCGCTGCCGACGCTGGATCCGGACCTCGCCCGCCGCCTCGACCCGCGGGCGCCGCGGCCGGGCAAGCGGCTCGCGGCGATGCGGGGCCTGAGCGCGGCGGGCGTGCCCGTCATGGTCAACGTCTCGCCGATCATCCCCGGCCTGACGGACCACGAGATCGAATCGATCCTGGCCGAGGCGCGCGCGCGCGGGGCGAGCCGGATCGGCCACGCGCTGCTGCGCCTCCCGGGCGAAGTCGCGGACCTCGTGGCGGACTGGTTCACCGAGCATTATCCCGAACGCAGGGCGCGGGCCTTCGCACTCCTGCGGGAAGCCCGGGGCGGGCGCGAGAACGACCCGCGCTTCGGCCACCGCTTCCGCGGGGAGGGCGCCTACGCGGCGATGATCGGCCAGCGGGTCCGGCTCGCCGGCACGCGTCTCGGTTTCGCCTTCGGGCGCATCGCGCTGAATCGCGACGCCTTCCGGAAGCCCGGCGCGCAGCTGGCGCTGTTCTGACACGCGACCGACGCGGCGGCGCGCGCGAGGCGGCGGACCTGTCCCACAGTACGGTTCAGCGAAAATTCCAGTCATTTTGGCCGGAAGCGGCGTAAAAATACATTTCCAAAGATAGAAAACGACTCAAATGTTGCTCCCAAAGTGGATTTTTAGATGTCTAAGGCGTGAGTAAAATCGCAGAACGTAAGATTGACATCTGTGCCATTGTGGTTCAAATGCCTGAGATCGCGAGGGTTACTGCGAGATTTTGACCAAGTTTGATTGAGTTATCGAATTTCAGTTCTATATTGAGGGTCGTTCTGTGCGTAAGAGCGCGATTTTGTCCGGCGTCCGTGTCCGCAGATCCCGCCAATGGACGCTGTGCGCCGTGATCCGGTCGCGGGCGAGCCTCGCGCCGCGGCCCTGCTCGGTTCTGCCGGTCGCGACTGCCGTCCTTCCTTGAGACGGTAGCGTGTCGGGGTTTCGACCTTCGATGCCGACCGGGCGAACTCCCGGACTCGCCGCGCCCTCGCCGCGCCCTTCGAGCGAACCGGGCCGGCGCCGCGTCGGGGTGCCTGTCGCGTCGCTCAGCCTTTCCGTCGACCGAGGCCGACCGGCCGCCCTGCTCGAACCGGGCAGCCCGGCGGCGGGCCGCGCGCCTCGACGCACCGCGAAGAGAGATCCCGACCCTCATGCTGCGTCTTCCGCGTCCGTCCATCGGCACGATCCTGTGCGCGATCCTGTTCTCACTCAGCGCCATGCTGCTGGCCGCGGGCGCCCGGACGGCGCTGGAGGCCGGGGCGCAGGAGCGGGAGAGCCGCCGCGTCGTCGCGCTCACGGAAGGCAGCCGTATCCTCCTCGAGATCCTGCTCGCCGTGCGCCTCGAGCGGGGGCGGACCCTGCAGGCGCTGATCGCCGCGGACAGGATCCCGCCCGCCGACGCGGCCCTGATCGCCCGACAGCGCGCGACCCGGATCGACCGGCTGGCGGCGCTCCTGAGCCTGGTGCGCGCGATCGACACCGCCGCGGTGGCGAAGACGGTCGATCCGCTCCGACGGGCGCACGAGGCCGTCACCGGCCTGACGTCGCGGATCGACGCGGCCCTCGCGGTCCCGGTCGCGGAGCGCGAGGCCGCGACCGCGGAGGTCGCCGCGACCGCCTTCCGGGATCTGCTCGACGCCCTCACGGCGACCAGCGGGGCCGTCGACGTCACGATCCCGCGCCGGGACGCGGCGCTGGCCCGCGCCCTGGACATCAAGCGCGCCGCCTGGATCACGCGGGTCGCGATCGGCGGCAACGTGGCGCGGGCCGAGACGGCCGTGACGCGGGGCACGGGCTGGTCCGAGGAGGAGCGCCTCGCGGAGGCCGAGGAGCGCGGCCGCGTCGCGGCGAGCTGGGCGAATCTCGTCGATCACATGGACGACACGCTGCCGCGGGCGGTCCAGGACGCCTTCGTGAGGGCGGGCGCCAGCAACTTCGAGGGTGAGGTCGCGGCGCGGCGGCAGGCCTTGCGGGCGGCCCTGAGCCGGGGCCAGCCGCCGGGCGTCGCGATCCAGGACCTGCGCGACCGCAACACGCGGGAGGTCAACACTATCGCCGACCTCGCCGAGGCGGCGCTGAACGCGATGGTCGCCCGCGCGCAGGCACTCTTCGCTGAGGCGGGGGCGACGCTGCTGCACACCGGCCTGTTCCTGGCCGCATCGGTGCTGCTCGCCGGTGCCGGCGCCGTCGTCGTCGTCCGCCGCGTGCTCGGGCCGCTCCGGGCCATGATCCAGGCGATGCGGGCGCTCGCCTCCGGCGACGTCGCCGTGGAGATCCCGGCCCGCGGGCGGCGGGACGAGATCGGCGCGATGGCGGCGGCCGTGGAGGTCTTCCGGGACAACCTCGTCCGCACCCGCGCCCTGGAGGCAGAGGCGGACGAGGCGGCGCGCGCCGCGGAGGCGCAGCGCCGGACCATGACGCACACGATGGCGCAGACCTTCGAGGCGGCGGTGGCCGGCATCGTCGGGCAGGTCTCCGCCGCCGCGGCCGAACTGCAGACCACGGCCTGGGAGATGACCACCACAGCCCAGGAGACGGCCAGCCAGTCCGATACCGTGGCCGCGGCCGCCGAGGAGGCGTCCGCCGGCGTCAGGACGGTGGCCGCCGCGGTGGAGGAACTCGGCACCTCCGTCCAGGAGATCGGGCGGCAGGTCCAGGGCTCGTCCGAGCTGGCCCGGAGCGCGGTCGGCGAGGCCGACCAGACGGCCGCCCTGGTGGCGGCGCTGAACGCGTCCGTCGCCCGGGTCGACGCCGTCGTCGAGCTGATCGCCCGCATCGCCGCGCAGACGAACCTGCTGGCGCTCAACGCCACGATCGAGGCGGCGCGGGCCGGCGAGGCCGGGCGCGGCTTCGCGGTCGTCGCAACCGAGGTCAAGGACCTGGCCGCCCAGACCGGTCGGGCCACCGACGAGGTCGGCCGGCAGATCGGCGAGATCCGGGCCGTGACCGGTCAGGCGGTGCGGGCGATCGGGACGATCACCGGCCGGATCGGGGAGATCGACGCCGTGGCCGCCGCCATCGCGGCCGCGGTGGAGCAGCAGGGGGCGGCGACGCAGGAGATCGTCCGCAATGTCGCCCAGGCCAATGCCGGCACGCAGGAGGTCACCGGCAACATCGCCGGCGTGGCGCAGGCGGCCGACCGAACCGGCCACGCGGCCGACCACGTGCTGACGGCCGCCACCGCGCTCACGCGTCAGTCGGAGGAACTCGCCGCGGAGGTCGAGCGCTTCCTCACCGGCGTCCGGGCCGCGTGACCCGTCGCCCGGCTCAGTCGAAGCCGCGGGTGAAGCTGAGCCGGTGGTGGGGGCTGCGCCCGAGCTGCGTCAGGCCGGCGCGGTGGACGGCCGTCCCGTAGCCGACGTTGCGCTCCCAGCCGTAGCCGGGATGGCGCCGGGCGAGCCGCCGCATCAGCTGGTCCCGGAGCACCTTGGCGACGATCGACGCGGCGGCGATCTGGGGCACCAAGTGGTCGCCGCCGACGACGGCGCGGCCGGGCAAGCCCGGCAGAGCGTCGCGCCCGTCGACCAGCACGGGCGCGGCGAGGCCGAGCCGCGCCACCGCCCGCGCCATGGCGTCGAGGGTCGCGCCGCGGATGTTGATCCGGTCGATCAGGGCGCGCGACCCCGCCGCCACCGCGACCCGCGCGTGGGCGCGGATCAGGGGGGCCAGCCGGTCGCGCACGGGCTCGGGGACGCGCTTGCTGTCGTCGAGGGCCGCGAGCAGGTCGGCCGGGATCGCCGCCGGATCGAACCAGACCGCGGCCACCACCACGGGTCCGCAGAGCGCGCCGCGCCCGACCTCGTCGCAGCCGATCGCCGCCGGATAGGCGGCGGCCCGGGCGGGATCGAACGGCCCGGCGACCGGGGGCCGGGCTCTGGCGGACCCGGCCGGTCCGGCGGGCGATCCGGCTGGCGGCTTGGCGGGTGGCTTGGCGGGCGGCATCGCGCCCTCCTGCCATTCCGCGCGGACGCCGTCACGCGTCAGGCGGCGTCGCGGGTGCTCCGGGCGCCCCCATGCGCCTCGACGATGTTACCGAAGAACTGCCGCGCGCTCACGTCCCAGCCGCGGCGCAGGGCCTCGGCCCGGCACTCGGCGCGCGACAGGCGCAGGGCCGCCAGCGCGGCGACCCGCAGGTCCGGGTCGAGCACGCCGACCCGCGTGCCGCCGACGACGTCGTTCGGACCCGGCACCGGGAAGGCCGCCACCGGGAGGCCGCTGGCCAGGGCCTCCAGGAGCACGATGCCGAACGTGTCGGTGAGGCTCGGGAAGACGAAGACGTCGCAGGCCGCGTAGACCGCCGAGAGGTCCGCGCCGGTGCGGGTGCCGAGGAAGTGCGCCGCCGGCGCGAGCGCCTGCAGCCGCGCGCGGTCCGGGCCGTCGCCGACCACCACCTTGGTGCCGGGCAGGTCGAGGGCGAGGAAGGCCGCGACGTTCTTCTCCACCGCCAGCCGCCCGACGTAGAGGAACAGCGGCCCCGGCAGGCCGGCGAGTTCCGCCGGCACGGGCGTCCCGGGCTCGGCCGGCCGGAACCGCTCCGTGTCCACGCCCCGGGTCCAGCGCATCAGCCGGCCGAAACCCCGCGCCGCGAGCTCGCCCTGGAGCGAGGCGGTGCTGACCATCGTCCCGCGGGCGGCGCCGTGGAACCGGCGCAGGTACGCGTAGGACCACGCCTCCGGCACCGGGGCGCGGGCGGCGAGGTATTCCGGGAAGCGCGTGTGGTAGCTCGTCGTGAAGGGCAGGTCGTGCGCGAGGCAGTGCCGGCGCGCCGCGAGGCCGACCGGCCCCTCCGTGGCGATGTGCACGTGGCTCGGCCGCTCGGCCCGCCAGCGCGCCGCCACCCGCTCGCGCCCGGCATAGGCGAGGCGGATCTCCGGGTAGCCCGGCAGCGGCAGCGAGCGGAAATCCGCGACGGACAGCAGCGTCGTGGCGAAGCCGTGCTCGGGCGCGCGCCGGACCATCTGCTCGAGGGAGCGCACGACGCCGTTCACCTGGGGGTGCCACGCGTCGCTGGCGATCAGGAGCTTCACGGCGGCGCCCTCACGCCACCGCGCGCCGGCCCGGCAGGGGCTGCGGCACGACCTCGGCCTCCCGCGCCCGCAGGAGGCTCGGGTAGTGCAACACCTCGATGCGGCCGTCGTAGTGCTCCACGAGCCCGGTGCAGGATTCCACCCAGTCGCCGGTGTTGAGGTAGCGCAGGTCGCCGATCGGCCGGTCCGCGGCGTGGTGGATGTGGCCGCAGATCACCCCGTCGGCGCCCTGGCGGCGGGCCTCCTCGGCCAGGATCGTCTCGAAGCGGCCGATGAAGCTCACCGCGTTCTTCACGCGCAGCTTCGCCCAGGCCGACAGCGACCAGTAGGACAGGCCGAGCCGCCGCCGCACCTTGTTGATCAGCGTGTTGAGGGAGAGCGCCAGCGTGTAGGCGCCGTCGCCCAGATGGGCGAGCCACGGCGAGTGGCGCACGACCATGTCGAACTGGTCGCCGTGGATGACGAGGTAGCGCTTGCCGTCTGCCGCCTCGTGGATCGCGGTCTCGGCGAGTTCGATGCCGCCGAAGCTCGTGCCCACGTAGTCGCGCAGGAACTCGTCGTGGTTGCCAGGCAGGTAGACGATCCGCGCGCCCTTGCGGACCTTGCGCAGGAGCTTCTGCACCACGTCGTTGTGCTCCTGCGGCCAGTACCAGCCCGAGCGCAGCTGCCAGCCGTCCACGATGTCGCCGACGAGGTAGATCGTGTCGGCGTCGTAGTCCTTCAGGAACGACAGCAGCAGGCCGGCCTGGCAGCCGCGCGTGCCGAGATGCAGGTCGGACAGGAACAGCGTCCGCACGCGGACCGGCATCTCCTCAACCTCGGCCACGGCACCCTCTCCCGGCGGCTGAACGGTGCCGGGATCCAGAGCGCGATCCGATCTCAGTTTGATGACGCGGGTTCCGACGGGGCGGAAAGACTTCGGTGTGCGGTGCCGCGAAGCCTCTCAACCGGAGCGTAGCTTCGTTGCGTCGCACAAAAAATTTTTTTGGCAAGTTCCGGAAGTTTTTCCGGTTTTCCTTTCGAGCTTCACCGCCTCATAATACCAAGAACCGGCCGCTCGGCACGAGCACGGCCGGACCTTGACAGGAAGGCGGCGAGGACGGCCCTGGAGCCGTTGGACGGGACGGCAATTCGGAGGCGACCGGCGCGCGGGGGCGCGCCGCGACGCGAGCGGCGTGAGGCCGCCTGCCGCTCCGCGGAGACCCCCCGATCACGGCAGAGGATGGCGTTCGAGGGGGTGCGGCGCGAGCCGCTCTCGACGGCGCCGGACCGACTCCCTGAGGACGCTTGGACAACCCGGTGCGGGTTCACGCCCGCGCGCAATGGACTTTTCGGAGGAAACATCATGGCCGCAACCCGGCGCCCCGGTCGCAACCACCTCTTCATCCCGGGCCCCACCAACATCCCGGAGCGCGTCCTGCGCGCCATGCACGTGCCGTCGGAGGATCACCGCTCGCCGAGCTTCCCCGAGCTGGTGAAGCCGCTCCTGCAGGACTCCAAGATGGTGTTCGGCTCGACCGCCGGGACGGTCATCCTGTTCCCGTCCTCGGGCACCGGCATCTGGGAATCGGCCCTGTCCAACACCCTCTGCCGCGGCGACACGGTGCTGACCTCGCGCTACGGCCAGTTCAGCCACCTCTGGGTCGACATGGCCCAGCGCCTCGGCCTCGACGTGGTCGTCCAGGAGGAGGAGTGGGGCACCGGCGCCGATCCGCAGAAGATCGAGGAGGCCCTGCGCGCCGACAAGGACCATAAGATCAAGGCCGTCATGGTCGTCCACAACGAGACCGCCACCGGCGTCACCAGCGACATCGGCGCTGTGCGGAAGGCGATCGACGCCGCCGGGCACCCGGCTCTGCTGTTCGTGGACGGCATCTCGTCGATCGGCTCTCTGCCGTTCGAGATGGACGCGTGGAAGGTCGACTGCGCCATCGCGGGCTCGCAGAAGGGCTTCATGCTGCCGGCCGGCCTCGGCCTGATCTGCATCAGCCCGAAGGCGCTCAAGATCGCCGAGAGCGGCACCGGCCGCAACGACCGGCTCGGCCACGCCTACTTCGCCTGGAAGGACCAGCTGGCCGCCAACGCCACCGGCTACTTCCCCTACACCCCCGTCCTGCCGCTGCTCTACGGCCTGCGCGAGGCCCTGGCGGTCGTGAAGGAAGAGGGGCTGGAGAACGTCTACCACCGCCACCACGTCCTCGCCGAGGCGACCCGCCAGGCGGTCGCGGCCTGGGGCCTCAAGCCCTGCGCCAAGGAGCCCAAGTGGAACTCCGACACGGTCACGGCGATCGTGGTGCCGGAGGGCGCCGACGCCGCCAAGGTGATCACCCACGCCTACGAGCGCTACAACCTCTCGCTGGGCGCCGGCCTGTCCAAAGTCGCCGGCAAGGTGTTCCGCATCGGTCACCTGGGCGACCTGAACGAGCTGTCGCTGCTGGGTGCCATCGCGGGCGCCGAGATGGCCATGATCGATTGCGGCATCAAGGTCACGCCGGGCTCGGGCGTCGCCGCGGCCTCCAGCTACCTGCGCGAGAATCCGCTGCATAAGGCGTGATCTGCGCACGCGATCGGGGCGGGACCGGGTTGCCGGGCCCGCCCCGACGCGCAAGTAAGAACAAGACTATCGAGGAAACCGCCCGTCGTACGAGAGGGGTCCTATGACCAAGAAGATCGTGTTCCTGGATCGTGAATCCCTCGATGCCAGGGTCCGACCGTTCAATTTCCCCCACGAATACGTCGAGCACGAGTCGACCTGGACGCCGGAGGAGATCGTCTCCCGCCTCCAGGGCGCGGAGATCGCGCTGATCAACAAGGTCCCGATGCGGGCCGAGACGCTGAAGCAGCTCCCCGACCTGAAGCTGATCGCGGTCGCCGCCACCGGCACCGACGTGGTCGACAAGGCCCAGGCCAAGGCCCAGGGGGTCACGGTCGTCAACATCCGCAACTACGCGTTCAACACCGTGCCGGAGCACGTGGTCGGGCTGATGTTCGCCCTGCGCCGGGCGATCGTGCCCTACGCCAACTCGGTGCGGCGCGGCGACTGGGCGAAGTCCAAGCAGTTCTGCTATTTCGACTATCCGATCTACGACATCGCCGGCTCGACGCTCGGCATCGTCGGCTACGGGGCGCTGGGCAAGTCGATCGCCAAGCGCGCCGAGGCGCTGGGCATGAAGGTCATCGCCTACGACGTGTTCCCGCAGGACGGGCTGGTCGATTTCGAGACGATCCTGACGCAGTCCGACGTGATCACGCTGCACGTGCCGCTGACCCCCGACACCAAGGGGATGATCGGCGCCGCCGAGCTCAAGAAGATGAAGAAGAGCGCCATCCTCATCAACACGGCCCGCGGCGGCCTCGTGGACGAGGCGGCCCTTCTCGAGGCGCTCAAGGACGGCACCATCGCGGGCGCCGGGTTCGACGTGGTGGCGCAGGAGCCGCCCAAGGACGGCAACATCCTGTGCGACGCCGACCTGCCGAACCTGATCGTCACGCCGCACGTCGCTTGGGCGAGCAAGGAGGCGATGCAGATCCTGGCCGACCAGCTCGTCGACAACGTCGAGGCTTTCGTGGCGGGCAAGCCGCAGAACGTGGTGGAAGCCTAAGCTCAAAATCAGCAACGGGCGTTCCCCTCCCCCCTGCGGGGAGTGGCCAGGGGTGGGGGTGGTGCAGGAGGCACTGCTCCGCTCAATTCTCCACCACCCCCACCTCCGGCTCCTCCCCGCAAGGGGGAGGAGAGGGGCTGCGTCCACGCACCGACCCAACCAACATCAGCGCCGGCGCCCCACGGGCGCGACGGAAAGGTCCCAAGAAAATGACGAAAAAACTGCTGTTCCTGTTCGACACCGATGCCGTGCCGAACGTGTTCGACACGGTCGTCGGCTACGACGGCGGCGCCGACCACATCACCGGCTACGGCGGCGTGAATCCCGACAATGTCGGCGCCCTGGTCGACGGCACGATCTACACCCGCGGCGGCTCCGAGAAGAAGTCGACGGCGATCTTCGTCGGCGGCGGCAGCATGGCGGCGGGCGAGGCGCTGTTCACCGCCGTCAAGAAGCGCTTCTTCGGCCCGTTCCGGGTCTCGGTGATGCTCGATTCCAACGGCTCCAACACCACGGCCGCCGCGGGCGTCGCGCTGGTGGCCAAGGCCGCGGGCTCGCTCCAGGGCAAGAAGGCCGTCGTGCTGGCGGGCACCGGCCCGGTCGGCATGCGCTCGGCCGCTCTGCTCGCCGGCGAGGGCGCCGAGGTCACCATCGCGGGCCGCGCCCTCGACAAGACCCAGGCCGCCGCGGACCAGATCAACACGCGCTTCAAGGTCAACGTGAAGGCCGCCGCGACCCCCGACGAGGCCTCCCGCGTCGCCCTGGTGAAGGGCACGAACCTCGTGTTCACGGCCGGCGCCATCGGCGTCGAGCTGCTGCCGGAAGCCGCCTGGGCGCAGGAATCGTCGATCGAGTTCGTCGCCGACTACAACGCCCAGCCCCCGACGGGCATCGGCGGCATCGACGTGATGGACAAGGGCAAGGAGCGCAACGGCAAGCAGGCCTTCGGGGCGCTGGGCATCGGCGGCCTGAAGCTCAAGCTGCACCGGGCCTGCGTCGGCCAGCTCTTCGAGAGCACCGACAAGGTGCTCGACGCCGAGGAGATCTACGCCCTCGCCAAGACGATGGGCTGAGGAGGCGCCGGTGACCGAGACGCATCGCCCCGAGACCGACAGCATCGAGAAATTCCTGACGGAGCTGGCGAGCGCTGCCCCCACCCCCGGGGGCGGCGGCGCGGCGGCGATCTCCGGCGCCATGGGCGCGGCCCTTGTGTCGATGGTCTGCAACCTCACCATCGGCAAGAAGAAGTACGTCGAGGTCGAGGCCGAGCTGAAGGAGGTCCTGGCCAAGTCCGAGGGCCTGCGGGTCGTGCTCACCGGCATGATCGGCGAGGACGTCCAGGCCTTCGACGCCGTCATGGGCGCCTACGGCCTGCCCAAGAACACCGACGACGAGAAGGCGGCCCGCGCCGAGAAGATCCAGGCGGCGCTCAAGACCGCCTGCGACGTGCCGCTCGCCTGCTGCCGGGCCTGCCGCGCGGTGATCGACCTCGCGGCCATCACCGCCGACAAGGGCAACCTCAACGTCGTGTCGGATGCCGGCGTGGCGGTGCTCTCCGCCTATGCCGGCCTGCGCAGCGCGGCGCTGAACGTCTACGTGAACGCCAAGGGTCTCGAGGACCGCGCGTTCGCCGAGGAGCGGCTGAAGGAGCTGGAGGATCTGCTCGGCGAGGCCGGCGCACTCACCGAGAAGGTCTACGCGGTCGTCAAGGACAAGGTGAACTGAACCGGCGACTTGGGTCAGCACCGCGCGTCACAGCGTGCTCGGTCGGCCCCGTCGACGCCGCCGTCTCTGCGAGCGCAGCGAAGCAATCCAGTTGGCGCCACGATCTCAGAGGTCGCGCTGCCCTGGGTCACGTCGCTGCGCTCGCGATGACGGACAGCGCGTCCTGAACGAAGCGTTCCGGCGTACTTTGTAGCGATTCAACAGTCGAGGCCGGGTGCATCGTGCTCCCGGCCTCGCTGTTTTCCTGTATGCTGCATCGCAATATGAAATACGATCTGTGTTGCGACCGCGAAAAAGTCGCGGTCAATCAGGAGCTTAAAAAATTTGACGGGCGTAATCTTTCGACTCAACTAAAGTAGAGAGCGTCAACGGCGGCAACGAACCGCGGAGGAGGCGCCGAATGGACGTCCACGAGTATCAGGCCAAGGAGCTGCTCGCGAGCTTCGGCGTGGCCGTCCCGAAAGGCGCGATCGCCTTCAGCCCGGACCAGGCGGTCTACGCGGCCACCGAGCTCGGCGGCTCGTTCTGGGCCGTGAAGGCGCAGATCCACGCCGGCGCCCGCGGCAAGGCCGGCGGGATCAAGCTGTGCCGGACCTACAACGAGGTCCGCGACGCCGCGAAGGATCTCCTCGGCAAGCGCCTCGTCACGCACCAGACCGGCCCCGAGGGCAAGCCGGTGCAGCGGGTCTACGTCGAGACCGCCGACCCGTTCGAGCGCGAGCTCTACCTCGGCTACGTGCTGGACCGGAAGGCCGAGCGCGTGCGGGTCATCGCCAGCCAGCGCGGCGGCATGGACATCGAGGAGATCGCCGCCAAGGAGCCCGACTCGCTCATCCAGGTGGTGGTCGAGCCGGCGGTCGGCCTGCAGCAGTTCCAGGCGCGGGAGATTGCCTTCCAGCTCGGGCTCAACATCAAGCAGGTCTCGGCCGCGGTGAAGACGATCATGAACGCCTACCGGGCGTTCCGCGACTGCGACGGCACCATGCTGGAGATCAACCCGCTCGTCGTCACCAAGGACGACCGGGTGCTGGCGCTCGACGCCAAGATGAGCTTCGACGACAACGCGATGTTCCGCCGGCCGGGCATCGCCGACATGCACGACCCGTCCCAGGGCGATCCCCGCGAGGCGCAGGCCGCCGAGCACAACCTCAGCTACATCGGCCTCGAGGGCGAGATCGGCTGCATCGTCAACGGCGCGGGCCTCGCCATGGCCACCATGGACATGATCAAGCACGCAGGCGGCGAGCCGGCGAACTTCCTCGATGTCGGCGGCGGCGCGTCCCCTGAGCGGGTGGCCACGGCCTTCCGGCTGGTCCTGTCGGACCGCAACGTGAAGGCGATCCTCGTCAACATCTTCGCCGGCATCAACCGCTGCGACTGGGTCGCCGAGGGCGTCGTCCAGGCCGCCCGCGAGGTGAAGATCGACGTGCCGCTGGTGGTCCGGCTCGCCGGCACGAACGTCGAGGCCGGCAAGAAGATCCTGGCCGAGAGCGGCCTCGATCTCATCACCGCCGACACGCTGGCTGAGGCGGCCAAGAAGGCGGTCGACGCCTGCTCCGCCGCCAAGACGCAGCACTGAGAGGGGAGACCGCGCCATGAGCATCCTCATCGACGAGACCACCCCGATCATCGTCCAGGGCATCACGGGCGACAAGGGCACCTTCCACGCCAAGGAGATGCTGGATTACGGCACGAACGTCGTCGGCGGCGTCACCCCGGGCAAGGGCGGGCGCACCCATCTCGGCCTGCCGGTGTTCAACACCGTCAAGGAGGCGGTGGCGGCGACCGGCGCCACCACGTCGATCACCTTCGTGGCGCCCCCCTTCGCGGCGGACGCCATCATGGAGGCGGCCGATGCCGGCCTGCGGCTGGTCTGCTCGATCACCGACGGCATCCCGGCCCAGGACATGATGCGGGTGAAGCGCTACCTGTACCGCTACCCCAAAGAGAAGCGGACCATGGTGGTCGGCCCGAACTGCGCCGGCATCATCTCGCCCGGCAAGGCGATGCTCGGCATCATGCCCGGCCACATCTACCTTCCGGGCAATGTCGGGGTGATCTCCCGCTCCGGGACGCTGGGCTACGAGGCCGCCTCGCAACTCAAGGAACTCGGGCTCGGGATCTCGACCTCGGTGGGCATCGGCGGCGACCCGATCAACGGCTCGTCCTTCCTCGACCACCTCGCCCTATTCGAGACCGACCCGGACACCGACGCGGTCCTGATGATCGGCGAGATCGGCGGCCCGCAGGAGGCCGAGGCCTCGGCCTGGATCCGCGAGAACATGTCGAAGCCGGTAATCGGCTTCGTGGCCGGGCTGACCGCCCCGAAGGGGCGCCGCATGGGCCATGCCGGCGCGATCATCTCGGCGGCCGGCGACAGCGCCGCCGAGAAGGCCGAGATCATGCGCTCCTACGGGCTGACGGTGGCGCCGGATCCGGGCTCCTTCGGGCAGACGGTGGCCGACGTGCTGGCCCGGGCCGCGTAGCGCGGCCGGCCCGCCTTACGTCCCGGAACGCGGCGCGGGTCCTCTCTCCCGAGCGGGAGAGGGCGCGCGTCGCGCTGGGCACCGGCCGATGCGCGCCTCCCTCCCGGAGGTGACGGCGCATCGCGCTGAACATCCTCGAGAAAGACCGTGCGCCACGAGGTGGCTCCATGACCCGCACCCTTCACGCAACCCCCGGTCTCGTCGATGCCACGGCCTTCGCGCCGCCGGTGATCGTCGGCACGTCGTCGGAACAGGCGCTGGACATCCTGTTCCAGGCGCTGCTCGACGTCGCCCGCCGGCACGACCCCGACCTCGAGGCGGTCCTGCACGGGACGGCCGACATCTCGCGCTTCTCGCCGCAGATGCTGGCGCGCGCGCTGCAGGTGCAGGGCATCTGGTTCCAGCTGATCTCCATCGCCGAGCAGAACGCCGCGATGCGCCGACGCCGGCACGTGGAGCGCACGGAGGGGCGGGCCGCGCTCGGCGGCTCCTTCGCCAAGGTTTTTTCCGACGCGCGCAAACAGGGGGTGCCCCCTGAAAAAATCCAGGCGCTGCTCAGCGACCTGCGCATCCGCCCGACGCTCACCGCCCACCCGACCGAGGGCAAGCGGGTGACGGTGCTGGAGAAGTTCCGCCGGATCTACCTCGTCCTGCGCGAGCTGGAGATGCCGCGCTGGACCGACCGTGAGCGCAACGGGCTCATGAACGAGCTGCGCGACCAGATCGAGCTGGTCTGGATGACGGGCGAGCTGCACCTGGAGAAGGCGACCGTCGAGCGGGAGGTGGCCTGGGGGCTGCACTTCTTCGACGAGACCCTGTTCGAGATGCTGCCCGAGACCCTGGAGACCCTGCACGAGGCGCTGGCCGAGACCTATCCGGGCACCGAGTTCAGGGTGCCGCCGTTCTTCCAGTTCGGCTCCTGGATCGGCGGCGACCGGGACGGCAACCCCTACGTGACGGCGGCGGTCACCCGGCAGACCCTGCACCGCAACGCGCTCGCCTCGCTCACGCGCTACCGCGACGGCGTCCGCGAGCTGGGGCGGACCCTCTCGCTCACCGAGCGCTCGCTGCCGCTGCCCGAGAGCTTCCGCGCGGAGCTCGACCGGAATCTCGCCGAGAGCGGCCAGGCCCGCGCCATCACCCGGCGCAACCCGGGCGAGCCCTATAGGCAGTACCTGTCCTGCGTCCTGCGCAAGATCGAGGCGACGATCGCCCGCAACGAGGGCGAGCACCCGTCCGGCCCCGACTACGCGAGCGCGGACGGGCTCATCGAGGACCTGCGCACCCTGGAGCGCGGCCTGACCGAGGCCAAGTGCGGGGCACTGGCGCGGGATCTCGTGCGTCCGGTCCGGCGCATGGTCGAGATCTTCCGCTTCTCGACGGTCCGCCTCGACCTGCGCGAGAACACGACCCGGACCACCGACACGCTCCACGCCCTCTGGCGCCAGCGCAACGGCGACGGCGAGCCGCCGGCCCTCGGCTCGGCCGCGTGGCGCCAGTGGCTCGACACGGAGCTCGCCCGGCCGCGCGATCCCGAGCGGTCCTTCGAGGACTTGCCCGACGCCGCCCGCGAGACGCTGGCCACCTTCGCCCTCGTCGCCGAGATGCGCGAGGCCCTCGACCGCGAGGCGTTCGGCGCCTTCGTGCTGTCGATGACCCGCTCGGTGGAGGACGTGCTCGGCGCGTACCTGCTGGCCAAGGAAGCGGGGGTGTTCCTCGACGCCGCCGGGACGGAGATCTGCCCGCTGCCGATCGTGCCCCTGTTCGAGACCATCGACGACCTGCGCGCCGCCCCGGCGATCATGCGGGCGCTGCTCAACGTGCCGGTGGTCCGCCGCTCCACCCGCTGGCAGGGCGGCGTGCAGGAGGTGATGATCGGCTACTCCGACTCCAACAAGGACGGCGGCTTCGTCGCCGCCAACTGGGAGCTCTACAAGGCGCAGAGCAAGCTGACCCGGCTCGGCGAGGAGCTCGGCGTCGGGATCGCCTTCTTCCACGGGCGCGGCGGCTCGGTGAGCCGCGGCGGCGTGCCGACCCAGAAGGGCATCATGGCCCAGCCGCCGGGCTCCATCCGCGGTCGGTTCCGGACCACCGAGCAGGGCGAGGTCGTCTCGTTCAAGTACGCCAACCGCGGCACGGCCGCCTACCAGATGGAGCTGCTGGCGGCCTCGGTGTTCGAGCACGCGCTCGCCGGCGACGGCGAGCGGGTGGGCCCCGGCCACGACGACGCCCTCGAGGCGCTCGCCGGTGCCTCGCGGGCGGCCTACGTCCAGCTGCTCCAGACCGACGGCCTCGTCGACTACTTCCAGGCGGCGAGCCCGCTCGACGAGATCTCCCTTCTCAACATCGGCTCGCGTCCGGCCCGCCGCTTCGGCGCGCGCTCGCTCTCGGACCTCCGCGCGATCCCCTGGGTGTTCGCGTGGTCGCAGAACCGGCACGTGATCACCGGCTGGTACGGCGTCGGCTCGGGGCTGGCGAGCTTCATCGACGTGCGCGGCCGCGACGGCGAGGCGACCCTCAAGCGGCTGTTCAACGAGTCCCGCATCCTCCGCCTCGTCCTCGACGAGGTCGAGAAGACGCTGATGATGGTCGATCTCGACATCGCCCGCGCCTACGCGGGCCTCGTCCAGGACGCGGGCGTCCGGGACCGGATCTTCTCGATGATCGAGGCCGAGTACGCGCTCACCCGCGAGATGGTGCTGCGGGTGAGCGGCGGCACGGAGCTGGCCGAGCGCTTCCCCCTGTTTCGGGACCGCCTGAAGGGCCGGCTCCCGACGATCAACCAGGTCAGCCGCGAGCAGGTCGAGCTGCTCGCCCGCTACCGCGCGGAGACCGACGAGGACCGGCGCGAGGCGGTGAAGTCGGCCCTGCTCCTGTCCATCAACTGCATCGCGGTCGGCTTCGGGGCGACCGGATAGGGGAGGGTCCAGCGGGCTCCCTCTCCCGCGCGGGAGACGGGACCCGTGCCTCGATCCCGTACCGGGGACCCGGTCCATTCGTGCAGCCGCGCCCTGTCAGCGACCCACGCGCGCGCCATTTGCCGCCGATGAACGGGACCGCATCCCGCAACGGCACCAGAACCGTCACCAGGAGAGAGAACCCAAGATGAGCTTCACCCTGATCCAGCAGGCCAAGCCGCGCCTGCACCGCTCCGAACTCGCCGTGCCCGGCTCCAACCCGACCTTCATGGAGAAGTCGGCCTCCTCGGCGGCGGACGTGATCTTCCTCGATCTCGAGGACGCGGTCGCCCCGGACGACAAGGAGAAGGCCCGCACCAACATCATCCAGGCGCTGAACGACCTGGATTGGGGCAACAAGACCATGATGATCCGCATCAACGGTCTCGACACCCACTACATGTACCGCGACGTGGTCGACATCGTCGAAGCCTGCCCGCGGCTCGACATGGTGCTGATCCCCAAGGTCGGCGTGCCGGCCGACGTCTACGCCATCGACGTGCTGGTCACCCAGATCGAGCAGGCCAAGAAGCGCGAGAAGCAGATCGGCTTCGAGGTGCTGATCGAGACGGCCCTCGGCATGGCCAACGTCGAGGCGATCGCCCAGTCGTCGAAGCGGCTGGAGGCGATGTCCTTCGGCGTCGCCGACTACGCCGCCTCGACCCGCGCCCGATCCACCGTCATCGGCGGCGTGAACCCCGACTTCTCGGTGCTGACCGACAAGGACGAGTCCGGCAGCCGCCAGACCCACTGGCAGGACCCGTGGCTGTTCGCCCAGAACCGCATGCTGGTCGCCTGCCGCGCCTACGGACTGCGCCCGATCGACGGACCGTTCGGCGACTTCTCGGATCCGGACGGCTACCGCTCGGCGGCCCGCCGCTGCGCGGCCCTCGGCTTCGAGGGCAAGTGGGCGATCCACCCGAGCCAGATCGAGCTCGCCAACGAGGTGTTCACCCCCTCCGAGGCCGAGGTCACCAAGGCTCGGCGCATCCTCGAGGCCATGGAAGAGGCCGCCAAGGCCGGCCGCGGCGCCGTGTCCCTGGACGGCCGCCTCATCGACATCGCCTCGATCCGCATGGCCGAGGCGCTGATCGAGAAGGCGAACGCCATGAAGGGCTGAAGACGGCTCCGACGCGGGCGGATCCCAGCCCCCTGGCCGGGATCCGCCCTCCGCACGGCGAGGAACGTCTCGTCCTAGCGAGCGCAGCGAAGCAATCCAGGGTCGCGGCTACGGCGACATGCGTGTCGCTGCCGGGTTGCCTCGCTGCGCTCGCGAGGACGGCGGCGCCGCGTGGCCCGAAGTCCCGTCAGAACGGCTGATCGTCCGGTAGCCGCGCCGCTTCCATCTCGTCCGGCGTCGGGTCCCGGTGAACCACGATCCCGGTGGAGCGGTCCGCCGCGATCAGCCCGAGCCGGGCGAACCCGTCGAGCCAGCCGTCCATCGGCCAGATCCCGTGCCGGTCGTGGAAGCGCGCCGCGTTGGCGACGATGTCGCGGAAATGCTGCAGCGGCGGGTCGTAGCCCGGATGATGCTGGTGGTAGGCCCGGGGGCCGCCGAGGAACAGGATCGGCACGCCGGCCCGCTCGGCCCGGAAGGCGAGGTCGGTGTCCTCCGCGCCGTAGCCTGAGAAGGTCTCGTCGAAGCCGCCGAGGCGGTCATAGGTCGCGGCCCGCACCGCGAAGGCGAGGGACCAGAACAGGCCGGGCTGCGGCGCCGGCGCCACCGTGCCGGCGGGCGGGAAGGCCCGCACCGGGTGCGGCGCGCCGAGACGCGCCAGATCCGTCTCGCGCCACCCGTCCGCGACCGCGCCGGCCGGCAGGTAGCCGATCTCGCAGCAGATCAGGCCGTCCCGCTCGGCCACCGCCCGCGACAGGCCCGCGACGAGCCCCGCCGAGGGGATGCAGTCCACGTCGAGGAAGATCAGCGTGTCGGCACCGGCGGCCCGGCGCCCGGCATTGCGCGCCGCGGCGAGCGGCAGGCCGGCACGCGGGAACGGCACGCGCTCCACCGGGAAGGGCAGGGCCGGGTAGGGCGCCGCGTCGTCGCCGATCTCGACGACGACGCAGCGGTCGGGCGGGTCGCCGCGGCCGAGGCCTTCGAGCAGACGGGTCAGGTGCGCGCGCCGGCCCTTGTTGAGGGTGATGACCGCGACGCTCACGGGGCGGTTCCGGCGCGCAGGACGTCGATGCGGTACTTGTCCGTCCGCGCCTGACTCAGGACCTGTGCGAAGGGTGCCGACAGCCGGATGAAGCCCTCGGCGGCGCCGTCACCCGAGAGCGGGTAGTCGGTCTCGCCCAGCCAGTGCACCAGCACGATGTCGCCGCCGGGCGCGATCGTCGCGCCGGCCCGGCGCACGAGCGCGGCGAAATCCTCCGGGGCCAGGAAGTACAGGAACTCGGAGAGGACGATCAGGTCGAACCGCTCCTCGGGCCAGTCCGCCGGCATCGTGCCCTGCCGGATCTCGACGTGGGGGCGATCCGCGCAGCGCGCCCGGGCGTCCTCCAGGGCGGCCGGAACCAGATCCGTGGCGAGCAGACGCTCGCAGCGCTCGGACAGGGCGTGGGTGAAGACGCCGATGGAGCAGGCCGGCTCGAACGCGGCCCGGTAGCGCGCCTGCGGCAGGGCCGCCAGCGTCGCCGCGTACTTGTCGCGCTCGTAGGACGACGAGGTGAAGCGCCAGGGATCCGGGTCGCTGGCGTACATGCCGAGGAAGTAGTCTTCCGGCAGGGTCTTCGTCCGGCGGCTCATGCGGGGACCGCGACGAAGCGCTCGTAGGGGCCGCAGAGCCGGTCGATCATGGCAGGCTCGAGCCGGAAGCCCTGGGGATCGTCCGCGATCAGGTCGGTGGTCTGCGATTCGTGGGCGGCGACGGCGCGCGCCTTGGTCTCGCGATAGGCGGAGACGTCGAGGCGCAGGCCGGCGGGGCTCGGCCCGACCTCGGTCTCGGGCGGCAGGGTCCAGCCCCAGACGGGGTACTCGTAGACGCGGACCCCCGGCATCTGCGGCCGCGCGAGGGCGACGATCGCCGCGGCCGCCTTGTGGTCGCAGTGGGGATCGTGGCGCCACGTGACGAAGACCGCGCCGGCCCCGATCGCCGCGGCCGCGCGGGCGACCGCGGACGCGGCGGCCTCGGCCCCGGGGCCGTCGCTCGGGACGTGCGCGTCCGGGAGGCGCAGGAAGGTGACGGCCTCGGGCCCGAGGCCGAGGACCGCCACGGCCCGCCGGGTCTCCGCCTCGCGCAGGGCGCGCAGTTTCTCGGGCGGGTAGAGACGGGAATGCGTGTGCGACCCGCAGCCGTCGCTGACCACGACGAGATGCACGGGCCGTCCCGACGCCCGGGCGGCGGCGATCAGCCCGCCGCATCCGAGGCTCTCGTCGTCGGGATGGGGCGCGACCACCACGAGCCCCCGGCTCCCCAGGAGGGCGTCGAGGCTCGCCACGGGCAGCGCGTCGGCGGCGGCGAGGAAGGCGTCGGCGCGCATCAGCGGCCTCCGATCCGGTCGGAGGCCGACAAGACGAAGGCCAAGGGAAAGCGCCGGTCGCACCGCGACGGGCTGCTGACGGGATCGATCACGGGACGCTCCACGGACGGTGCGCGGGTTGTGGCGTCCCGGGTTGTCAGGCGCAGCGCATGAACGCGCCATGAGCGGCGCGTTCGGGCCGGCCGGCGGGTGTCAGCGATCGTTCTCGGTGGTGAGCGCGTCGGCGCGGGTGCCCTCGTCGACGCCCCGGCCCGCCGCGAGGTGGACGCCCGGCGTCGGCGCGTCGCGGAAGACCGCACCGGCGGCGCTGAGGGCGCTGCGCAGGGCCTCGACTTGGCCACTAGGCGCGTCGCTATAGCCGCCCTCGAAATCCCGCACGAATCGCTCGTCCAGGCCGACCTTGCCGGCGAGATCGGCCTCCGACCAGCCGAGCAGCCCGCGAGCCGCCCGCGACTGCGCCGGGGTCATGGCGAGCGCCCGGGTCCCGCTCTGCGCGCCCTCGTCCGATCCTGCCAAGGTGATCCTCCTGCTTCGCACTGATCAACAACGATCGCGGTCCCGGATCGTTTCCGGGCGGTCTTCGGCCGAGCGCGACCATAATTGTGCTGAAATCCTGTCGCATCCGGCAAGGCGCAAGGATTCGGAGCGGCCCACGCGAGGGGCCGGACCGCGCGGCCCGCGCGGCGCTTCCGGACCGGGATGACCTGCGCGCGGCGCGCGCGACATGGGGACTGGACGATGAGAGGGGTGCTGATCGCGAGCTTGGCCTGTGCCGTGCTGGCCATGGACCTGACCGCGGCGACGCAGGCGCAGGCGCAGATGGGCGGCTCGCCCACGGGCTTCGGCCGGGGCAACCGCCGGCCGGGCGGCGAGGAGGAGAAGAAGCCCCAGTACGTGCCGGGGACCAAGGCCAGCGAGAAGATGTTCCCGCTGGACTCGACCTGGACCGCCGTGAGCCTGAACGGCAAGCCGTTCACGGGCGGCGACCGGCCGAGCTTCATCATCGACAAGCAGTACCGCGCCCGCGGCTACGGCGGCTGCAACACCTTCGCGGCGACCGCCTTCCCGCTCAAGGAGCAGCACATCGCCGTCGGCCCGCTCGCGCTCACCAAGAAGAGCTGCGACAAGGGCCTCGCGGCCGCCGAGCAGGCGTTCTTCATCGCCCTGCGCACCTCGGCGGTGTGGGACATGGTCGGCTCGCAGCTCGTTCTGAAGAGCCCGAACGGCGAGCTGAAGTTCGACCGGGCCCTTTAAGGGCCGGTTCACCACGCCGAACGACGACGGCCGCCGATTCAGACGCTCTTGAGGGACGTCGGCGCTCACTCCTCCGGTATCGAGGAGTGCGCGGATGCCAGTCGGGATCGGGATCGGACGCGGGGATCCCCTGCGTCCCGCGGTGACGAGGACCGCGCGCTTCTCGGGACCCGAGGGCTTCCATCCGGGCGCCCTCTGGCTCGCCGCGGCGTCGCCGCTCCTGGCGACCCTCCTCCTCCTCGTCCGGCTCGCGGCCTGAGGGGGAGCCTGCGCCGACCGGTCCTAGCCTCAGCGGGTGCCGGTCGCGTCCGGCGCCCGCGAGGTCTCGGAGGCGCGGTGCGTCTCGGGCGAGGCCTCCGAGCGCAGCATCACGGGCGGGAACAGGGCCGCCAGACCCGCGGCCACGCCGTACAGGACGGGATCGGCGTTCGCTCCCGCTTCGGGCGGACGGAGATCGCTGGTCAGCTTCGTGCGCCGGCGGGCATCGCGCGCGTTCGCGAGCATCTGTCCGCGTCTCCGTTGTTAGCGTGTTCGAAACGGTCAATGCCGCGTTCCGCGTTTCGTTGCCGCGGACGTCCGATATTTCTCCCGGCCCTCGATCGCGGCCGATTCTCAGCCGCGGCGCCGGAGGATCGGCACGGACCGACCGTCCGGCAGCGGGCAGGCGGCCGGGACGACCTCGACGATCGACGCGCTCGGACAGCGCGCCCGGCAGCCCTCGGCCGCCGCGATCTGATCGCCGCCGCAGGCGTCGGCGAAGCAGAAGGTCCCGAGATCCTCGCACGTCGCCCGGAACCGGCCCAGCGCCGCCGGCCCCCGCAGGTCCGCGGCCCCGGCCCCCTGCGTCAGCAGGAGAAGCGTCAGACCGATCAGGGCCGGGAGGCGTGCCATCTCTGTCTCCGATCCGGGTCACGACCGCTTGCGGAGCCAGCCTAGCATTGGCAGCCTGGACGCGCCGTACCATTCCCGCGACACGTGCCGCGCGTCATCTGTCGCGATCCCGGCCGCGCCGCGCGGCCGATACCACCGCTCTTCCGTGAAAGGCCGCCATGCCGCTCTATGCCCTCGACGAGCACGTCCCCGACCTCGCCGACCCGGCCCGGGTCTGGATCGCGCCCGACGCGCAGGTGATCGGCCGGGTGCATCTCGGCCTCGATGTCGGCATCTGGTTCGGCGCGGCCCTGCGCGGCGACAACGAGCCGATCCGCATCGGCGACCGCACCAACGTCCAGGAAGGCGTGATCATGCACGTCGATCCCGGCTTCCCCCTCGTGATCGGGACCGACGTCACGATCGGGCACGGCGCGATCGTGCACGGCTGCACCATCGGGGACGGCAGCCTCGTCGGCATGGGGGCGACGGTTCTGAACGGGGCCCGGATCGGCCGCGGCTGCCTCGTCGGCGCCAACGCGCTGGTCACCGAGGGCAAGGAGTTCCCGGATCACAGCCTGATCGTCGGGGCGCCGGCCAAGGCCGTGCGCACCCTCGACGAGGCCGCGATCGAGGGTCTGCGGCAGGCCGCCCTGCGCTATGTGGAGAATGCCCGGCGCTACCGGGCCGGGCTGCGCCGCATCGACGGCTGACGGGTACGGGCCGCTCCCCGGAGGAGCGGCCGGAACACCCTTACTTCTTGGCCTTGCCGCGCTCGATCGCTTCCTCGATCAGCCGGTGGGCCTCCTCCTTGTCGCCCCAGCGGACGAACTTGACCCACTTGCCGGGCTCCAGATCCTTGTAGTGCTCGAAGAAGTGCTGGATCTGCTGGATCGTGATGTCGGGCAGGTCGGTGTAGTTCTCGACCCGGTCGTAGCGCTTGGTCAGGTGGCGCGAGGGCACCGCGATGATCTTCTCGTCCTCGCCGCCCTCGTCCTGCATCACCATCACGCCCACGGGACGCGCGCTGATGATCGCGCCCGGCAGCACGGCGCGGGTGTTGGCCACCAGCACGTCGCAGGGATCGCCGTCGCCCGACAGGGTGTGGGGGATGAAGCCGTAATTGCCCGGGTAGAACATCGGCGTGTACAGGAACCGGTCGACGACCAGCGCACCGGATTCCTTGTCCATCTCGTACTTGATCGGCTCGCCGCCGAGCGGCACCTCGACGATCACGTTGACGTCGTGCGGCGGCTTCTTGCCGAGCGGGATGGCGTCGATCTTCATGGCCTGTCGCTTCCGGAATGCGGTCTCGTCCGCTTCCCGGATCTCTTAGAGGCGCCGCCTGGCAAAGCAAATCAGTCGATGGTACGGCCCGGCAACGAGCGCTGGAAAACGTTAGCCGAAGAGAAACCCGACCTTCGGGAGCGGGAGGCCCGCCACGCGGTCCAGCACCCGCGGGCCGGCGACGCCGCCGAGCCCCTCGTAGAAGGCGCTCGCGCGGGCGTTGTCCTCCAGGCTCCACACGCCGAGCCGCGCGAAGCCGTGATCCGCGAGGTCGTTGCGCACCGCCCGGAACAGGCGGCGGCCCAGGCCGACGCCCTGGTACTCCGGCAGCAGGTAGAGTTCGTCAATCTCCGCCTCGGTGCCGAGGGACCGGCTGCGCGTTCGCCCGTAGGCCGCGTAGCCGACGACGAGTTCGCCCGTCTCGACCACCGCGATCGGCCGGCCGCGGCGCAGGGCGCCCCGCCACCACGCCCGGTCCCGGGTCGAGATCAGCCGCTCCAGGGCGACGCCCGGGATGATGCCGCGATAGGCCTCGCGCCACGACGCGTCGAACACCTTGGACAAGCCGCCGAGGTCGGCCTCGCGGGCCCGGCGGATGCTCGTGGTGCGCGTGCTCATGGGCCTCGGGCCTCCCATCGTCCGACCGGCGGATAACTCGCGCGGTCCGCGCAGGTTCGATGCCGATCCGGGCGGAGTGAAGGCAAGAACGGCGCCGGATCGCGTCGGTGTGGTCGACCGCGTGCCGGTCGGGGGCCGGGCCCGCGAATTGCCGGGCCGCCGGGTGGCTGGTAGAGCCCGGGCTCGTTCCCTCGGCAGCCTGGCCTTGTTCAACCGCTTCCTCAAGCCCGAGACGCGCTACGCGCGCCGCATGGCCCGGATCGCCCGCTTCGAGCGGCCGATCGCCGGCCCCGGCGACCGGCTGATGGCCTGGGCCAGCATGCTGCTGATGGACCACGGCGTGTTCCGCCTCGCCTACCTCAACCGGCACCGGGTCGGCACCGGCGCCGTCTGGCGCTCGGCCCAGCCCGGTCCCCACCAACTCGCCCGCTTCCGGGCCGAGGGCGTGCGGACGATCATCTCCCTGCGCGGCGGGCGCGAGCACGGGTCCTGGCCGCTGCAGCGCGAGGCCTGCGAGCGCCACGGCCTCAAGCTCGTCGAGTTCGTGCTCCGCTCGCGGGAGGCGCCGGACCGCGCCACCATCCTCGGCGCCAAGGCGTTCTTCGCCGGCATCGAGTACCCGGCCGTGATGCACTGCAAGTCCGGCGCCGACCGGGCCGGCCTCGCCTCGGCCCTGTACCTGATCCTGCACGAGGGCCGCCCGGTGGCCGAGGCCGCCCGGCAGCTCTCCGCCCGCTACGGCCATCTCCGCTTCGCCAAGACCGGGATCCTCGACGCGTTCTTCGCCCGCTACCGCGTCGAGGGCGAGGCGCAGGGCCTCGACTTCCTGACCTGGGTCGAGACCGTCTACGATCCCGAGGCGCTCAAGCGGGATTTCCGGCCGGGCTTCTGGTCGGATCTGGCCGCCGACCGCATCCTGCGGCGGGAGTGAGGATCACTCCGCGGGCGGCCGCGCCGCCTCGCGGAACGGGTGGGCCGGGTAGGTCCCGATCACCCGCAGCTCGCGCGAGAAGAAGCCGAGCTCGTCCAGCGCGCGGCGGAGGCCCGTATCCTCCGGATGGCCGTCGACCTCGGCGTAGAACTGCGTGGCGGTGAACTCGCCGTCGACCATGTAGCTCTCGAGCTTCGACATGTTGACGCCGTTGGTCGCGAAGCCGCCGAGCGCCTTGTAGAGGGCGGCCGGGATGTTGCGGACGCGGAACACGAAGCTCGTCACGCAGGGCTCGGCGCCCTGGGCGACCGGCTCGGGCTCGGGGGAGAACACCACGAACCGGGTGGTGTTGTGCGCCTCGTCCTCGACGTCGCGCTCGAGGATGTCCAGGCCGTAGACCTCGGCGGCGAGAGCGGGCGCCAGGGCCGCCCGGCTCGGGTCGCCGATCTCGGCGATCTCGCGGGCCGCCCCGGCGGTGTCGCCGGCGACCACGGCCTTCAGGCCCAGCCGGCGGATTATGCGGCGGCACTGGCCCAGCGCGTGGACGTGGCTGTGGACGCTCCTCAGCGCCTCGAGCTTCGTGCCCGGCAGGACCATCAGCTGGAAGTGGATCGGCAGGAAGTGCTCGGCCACGATGTGCAGCGGCGAGATCGGGATCAGGTGGTGGATGTCGGCGACGCGGCCCGCGATCGAGTTCTCGATCGGGATCATCGCCCGCTGCGCGCGCCCCTCCGTCACCGCCGCGAAGGCGTCCTCGAAGGTCGGGCAGGGCAGCGGCGTCCAGTCCGGGTAGGCCTCCGCGCAGATGATGTGCGAGTTGGCCCCGGGCTCACCCTGGTAGGCGATGGTGCGGTCGGTCATGGCGGCGCGGATTCGTTCGTCGGGTCAGTTCAGGCGCCGACCCTGCAGCAGGGCGCGGGCCCGTTCCAGGTCGGCGGGGGTGTCGACGCCCAGCGGCAGGTCGTCGACGATGGCGGCATCGATGCGCATGCCGGCCTCGAGGGCCCGCAGCTGCTCCAGCTTCTCCCGCACCTCCAGCTCGCCGGGCGGCAGGGCCACGAACCGGCTGAGCGCCGTGCGCCGGTAGGCGTACAGGCCGATATGGTGCCAGAGGGGCCCGTCGCCCCAGGGCGCGCGGGCGCGGGTGAAGTAGAGGGCGCGCAGGCGCCCGGGACCGACCGCGTGGCCGACGAGCTTGACCACGTTGGGGTTGTCGGCCTCGTGCGGATCGGTGATCGGCGCGCAGAGGGTGACGATGTCGACGGTGCGGTCGGCGAGCGGCGCGACGGAGGCGCCGATGATCGCCGGGTCGATGGTCGGCAGGTCACCCTGCACGTTGACGACCACGTCGTGGCGGCCCTCCGGATCGACGATCTCCAGGGCCTCGGCGAGGCGATCGGAGCCCGACGGGTGGTCGGCCCGGGTCATCACCGCGAGGCCGCCCGCGGCCTCGACCGTGCGGGCGATCTCCGCCGTGTCGGTGGCGACCACCACCGGGCCGATCCCGGCCTCGACGGCCCGGCGCCAGACATGGACGATCATGGCCTCGCCGGCGATGTCGGCCAGCGGCTTGTTCGGCAGGCGGGTCGCGGCGAGGCGCGCCGGGATCAGGACCAGGGGATCGGACATCGAGATTCGGATCCGGATGCGCGGATCGAGCGGCCGCGACGGGAGGCGGCCGGCTGCTTAACAGGCCGGCCCCTGGTTGTCGTCCCCCGGGAACGGGCCTGCGGAAACGGGCCGGGCCGCGGTGGAGAAAAGGTGCCACCCGGTGACAAGCTGGACAATTCAGTGGAACAATCCTGCGCCGGAGCGACGCGGAACGCCCCTGCGGCATTGTCAGGAGCCGCCCGGAACCGCTAAGGCAACCTCGAAATCTTCCAATGTCCGGTGTCCGAGCCCGCTCGCCCGTGTCAGGCGCGCGTTCGGCACGGCCGAGTTGCGAGAAGAGCATGAACTCGTTCGAGGTGAACAAGGTCCTGGGTGCGGTCCTCGGCGCCCTTCTGTTCGCGGCCGGATCGGGTTTCGTCGCCGAATTGATCTACCACCCGAAGCCGGCGGGCAATGCCGGCTACGACTTGCCCGAGCCGCAGCCCGAGGCCGCCTCCGCGGCGCCCGAGGCCAAGGTCGAGCCGATCGCCGTCCGCCTCGCGAGCGCCAATGCCGAGAAGGGCGAGGCCGGCACCAAGGCCTGTCACGCCTGCCACAGCTTCGAGAAGGGCGGCCCGAACAAGGTCGGCCCCGACCTGTACGGCATCGTCGAGCGGCCGAAGGGCGCGCATGCGGGCTTCGACTACTCGGCGGCCATGAAGGAGAAGGGCGGCACCTGGACCTACGCCGACCTCGACGAGTTCCTGACGAACCCGAAGGCCTACGTGAAGGGCACCAAGATGGCCTACGCGGGCATCGCTGCGCCGCAGGAGCGGGCCAACGTCATCGCCTACCTGCGGACGCTAGCCGAATCGCCGAAGCCGCTGCCGGCCGTCGAGAAGACCGACGCCGCGCCGGCGGCCGCGCCCGCCGCGGCCAAGCCCGAGGACAAGCCCGCCGCCGACAAGCCGTCCGCCGACAAGCCCGCCGCCAACAAGGCGTCCGAGGGTAAGGACAGCCCGGCCAAGCCCGCCGATACCGGCACCGCCAAGCCGGTCGAGGCGAAGTCGCCCGGCAGCCCGCGGACGACCGGCGAGTCGAGCGACCGCAACGCGCCGGCTCCCCCGGCCAGCGCCCATGACAGCGACCAGCAGGGTCAGCCCTCGAGCCTGATCCCCGCCGAGCCGACCGCGCCGACGGCGCCGGCCGCCAAGGAGCCGGCCGCGAAGGCCAATCCCGAGGCCGTCGAGCGGGCGAAGGATCTGGAGGTCGGCGGCCCGACCAAGGATCTGAACGCGCCGCTGCCGACCCCGCAGCCGCTGCCGAAGGAGTAGGCGGCACGGCCGGGTGCGGGGCCGGGCACGGTCCCGCCCCTCGCGTGCCTGGCGCGTTCCGCCGGCATGGCTCCGGGCGTGACCCTTGCTCTAAGGCGGCTGCGCCCCGGCATCCGGCCGGATCGAGAACCGCGTAGGGCCCCTTGACTGATCGACGTCCCGCCGTGCCGGAGCGCCGGGCCCCCCTGCCGCTCCTCGTCGCCGTGACCATGACCGGGACGGTGGCGCTTCACATTTTCGTGCCGGCGCTGGCGGCGGCGGCCGTCGACCTCGGCACCAACGCCGCCGGCGCGCAGCTGACGATCACCGTCTACCTGATCGGGCTCGCGGGCGGTCAGCTCCTCTACGGGCCGCTCTCGGACCGGTACGGGCGGCGCCCGATCCTGATCGGGGGACTCGGCCTCTACCTCGCCGGCCTGCTGCTCGCGATCCCCGCGCCGAATATCGGGGTCCTGCTCGTCGCCCGCGTCCTGCAATCCCTCGGCGCCTGCGGCTCGCTGGTGATCGGCCGGGCGATGGTCCGCGACGTCTCGACCCGCGAGGACGCCGCCCGGAAGCTCGCGATCCTCACCACCGCGATGACGCTCACGCCCGCGCTGGCCCCGGCGATCGGCGGCGTGGTGAACGAGGCCTTCGGCTGGCGCGCGGTGTTCGTGGTGCTGGCCGGCCTCGTCGCCGTGCTGGGCGCGCTCGTGGTCTTCACCCTGCCCGAGACCAACCGCCACAAGGTGGCGCTGCCGGGCTTCGTCGCCGTCCTGTCCGGCTACCTGCGGCTGGTGCGGGTCCCGGTGTTCCGGGCCTACCTGGTGGCGGGGGCCTGCGGCGGCACCAGCCTGTACGCGTTCCTGGCGGTGGCGCCGTTCCTCCTCGTGGACCGGCTCGGGCGCTCCTCGCAGGAGGTGGGCTTCGACTGCCTGATCGTCGTGTTCGGCATGGTCGGCGGCGCCGTCCTGGCGAGCCGGCTCGCCGCCCGGGTGCCGATCCGCAAGGCGGCGCGGAGCGGCAATCTCCTCTGTATCGGGGCGGCGCTGTCGCTGCTGGTCGTGGACCGCACCGGCATGCTCGGCGTGGTCAGCCTGATCGTGCCGCTCTTCGCCTACGCGGTGGGCGTCGGTCTGCTCAGCCCCAACGCGGTGGCGGGGCTGATGAACGTCGACCCGCACGCCGCCGGGTCGGCCTCCAGCCTCTACGGCTTCACCCAGATGACGTTCGGGGCGCTGTTCACGGCCGCCGCCTCCGCTTGGCCGGCGACCTCGGCGACGCCGGTGGCGCTGGCGCTGCTCGCGGCCGGGCTGATCGCCGCGCTGGCGCTCCGGCGGGCCTGAACGGGGTTTCGAACGGTCGAGCGCCGGCCCCGGCGGCGCTCGCTGCTCGGCGGAGCCGTCGGCCCCCTCCGTCATCGCGAGCGCAGCGAAGCGACCCAGGTCCAGCGCGCCCTCCGTAAGTGTGGCGCTACTGGATTGCTTCGCTTCGCTCGCAATGACGGCGGCTGCGTGTGGATTGAGCTGAGCCATTCACGCGCATGCAGAAGACCAGCCCGGTGCGGATCGAAATCACCGTCAGAGAGCTGAGGCACGCCCGCCGGGCCCCGTTTCAGGTCCTGACCGCCTCGATCGGGCCCGTCACGCCCGCACGGAACTCCTCGGCCAGTTCCAGCCACAGCAGGCGCGCCGGGTCGACCGGCCCCGGCAGGGTCAGGCGCCCGGGCGGAACCGGTGTGAACCCGAAGCGGGCGTAGTAGGGCGCGTCGCCGACGAGGATCACCAGACCCTCGCCCGCCCGCCGCGCCCCCTCGATCGCCGCGCGGGTCAGGGTGCCGCCGATGCCGCGGCCCTCGAAGCTCGGATCGACCGCCAGGGGGCCGAGCATCACGAAGGGCGTCGCCCCGGTCCGCACCGGACCCATCCGGACCGAGCCGACGAGGAAGCTGCCGACCGAGGCGGTGATGCCGAGGTCGATCCGCTCGGCCGCGCCCTCGCGGAGGCGGTAGGCGGTGCGGGCGAAGCGGCCGGGACCGAAGGCCCGGGCGTGGAGGCGCTCGATGGCGGGGGCATCCTCCGGCCGCTCCGGCCGGATGACGAGGGACAGATCGGTCACGGGGTACTCGCGGGTCGGACGGGCGCCGCGTAGCAGCGCCGGGCCGGACCCGCAAACCGTCGCGCTACTCGGCGGCGGCCAGGGCGTGCCGCGCGCCGCCCTGCGTCAGCCTCAGGAAGCCCAGGGCCGCGAGCCAGATCACCGCGCCGCAGGCGGAGGCGGCGCCGAGGACCAGCGCGAAGCCGCCGCGGTCGTGCAGGAGGGCGATCGCCGGCACCACGAAGCCGCTCGCCGTGAAGCCGACGAAGTAGCGCACGCTGTAGGCGCGGGCCCGGTAGGCGGGCGGCACGTAGCGGGCGATCATCGCGTCGTTGATCACCACCTGCCCGTAGATCGCCGTCATGGCGAGGACGAGCCCGGCGAGCAGCGGCAGGCCGGTGGAGACGGCCGCGATCCCGAGCCCCAGCGGCTGCAGCACCGACAGGGCCACGAACAGGGACGGCAGGCTGTAGCGGTCGATCAGCCGGCCCATGGCGAGCTGCATCAGCGCGCCGAACAGGAAGACGCCGGTGGCGATCGAGCCGGTCAGCGCCAGGGGCAGCGCCTGCCCGACGCCCTCGTCGATCACCTTGGGCAGGCTGATCGTCGTCAGGTTGAAGGTCAGGCCGCCCGCGAAGATCGACAGGGCGAACATCGCCATGAGCGCCCAGGGCCGGGTGACGGGGATCACCGCCGCGCCGCCGGCCTTCCTCCCCGCGGCGTCGCCGTCCCCCGGGACCAGGGCCACGAAGGCGGCCCCGCAGGCGAGGCAGACGAGGCCGGGAACGATGAAGGCCGCGCGCCAGCTGACCGTGGCGGCGAGCAGCGCGGTCAGGCCGGAGGCCGAGGCCGCGCCGAGATTGCCCCAGACGCCGTTGATGCCGAGATCGTGCCCGAGCCGGCGCGCATGGGTGACCAGCATGGCGGAGCCGACCGGGTGGTAGATCGCCGAGGCGAGCCCGAGGACGCAGAGCCAGAGGGCGAAGCCCAGCGGCGTCGAGGCGCTCGCCACGCCCAGGCAGGACAGGCCGTAGCCGAAGAAGAACACCGCCAGCATGTTGCGCCGCCCGAAGCGGTCGGCCAGCGAGCCCATCGGCAGCGAGCACAGACCGAAGGCCACGAAGGCGCCGGTGGCGAGCCCGATCAGCTCGCCGTAGCCGAGCCCGGTCTGGGCTGCGATGGCGATGACCGCGGTCGGGTAGATCAGCAGCACGAAATGGTCGAGGGCGTGCGCGACGTTGACGAAGCGCAGGGTGCGGCGGGACAGCGTGTCCGAATCCATCGCGGCGTATCCTCCGGGACGGCACCCTGATAGCCTGACCCGATGGCGGTATTGGGCCGGATATGTACGCGAACGGGCCAATGTTGACGGAGGCGCGCGGCGCCGTCGGGCGGTCGACCGAGGCGGCCGACTATCAGGACGTGCCGCGCCCGGTCGCGGTGATGCCCAAGACCTACGCGGCCGGGATGCACCTCGCCCGGCACTTCCATCCCCGCGCGCAGCTGCTCTACGCCACGTCCGGGCTGATGATGGCGTTCGCGGAGGACGGCACCTGGGTGGTTCCCGAGGGGCACGCCCTCTGGATCCCGCCGCTTCTGCCGCACGCGGTCGCGACCCACGGCGCGGTCGCGATGTGCTCGGCCTATCTCGATCCGGCCGCGGTCCGGTCCTTCCCGGCGAGCTGCCGGGTGATCGCGGTGTCGCGGCTCCTCGCCGCCGCGCTCACCGCGCTGGCGGAGGAGCCGGTGCTCTACGCAGAGGCGGGTCGCGGCGGCCACCTCGCCGCCCTGGTGCTCGACGAGATCGGCCGGGCCCCGGCGACGCCGCTCGCGCTGCCGCTCCCCCGGGACCCGCGCCTGCGCCGCGTCTGCCTCGCGCTGATCGAGAATCCGGCCTCGGAGGCCGATCTCGACGCCTGGGCCGACCGTGCCGGGGCGAGCCGGCGCACGCTCACGCGCGGGTTCCGCGCGGAGACCGGTCTCAGCTTCGGCGACTGGCGGGCGAGAGCCCGCGTGATCCGGGCGCTGGCGCTGGCGGCCGAGGGGCGGCCGCCCCGGGCGGTCGCGGCGGCCGTGGGCTACCGGAGCGCGCAGGCGCTGCGCACGACCGTGGCGCGGGTGCTCGGCGCCGCGCGTCCGCTCCGCGGCGGGACGCCCTGAGCGCCGCCTAGGCTGCCTGTCGGGGCTCCTCGAAGAGCTCGTCGGCCGGGCCGAAGAACTCGAACTTCACCCGCTCGGCCGGGACGCCGCGGCGCAGCAGGCCGGTGGCGAGATCCCGCAGGAACGGCTTGGGACCGCACAGGTAGTAGGTCGCGCGGTCGTGCGGCGTGTGTTCCGCGAGCCAGTCCGCCGTGATCAGGCCCTGGACGTCGTAGTGCTCACCCGGCCGGTCCGCGGCTTCGGGCTCCGCGTAGAACGTCACGAGCGTCGCGGCGCGGGCCCGCGCCGCGAGCGCCCGGGCGTGGTCGCGCAGGGCGTGGACGCGGCCGAACAGGGCGCCGTGGACGTACCAGGTCGGCCGGTCCGGGCTGTCCGCCGCGATGGTCTCGAGCATGCTGATCATCGGGGTCAGCCCGACGCCGCCGCTGACCAGCACCACGGGCGCGTCACTTTCGGTGTCGAGGCTGAAGTCGCCCGCCGGTGCGGCGACCTTCAGCACGGTGCCGGGCCGCGCGTGGTCGTGCAGCCAGTTCGAGGCAATCCCGGCCGGACGGCCCGGCGCCGCCTCGCGCTTGACGGTGATGCGGTAGGCCCGGTCGCTCGGCGCGCAGGACACCGAGTAGTTCCGCTTCAGCACACCGCGGCCCGGCAGGTCCAGGAGGAAGCCGAGATACTGGCCCGGCCGATGCCGCAGCACCGGGCCACCGTCGGCCGGCACGAGGACGAAGGAGCGGATCGTCTCGCTCTCCTGGGTCACGCTGTCGACCACGAAGTCGCGCCAGCCGTTCCAGCCGCCCGGCTTGGAGGCATGGTCGCGGTAGATCGCGGCCTCCCGGCCGATCAGCAGTTCCGCCAGGAACCAGTAAGCCTCCCCCCAGGCCGTGGCGATCTCCGGCGTGGCGGCCTCGCCGAGGACATCCCCGATCGCGCCGAGGAGGGCGTCGGCCACGTGCGGGTAGTGCTCCGGCAGGATGTTCAGGGCGACGTGCTTCTGCGCGATGCGCTCGACCGCGCCCGCCAGGACGCCGAGATTGTCGATGTTGCGGGCGTAGGCGAGCACGGCCTGGGCCAGGGCCTTCGGCTGAGAGCCGGTCTCGCCGTGATGGGACTGGTTGAAGAGGTCGCGTATCTCAGCGTTCTCGAAGAGGCGCTCGTACATGCGCTTGGTGATGGTGAGGCCGTGGGCCTCCAGGGCCGGCACGGTGGCCTTGATGAGAGCGACGGTGGCGGGGGAGAGGGGCGCGGGCATGGCACAGCTCAAAAGGTGCATACGACATGCTTCTTTTAGCGCCCCCTCGAAAAGATGCAAGGGAAATACATCTTATAGGGACGAAGCCTGTTCGCCTGCCAGCGGTGGTGCCGGTCCGCGGCTGCGCGTACGGACTCGGACCGCGGCGGATATCGCATCGCCCCACGGCAGGGATCGTCTTCTGGAGTTGAGATGCGCCTGACCCGCTACACAGATTACGCGTTGCGCACGCTGATCTACGTCGGGCTCCACGAGCCCGAGCAGAGTTCGATCGCCGGGATCGCGCGCGCCTACGGCATCTCGGAGAACCACCTGACCAAGGTGGTCCACCAGCTGGGACGGCTCGGCCTGATCCGGACGATCCGCGGGCGGGGCGGCGGCCTTCGGCTGGCGAAGCCGCCGGAGGAGATCGTCGTCGGTGCAGTGGTGCGCCAGACCGAGGACGACCTGGCGCTGGTCGAGTGTTTCGGCGGCGGCGCCTGCGCCATCACGGCCCCGTGCCGGCTCCGGCGGGTGCTGGGCGAGGCCCTGGCGGCGTTCCTCGCCGTCCTCGACCGCTACACCCTGGCGGACCTCCTCGGCGCGCCGGACGGCGACGCCATCGCGGCGCTGCTGGGCCTGGCCGGCCCCCCGCGCGACGAGCCGCCGGTGCCGGCCGGCGCCGCGAGCCTCCCGGAGGCCTGAGGCTCCGCGCGTCGCGCGGTCAGGTCGCCCGCGCCGAGAAATCGATCCGCGGGTCGATCCAGACGTAGATCAGGTCGGACAGCAGGTTCACCGCGAGCCCGAGCAGCGAGAAGATGTAGAGCGTGGCGAACACCACCGGATAGTCGCGCCCGACGATCGCCCGGAACGACAGCTCGCCCAGGCCGTCGAGGGAGAAGATCGTCTCGATGAGCAGCGAGCCGGTGAAGAAGGCCGAGATGAAGGCACCGGGGAAGCCCGCGATCACGATCAGCATGGCGTTGCGGAAGACGTGCCCGTAGAGCACGCGCCGCTCGGACAGCCCCTTCATCCGCGCGGTCAGCACGTACTGCTTGCGGATCTCGTCGAGGAACGAGTTCTTGGTCAGCAGGGTCGAGGTGGCGAAGGCGCCGATCACCAGAGCGGTCAGCGGCAGCACCATGTGCCACGCGTAGTCGGTCACCTTGTGCCAGGGCGAGAAGCTCTCCCAGCCCTCGCTGGTCAGGCCGCGCAGCGGGAACCACTGGTAGAACGAGCCGCCGGCGAACAGGATGATGAGCATCAGCCCGAACATGAAGCCCGGGATCGCGTAGCCGATGATCACCACGAAGGAGGTCGCGCGGTCGAAGCGCGTGCCGTCCGCCACGGCCTTGCGGATCCCGAGCGGGATCGAGATCGCGTAGGACAGCAGCGTCATCCACAGGCCCAGCGAGATCGAGACCGGCAGCCGCTCCTTGATCAGCTGGATGACCGTGACGTCGCGGAAGTAGCTGCGGCCGAAATCGAACCGGACGTAGTCCCAGAGCATCTTGGCGAAGCGCTCGGGCGCCGGCTTGTCGAAGCCGAACTGCTTCTCGAGCTTGGCGATGAATTCCGGGCTCAACCCCTGGGCGCCGCGGTAGCGGGAACTGGCGTCGCCGCCGCCCGACGGCCGGCTGGCGCCGCCGAGGTCGCCCGAGCCGCCGGTGATGCGGGACATGGCCCCGTCGCGCTGGCCCTGGAGCTGCGACAGCACCCGCTCCACCGGTCCGCCGGGGGCGAACTGCACGATGGTGAAGGTGATCAGCATGATCCCGAACAGGGTCGGGATCATCAGGCCGATGCGGCGCAGGATGTAGGCGAGCATGGCGTCAGTCCCGCCCGATCCGCTTGGCCTTGTCGGCGTCGAACCACCACGTCCCGGGGGCGCCGAGATCGTATTTCGGCGGCGTCGCCGGGCGGCCGTACACGTCCCAGAGGGCGAGGCGATGGGTCGAGGCGTACCACATCGGCACCCAGTAGCGCCCGGCCCGCAGGACCCGGTCCAGGGCCCGGCAGGCGGTGGTCAGGTCCGCCCGCGACGTCGCGTCGGCGACGGCGGTGAGCAGCGCGTCGATCGCCGGGCTCGCGATCCCCGACAGGTTGTTGGAGCCCGCGGTCCCGGCGGAGCGGGACCCGTAGGTCTCGCGCAGCTCCGCGCCGGGGGTGAGCCCGCTGCTGTAGCGGCGCGGCGTGACGTCGAAGTCGAAATCCTTCAGCCGCGCCTGGTACTGAGACGGGTCGACCGTGCGCAGGCTCGCCTTGATGCCGAGCAGCCCCAGGTTGCGGATGAAGGGCTGCGTGACCGCCTGGAAGACCGGATCCTCGTCGAGGAACTCGAGGGTCAGGGGCTGGCCGCCGGGCAGCAGCAGGTTGCCGCCCTGGCGGGTGCAGCCGGCCTCCCGCAGGAGCGCGTCGGCGCGCTTCAGCAGCGCCCGGTCCTGGCCCGACCCGTCGGAGACCGGCGGCGCCCAGGCCTCGCCGAACACCTCGGGCGGCAAGTCCTTGAACGGCTCCAGCAGGGCGAGCTCCTGGGCCGAGGGCTTGCCGGTCGCCTTGAGGTCGGAATTCTCGAAGAACGAGGCCGTGCGCGCGTAGGCGCCGTACATCAGGTTGCGGTTCGACCACTCGAAATCGAAGCACAGGCCGATCGCCTCGCGCACCCGCGGGTCGCGGAACGCGGCGCGGCGGGTGTTGATCCACCAGCCCTGCGTGCCGCTCGGCCGCGCGTCCGGCACCGTCTCGCGGACCACGCGGCCCTCGGTCATCGCCGGGAAGTCGTAGCCGGTCGCCCAGACCCGGGCGGTGAACTCCTCGCGGAACGTGAAGGCACCGCTCTTGAACGCCTCGAACGCCACGGTGCGGTCGCGGAAATACTCGTAGCGGATCGCGTCGAAGTTGTTCTGGCCGACATTCACCGGCAGCTCGGCGGCCCAGTAATCCGGGACGCGCTCCAGGCCGATGGACCGGCCCGGATCGACGGTGCCGACCCGGTAGGGACCGGAGCCGAGCGGCGCCTCCAGGGTCGAGGCCTCGAAGTCCCGGCCGGCGTAGTAGGCGGCGGAGAAGAGCGGCAGCTGCGCGACGAACAGCGGCAGGTCCCGGGCGCGGCCCGGCTCGAAGGTCACCACGAGCCGCCCGTCGCCCTCGGCCCGGGCGTCGGTCATGGGCCGGATCACCTCGGCGATCTCGGGGTGGCCCTTGTCGCGCAGGAGCTTGAGGCTGAAGGCCGCGTCCCGCGCGGTCAGCGGCGAGCCGTCGTGGAACCGCGCCTGCGGGCGCAGCGCGAAGGTGTAGGTCAGGCCGTCCGGGCTGACCGTGACGGCGCGCGCCACCAGCCCGTAGAGGGCGTCCGGCTCGTCGAGGGCGCGGACCATCAGGCTGTCGAAGGTCAGGGGCATGCCGGCGGCCCCGTCGCCGCGCAGCACGTAGACGTTGAGCGTGTTGAAGGTGTTGAGCGACTGGTTGCCGGTCGTCGCGGCGAGCTGCGCCGAGAAGCGCCCGCCGCGGGGCGCCATCGGGTTCACGTAGTCGAAATGCGCGAAGTCCGGGCCGTATTTGAGCTCGCCGAAGCTGGACAGGCCGTGGCGCTCCTGCGCGTCAACCGCCCGGGCGGGGCGCCACGGCGGCATCGCCGCGAGCGCGCCGGCCCCGAGGACCAGCCCGCGCCGGGTCGGCATCCCGGGACCGCCCGTCAACGGGGCGCCCCGGTCTTGGCGGCGAGCGTCTCGTCGTACCACCACGTCGTCGGGAAGCCGGAGCTGGCGTAGAGCGGCAGGATCGCCGGGTGGCCGAACCGGTTCCAGCGCAGCGTCCGCTGCTGGTCGGAGGACCATTGCGGGACGACGTAGTCGTGGGCGAGGAGCACCCGGTCGAGGGCGCGCGTCGCCGCGACCACGGTGTGGCGGTCCTTGGCGAAGATGACCTTCTCGATCAGGGCGTCGATTCCGGGATCCTTGATCCCGATCAGGTTGCGCGAGCCCGGCTTGTCGGCCGCCGCCGAGCCCCAGTACTCGCGCTGCTCGTTGCCCGGCGAGAGCGACTCGCCCCACGACGCCGTGGTGACGTCGAAGTCGAAGTTGCGGATGCGGTTCTGGTACTGCGCCTGGTCGATGACCCGCAGGGTGGCGTCGATGCCGATCAGCTTCAGCTGCGCCGAGAACGGCAGGATGACCCGCTCGAAGGTGTTCTGGAACTCCAGGAACTCGACGGTCAGCGGCTCGCCGGTCGCCTTGCTGACCATCTTGCCGCCGCGCAGCTCGTAGCCGGCCTCGCGCAGCAGGCCGACGGCCTCGCGCAGGTTCCTGCGCACCGCCTCGGGGCCGTCGTTGACAGGGTTGGCGTAGGGGGTGGTGAAGACCGAGGCCGGGACCTTGTCCCTGACGCTCTCGAGGATCGCCTTCTCCTCGCCCTCCGGCAGGCCGGAGGAGGCCAGCTCCGAGCCGAAGAAGTAGGAGTTGATGCGCTTGTACAGGCCGTAGAACAGCGCCTTGTTCATCTCCTCGTAGTTCATCGCGAGATTGAAGGCCCGGCGCACGCGCGGGTCCCTGAACTTGTCCCGGCGCGTGTTGAACGCGAAGGCCTGCATGATGCCCATGCCGCGCTCGGGGAACGCCTCCTTGATCAGGCGGCCCTCCTTCACGGCGGGGAAATCCTCGTAGGCGGTCGCCCAGTTCCGGGCGATGTTCTCGACCCGGAAATCGTAGAGATCGCCCTTCAGCGCCTCGACCAGCACGGTGCCGTCGCGGAAGTACTCGTAGCGCTCGGTGTCGAAGTTGTAGCGCCCGGCATTCACCGGCAGGTCCTTGCCCCAGTAATCGGGCACGCGGGTGTAGGTGGTGGTGCGGCCCGCCTCGAATTTCGCGAGCCGATAGGGGCCCGAGCCCAGCGGCGGCTCCAGGGTCGTCTCGGTGACGCTGCGCGCCTTGCCGTTGGAATCCTTGGCGGTCCACCAGTGCTTGGGCAGGACGCGCAGCTGCCCGATCACCTGCGGCAGCTCGCGGTTGCCGGTCTCCGTGAAGGTGAAGGTCACCTCGTGCGGCCCGGTCACCTCGGCCTTGGCCACCGTCTGGTAGTAGGCGGCGTAGAACGGGCTGTTGGCCTTCAGCACGTCGAAGGACCAGACCACGTCCTCGGGCGTGATCGGCTTGCCGTCGTGCCAGCGGGCGTTCTCGCGCAGCCGGTACGAGACGGAGCCGAGATCGGGGGCGATCCGCACCGCCTCGGCGAGCAGGCCGTAGGAGGTGAACGGCTCGTCCGACGACTCGGTCATCAGCGGATCGTAGATCTGCTGGATGCCGTTCTCGAGGTCGCCCTTCAGGCCGGCGACGACGATGTTGAAATTGTCGAACCCGCCCTGGGCCCCGAACCGGACCATGCCGCCCTTGGGGGCTGCCGGGTCGGCGTAGTCGAAATGCTTGAAGTCCGGGCCGTATTTCGGCTGGCCCATCAGCGTGATCGCGTGGGTCCACTGGCCGTTGGCGGCCGGCAGGGTGGCCGGCACGGTGGGCGGCGTCGACGGCATCGCGGCCGGTTCCTGCGCAAGGGCCGGGGCGAGCTGGAGGCAGGCGACGAGGAGTGTCGCGGCGAGGAGGCGTCCAGTCACGGTCTGCGCTGTCACGGGCAGGCTGTCTCCGTTGGTTCGAGCCCGCGCCGGACGCGGACTCTCTCGACATGTCAGGGGGTCATAGGACGCGGACCGCCGCCCGTCGACCATGCGGGAGCGCACAGGGCCGCGCGGGGCCGAAGGCGCGCCCAGCCGCAAGTCCGCGTCACGCCGCCCGCCCCCGCCGGCCCTCGACCAGCCACATGGCGAGAAGGGCGGCCGCCAGCGTGGCCAGCGCCGCGAGGCCGAGCGCCAGCGGGTAGACCTCGACGCCGCGGATGTTGGCGCTGTCGCTCGGCCGGAAGCCGATCCAGTCGCTGCCGGCGAGGCGGCCGCCGCGCACCAGCGCGAGGCGCGGCACCTGGATGCCGCCCGACTCGGCGACCCGGCGGACCGAGCCGCCCGACCCGTCGGCCGCGGCCTTCAGGCGCTCAGTGTCGCTGAACACGTCGGCGAGCTCGCGCGGGTTGGCCGGCCCGACGCTGACGAAGGCCACGAGGTTGCCCGACCGCAGGGTGTGCAGGCCCAGGGTCTCCGCGTCGAAGGTCGCGGTGAACAGGCCGGGCTCCTGGGGCTTGAGCGTCAGCGTCGTCACCTTGCCGGTGGGGCCCGTCACTGTGACCGGCTCGGCCTGGTCCGCCATCGTCTGGCGCTCGACCCGCACCTCGCGGCCGCGCCCGGTGGTCTGGGCGCGCAGCGCCTCCTCCTCCAGGGCCGGCTCCTTCATCAGCCAGTGGCCGAGGCGGCGCAGCAGGTCGAGATAGGGGCCGCCCTCCTGGTAGCCCCGCGCCCAGAGCCAGGCGTGGTCGGACAGGAGCAGGGCGACGCGGCCCTTGTCCTCGCGCGACAGCGCGAGCAGCGGCAGGCCCTCGGCCCCCGACAGGATCGGCTGGATCCCCGGCCGGGTCTGGGCCTCGACGATGCGCAGCCAGTCGCCCCAGGCGGGCGGGTTCGCGTCCGAGCCCGGCAGGGCGCGGGTCACCGGGTGGCGCTGGCCGACCTGCGTCGGCGTCGCCTTGTAGGGCTTCTCGACGACCCGGCCGTCGGGGTCGCCGGGCAGGATGCCGGCGAGCCGCGTGCGGGCGAGGCTGGCCGGTCCGGCGAATTCGGGGCCGGCGGCGATCAGCAGGGCGCCGCCCTCGCGGACGTAGCGGACGATGTTGTCGAAATAGGCCTGCGGCAGCACGCTCTGGTTGGCGTAGCGGTCGAAGATGATCAGGTCGAAGTCCTTGATCTTCTGGACGAACAGCTCGCGCGTCGGGAAGGCGATCAGGGAGAGTTCCGAGATCGGCGTGCCGTCCTGCTTCTCCGGCGGCCGCAGGATGGTGAAGTGGACGAGGTCGACGTTGGCGTCCGACTTCAGGAGGTTGCGCCACGTGCGCTCGCCCTGGTGCGGCTCGCCGGAGACGAGCAGCACCCGGAGCTTCTCGCGGATGCCCTCGATCGGCAGGACCGCCCGGTTGTTGACCGTGGTGAGCTCGCCCGGCAGCGGCTCGACCTCGATCTCCACCACGTTCGGGCCGCCGTGCTCGATGCGCAGGTTCAGAGCGAACGGCTTGTCGGTGGCGACGTCCCGCCGGCCGATCTCCTCGCCGTCGCGGCGCACCGTGACGACGGCGTGGCCGGTCCCGCCGCGCTCCATGACCTCGGCGCGGATCGTCAGGTCCTTGCCGACGATGCCGAAGCGCGGCGCCTCCAGGAGCTTGATCTGCCGGTCGCGCTCGTCCGGGTGACCGGTGACGAGGACGTGGAGCGGCGCCTTGATGCCGAGCTGGGCCAGGGAGGCGGGGACGTCGTGCACCACGCCGTCGGTGAGCATCACGATCCCGGCGAGGCGTTCCGGCGGCACGTCGGCGAGCGCCTGACTCAGGGCCGTGAACAGCTTGGTGCCGTCGTCGCCGTCCTTGGAATCCGGCACGTCGATGAAGCGCGGCTCGATGTCGGTGAGCGCGCCGAACCGGCGCTGCAGCTCGGCGCGGACCGCGTCGGTCATCTGCGGCCGGTCGCCGAGCTGCTGGGACCCGGACCGGTCGACCACGATGGCGGCCACGTCCTTCACGGGCTCCCGGTCCTCGCGCACCAGCGCGGGGTTGGTGAGCGCCGCCAGGACCAGGGCGAGGACGAGGACGCGCAGCAGCGCGGTGCGGCCCCGGGCCAGGACGGCGAACACCGCCAGGACGGCGACGATCGCTCCGAGGACGGCGATGGCCGGCCAGGGCAGGAGCGGGGTGAAGCTGAGGCTCAGCATGGGGCGGAGCGCTCCGGATCCGTGAGGCGGCGCCGCGCCTCATTCCATGAACCGCCACGCTCACGCGGCGGCGCGGGCAGGCGCGACGGGCTCCTTCTCCCGCGCGGGAGAGGGCTGGGGTGAGGGTCGGGAAGGTACAGGCTCGAGCACGCCGTCGATGTGCCGGCAGGGAGCGCCGCGTCCGGGGAGATCTGGCCCCTCACCGTGTCCCTCTCCCGCACGGAAGAGGGGACCCGCGCCCCGTCCTGCCGACGCGGCGCCGCGCGCGCGCTTCGAATCTGCAGGCATGCAGAGGAGGGAGGGAAGGCGGCCGCGCGCCGTGTGTCCGAACCCATCACTGCCCCAGCCGCTCCAGCAGCGCGGGCACGTGGACCTGGTCCGCCTTGTAGTTGCCGGTGAGCGTGTACATCACGATGTTCACGCCGCCGCGGAATGCCATCTCGCGCTGGCGCTGGTCGCCGCCCACGACCGGGTAGAGCGGCTCGCCCCGGCGCCCCACCGCCCAGGCGGCGGCGAGGTCGTTGCCGGTGATGATGATCGGGCTCACGCCGTCGCCGGCGCGGGCCGGGCGGCGCTCGGCGCCCTCGGCGGCGGGCGGCAGCGCCTCCACCCAGGTCTGGCCCGTGGCGTAGCGGCCGGGGAAGCTGTCCACGAGGTAGAAGGCCTTGGTCAGCACGTGGTCGAGGGGCACCGGCTCCAGTTCCGGCACCTCGAGCGTCGCCAGCATCTTCCGGAGATAGGCTCCTTCCGGGGTGGGCGGCCCGCCCGGCCGGGCGGTGAGCGCGTCGCGGGTGTCGAACAGGACCGTGCCGCCGTTGCGCATGAACGCGTCGATCTTGCGGATCGCGACGTCCGAGGGCTGCGGCCGGTTCGGGGCGATCGGCCAGTAGATCAGCGGGTAGAAGGCCAGCTCGTCCTTCGCCGGGTCGATCCCGGCCGGCTCGCCCGGCTCCAGCGCGGTGCGCGCGGCCAGCATCTGGGTCAGGCCGGTGAGGCCGGTGCGGCTCGCCTCGTCGACGGCGGCGTCGCCCGTGATCACGTAGGCGAGGCGCGTGACCAGCGCCGATTCGATGCCGTTCGGCCGGTTGGCCGGCGGCTCCTCCGCGCGGACCGGGCGCGCCGGCAGGGCGGCGAGCAGGACGAGGCCGGCGAGGGCCAGCACGGCCGGACGGCCGCGCAGGCGGGCCGCCAGACCGCCGCGGCGCAGGAAGCCGCCGAGCCACAGCCCCGCCAGGGTGTCGAGCGCCAGCAGCAGCAGCGCCAGGGTGAACAGGCTCGGCCGCAGGTCCAGGGTCTCGGCGCCGGCGAGGGATCCGAACCGGGCGCCCTCGAGCGCGGCGGTGTCGAGGGGCTTCAGCCGGTCATCCGGTTTCAGGGCGTTCACGCTGATGCCTCCGTCCGGCGGGCCGTAGAAGCCCGGCGGATGTTCGAGGTTCGCCCGGTCGGCGTAGTCGGCCGACACCGCTGTGGCCGAGGCCGGCGGCGAGCCCAGCGCGCCGAACCCGTCCAGAGTCACCCGCGGCGCGAGCACCGGGGGGGCGGCCCGGGTGGCATCGCCCTGGACCGGCGCGGAAGCGCCGGCCAGCGCCACGACGCGCCGGAGCATGTCGATGAACAGGCCGGACAGCGGGAGGTTCGACCACGTCGTGTCGGCGGTCACGTGGAACAGGACGATCGTGCCCTGGCCGCGCTTCTGCGCGGTGACGATCGGCGTGCCGTCCTGGAGCGACGCCCAGGTCCGGTTCGGCAGGTCGCCGTCCGGCTCGGCGAGGATCTGGCGGCGCACGCCGATATCGGCCGGCGGCGTCAGGCCCGCGAACGGGCTCTCGGGCGGGAACGGTGCCAGGGTCTTGGGGCTGTCCCAGGAGAGCGTGCCGCCGAGCGTCCGGCCGCCCCGGCGCAGCCGCACCGGCACCAGCGGATCGTTGCCGGCGGCGAGCCGCGGGCCGGCGAAGCGCAGCAGCATCCCGCCGTCCTTCACGAAGCTCTCGATCCGCGCGGTGGTCTTCTCGTCGAGCGCGCCGACATCGGCCAGCACGAGGACCGAGACCTGATTGTCGAGAAGCTGGTTGATCGAGTCCGCCGTGCCCTTGGCGCCCCGCGGCTCCTGCACGTCCGCGAAGGGCTGGAGCGCCCGCGACAGGTAGTAGGTCGGCGCCAGGAGCGGCTGCGCCTGGTCGAGGGTGCCGCCGAACACGAGTCCGACCCGGCGGCGCTTGCCGCGCTCGTCCTGCAGCACCACGGCGCCGGCCGAGCGCTCGCCCGCGATCTCCAGCCGGCTGATGCTGTTGCGCAGCTCCACCGGCATCTCGAAGGTCGCGTCCGCCTCGGTGGCGTCGGCCGCGAAGGCGAAGTCGCGCTCGGCGAGCGGCAGGCCCTTCTGGTCGAGCGCCCGGATCACGCCCGCGTCGCGCCCGTTCGGCGCCGCCCGCAGGGCGTGGGTCACGAGCTTGCCGGCGTTCTCGGTGGCGGTCAGGGCGAGGGCCGGCGGCCTGTCGGCCCGCAGCACCGTGAGGGCCGCGCCCCTGTCGCCCGCGAGGTCGGCCAGCCCCTTGGCGAAGCGCGTGTCGCTCGCGCCGGCGACGCCGTCGCTGATCCAGACGAGGCCGGCGCCCCGGTTCTTGTCGAGGAAGGTCTCGATCGTCGGGAGATGCGCGTCGCGGGCGGGGAGGATCGGCCGCGGCGCGAGCGCGCGCAGCCGCTCCAGGGCGGCGGCCGGCGTCTTCGCCTCGAAGGCCGCGGGGGCGTCGGCGAGGCCGATCACTGCGACGGGCCGTCCGTCGCGGGCGGCGCCCTCCACCGCGTCGGTGGCGACGCGCAGGCGGTCGCGCCAGTCGTGGGCGGCCGGGAAGCCGTTGTCGAGGAGCACGAGGAGCGCGCTGCGGCCGCCCCCGGCCCCCACGCCACCGGCGTTCCAGACCGGGCCGGCCACCGCGAGGATCAGGGCGGCGGCGATCAGGAGCCGGAGGATCAGCAGCCAGGGCGGCGTGCGCGCCGGGGTCTGCCGCTGCGGGATCAGGTCGGCGACGAGCTTCAGCGGCGGGAAGTTGATCCGGCGCGGGCGCGGCGGGGTCACCCGCAGCAGGAACCACAGGGCCGGCAGGCCGATCAGGGCGGCGAGCGCCAGCGGCGCCGCGAAGGTCAGACCCAGCATGGCGGCCTCACTCGGTGCCGCGGGCGGCGATGAGCGTGGCGAGCCGCAGGGCCGCCTCGCTCGCCGGCCGGTCCGTGCGGTGGATCGTCAGCGTCCAGCCCTGGCCGCGGGCGATGGACGCGAGGGCGGCCCGGTGCTCGGCGATCCGGGCCCGGTAGCGCGCGCCCCAGGCGTCGGCGTCGCCGATGTCGAGGCTGAGGCCGCCCTCGAGATCGTGCAGGACGGCCTGGCCGGTGAACGGGAAGGTCTCCTCGATCGGGTCCGCCACCATGAGGAGATGGCCGCGGCTGCCGCGGCCGGCGAGGCTCTGAATGGAGGCCGCGATCCGGTCGGGCTCGGTCAGGAAGTCGCCGATCAGCACCACCTCGTCGAAGCGGGCGGGGCTGGCCCGGGGCGGCAGGTCCTGGGTGAGGCCGGCCGTGTCGGCCACGAGCGCCTGGGCCAGGCGCTCGACGATCCCGCGGGAGGCGCTCGCGCGGGTCAGGCCGAGCAGGCCCACCCGCTCGCCGCCCTCCACGAAGGCGTCGGCCAGGGCGAGGCCTAGGATCAGCGCGCGCTCGATCTTCGGGGCCGAGGCGAGGTCCGAAACGAAGCCCATCGAGGCCGAGCGGTCGATCCACAGCCAGATGTTGTGGGCCGCCTCCCATTCGCGCTCGCGCACGTAGAGCCGGTCGTCGCGGGCCGAGCGGCGCCAGTCGACGCGGGCCGCGGCCTCGCCGGTGACGAAGGGGCGGAACTGCCAGAAGCTCTCGCCCGGCCCGGCGCGGCGGCGGCCGTGGAGGCCGTGGGCCAGCAGGCTCGACACGCGGCGCGCCTCCAGGACGAGGCGGGGCATCTTGTCGGAGAGGGCGGTCGCGCCCTCGCTCTCGCGCCGGCCGGGGGTGCGCCTGCCGGCGTCGAGGGCGTTCGTCGCGACCAAAGTCAGAGCTTCTCCGCGAGCTTGGCGATCAGGCCCTCGATGGTCTCGCCGTCGGCGCGGGCAGTGTAGCTCAGCGCCATCCGGTGCTTGAGCACCGGCTCGGCGAGCGCCTTCACGTCGGCCACCGACGGCGCGACCCGGCCCTCGATCAGCGCCCGGGCGCGGGCGGCGAGCGTCAGCGCCTGGCTGGCGCGGGGGCCGGGACCCCAGAGGAGCTTGTCCTTCACGATGGCGTCGCCGCTGTCCGGCCGGGCGGCGCGGACGAGGTCGAGGATCGCCTCGACCACGGCCTCGCCCACCGGCAGCCGGCGCACGAGGCGCTGGGCGGTGAGCAGCTGCTCGGTGGACATCACGGCCCGCGGGCGCGCCTCGTCCACGCCGGTGGTCTCGATCAGGATCCGCCGCTCGGCGGCGCGGTCGGGGTAGCCGACGTCGATCTCCAGGAGGAAACGGTCGAGCTGCGCCTCGGGCAGGGGATAGGTGCCCTCCTGCTCGATCGGATTCTGGGTCGCCAGCACGTGGAACGGCCGCGGAAGGTCGTGGCGGGCGCCCGCCACCGAGACGTGGCCCTCCTGCATGGCCTGCAGCAGCGCCGACTGCGTGCGCGGGCTCGCCCGGTTGATCTCGTCGGCCATCAGGAGCTGGGTGAAGACCGGCCCCTGCACGAACCGGAAGGCCCGGCGGCGCTCGGCGTCCTCCTCTAGGATCTCGGTGCCGAGGATGTCGGAGGGCATCAGGTCTGGCGTGAACTGCACGCGCCGCGCGTCGAGGCCCAGCACCGTGCCCAGCGTCTCGACCAGCTTGGTCTTGGCGAGGCCCGGCAGGCCGACCAGCAGGCCGTGGCCGCCGGCCAGGATGGTCACGAGTGCGAGATCGACCACTTTCTCCTGGCCGAAGATCACCCCGTGGATCGCCTCCCGCGCCGCGCCGACATCGGCGAGGCAGCTCTCCGCCGTCGCCACGATGCCGTCGTCCAGGGTGGTGGCCGGGCTGATCCCCTGCGTCATGCCGATATCCATCTCCTGCCCGGGCCCCGCGGGACCCGCCGGCCAATCCCGCAAGTGTGGGGCTTCAGGTGCCGGGCTGGCAAGGTCGGGATCGCCGCACGCCCGTTCGCGGCCGCGTTGGCGGCGTCCGGCGCCCTCGCCGAGACCGGAGCCGCCCGCGATGGGTCGGACGCCGATCCCGCCCCGCTCTTGGCGTGGGCGACCCGGACCTTTAGGAAGGCGCCCAAGCCGGGGCGATCCTCACCCGCGACCGCCGGACCGGCCGAACCCTCTGATGTCTCTCGCGGATCGCGGCGTGGGCAGCTTTGCGGGCTTCCCGCGTATCCGGACCTGACCATGCGCCTTCGAGATGTGTTCGTCGTCGGATCGTCGGAGAAGGCCGGCCTCGCAGGCGCGGCGCAGTCCCTCGCGCGCCCGCTGACCCGGCGCCTCAAGGGCCGCCGCCGCACCGAACCCCGCCAGGCGGACCTCGTCCGCGCGGTCAAGGAATCCGGCCTGTTCGACCCGGCCTGGTACGCGAGGCGCTACCCCGACGTGGTCGGCGAGGGGATCGATCCGGCGGTGCACTACGCGGTCCACGGCGGGCGCGAGGGGCGCTGGCCGCACCCGCTCTTCCACGGCGACCTCTACCTCGACTCCGTCCCGGGCCTCCGGGCCGAGGGCACCAACCCGCTGCTCCACTACCTCGACCGCGGCGCCGCGGCGGGCATCCGCCCCAACCCGCTGTTCGACCCGGACTGGTACGCGACGCGCTACCTCGGCGGCGCGGAGCACCGCGCCTGGGCGTTCTCCGACTTCCTGTCGCGGGGCGACACCGACCCGTCGCCTCAGTTCGACACCGCCTGGTACTTGTCCCGCTACCCGGATGCCCGCGCGGCCGGCGGCAACGCGCTGAGCCACTTCTTCGAGACCGGCCGGAAGCAGGGCTACCTGCGCAACCCGGAGGAGTTCGCCGGCCTGTCGCGGCACGTCGACCTGATCCGGCGGTCGGGGCTCTTCGACGCCGCGTTCTACCGCGAGCGCTGCCCCGAGGCCGAGACCAGCGGGCTCGAGCCCCTGGAGCACTACGTGATGGCCGGCGGCTACCGCCGCTACGCGCCCCACCCGCTGTTCGATCCCGACTGGTACGCGGCCCAGTCCGCCGCGGTGCGGGCCGACAGCCTCAACCCGCTGGTCCATTACCTGGAGCACGGCGCCGCCGAGGGCCTCGACCCGGGGCCCTGGTTCGCCACGCGCTGGTACACCGAGACCTACCTTGAAGACGACGCGGCCGGGCAGAACCCGCTGGCGCATTTCCTCGCCGATGGCGGGCGCACGACGAGCCCGTCGCCGCGCTTCGACGCGCCCTGGTACCGCGCCCGCTACCCGAAGGTCGCGGCGCTGGGCCTCAACCCGCTGATCGACTACGTCACCACCGGCCTGGAGGCGGGCCGCCTGACCCGCCGCGTCCCCGGGGCCGCGGTGCCGGAAGCCTCCGACGCGCGCCTCTCCTGCCTGAAGCGCGAGCCCCGGCGGCACGGCCGCACGGCCCTGTTCATCACACACTGCCCCGAGGGGCGGATCCGCGGCCACGTCGAGCCCTACCTCAAGGCCTTCGCGGAGAACGGGACCGACCTCGTCCTGATCATCGCCGCCGACCAGCACAAGAACGCCGTGCCGCAGGCGATCCTGGATCTCTGCGCCTCGGTCTACCTGCGCGAGAACAGCGGCTTCGACTTCGCCGCCTGGGCGCATGTCCTCCTGGAGGACACCGACCTCCTCGATTCCGAGACGCTCTACCTCGCCAACGACAGCCTCGTCGGCCCCCTCGACCGCGACGACTTCGCCGGCCTGCTCGCGAAGATCGACGCCTTCCCGGAGGCGGTAATCGGCCTCGCCGACAATTTCTACTACAGCCACCACCTCCAGAGCTTCTTCCTGGCCCTGAAGCGGCGCTGCCTGTCCTCGTACGCGTTCAGCCACTTCCTCCTGTCGGTGGCGAACTGGCCGGACAAGAACGCGGTCATCACCGAGTACGAGCTGACCTTCTCGCAGCGGATGCGGGCGGCCGGGCTCGGGATGCGCAGCCTGTTCTCGGCCCAGAACAAGCACATGTCGCTGGTCAACGACCCGCGCAACAACCGCACCCTGTTCGACTGGGAGAACATGCTCAGCCAGGGCTTCCCGTTCGTGAAGCGCTCGCTGCTGGGCGAGCACGCCGCGATCGGCGGGGCGGCGGTGCGGGAGGCGATCGCCGAGCGCGGCTTCGACCTCGACCGGCTCGACGTGACCTACACGTATCCGGGCGCCAAGATCTGGGCCGACCTGCGCCGGCCCCGGGCGCCGGAGCGGCCGCTGCGCGTCGCCTACGTCTCGCCGATGAACTACGCCAACGGCCTCGGCGTCGCGGCCCGCAGCTACGCCCGCGCCCTGCATCGGACCCCCTTCGCGCTGAACGTCCACCCGATGGAGCGGCCGTTCCACGTCCACGCCCGGGTGGCGCCGGCGTGGCAGGCCCGGACCTTCTCGGGCCCCGCCGACGTCGCGCTGGTCCATTTCAACGGCGACAGCTGGCACTCGCTGATGAGCGACCGGCAGCGGGCGATCGCCGCCGAGGCGCGGCTGAAGATCGGGCTGTTCGTCTGGGAGACCTCGCACGTGCCCGGGGGCTGGCTGCCGACCGTCGACGGCCTCGACGCGATCTGGGCGCCCACGGAGTTCTGCGCGGCGATCTTCCGGCAGATCACCGACATCCCGGTCGACGTCGTGCCCTACGTGGTCGAGAACGAGGCCGGCGAGCCGGTGAGCGCCGCCGCCAAGGCGAACCTGCGCAAGGCCTTCGCGATCGACCCGTCCAAGCGGGTGATCCTCTACGCCTTTGACGGCTCCAGCTACCTCGCCCGCAAGAATCCGCACGCGCTGATCCGGGCCTTCCGGGCGGCGGGTCTCGGGCAGGCCGGCTGGCAGCTCGTGCTCAAGACCAAGCACGTGTTCGACCTGCCCGAGGAGGGCAAGAAGCTCCTCGACCTCGTGGGCACGTCCGGCGACGTCGTGGTGATCGACCAGCCGCTCTCCCAGAACGAGCTCGGCGCGCTGTTCGATCTCTGCGCAATCTACGCGTCGTCGCACTCCTCGGAGGGCTTCGGCCTGACGATCGCCGAAGCGATGGAGATGGGCAAGGTCGTGGTCGCCACCGATTACGGCGGCTGCCGCGACTTCCTCGACGCCACCTGCGGCTTCCCCGTGAAGGCCGAGGTCACGGCCCTCGACCAGACCTACGGCCCGTACCTGCGCGGCGCCGAGTGGGGCCAGGTGGACGAGGCGGACCTGACCCGGGCCCTCAACGACGCCGCCCGGGCGGTGACCGGCGGCGACGCGGCCCGGATCGGCGCCGCCGCCCGGGCGCGCATCCGCGAGCGCCTGTCCATCGGCGCGGTGGCGCGGGCCATGGAGGCGAGCCTGACCCGCCTCCTGGCCGCCGAACGGTCCTGAATCCCCGGAGACGCGACCCGTGTTGAAGAAGAAGCCGGTCCCGGCCCCGTCGGCCTCGTGGGGCACGCTCCCGTGGCCGGACGCGATCCTGCCGCTGCCCCTCGACGGGCAGCTCCGTCCCCTCGACGAGCGCCGGCTCGCCCAGGTCGCTTCCGGCCAGTTCCCCGCCTGCCGGGCGATCTTCGTCGCGCCCGCGGCCTCCGAGCTGCGCCCCGACCTCGCGGCGCACCTGACGCGCGCGCTGGCGGAGCGGCCCGATATCGGCATCTTCTACGGCGACGACGCCGTGGTGGACGGCGCCGGCCAGGTCCGCAGCGTCCACTGCAAGCCGGCCTTCAACCCGGCCCTCCTGATGGCCGACGACTTTATCGGCTTCCCGCTGCTGATCCGCGTCTCGGCCCTGGCCGGCCTGAGCCCCGATTTCGGCCTGCGCCACGGCAGCGCCGCGTGGTTCCGATTCCTGCTCGGCGCGATCTCCGCGGGGATCGGCATCGACCGGATCCCCCAGACCCTGATCGCCTCGCCGCTGGAGCGCCCGAAGGCGACGCGCACGGCGCGCGCCCACGCCCTCGACCGCTGGTTCGAGGCCTCGGGCATGCCGCTGCGCACCGCCCCGGGGCTGACCCCGGACACGCTGGAGATCCGCCGGAGCTTCGACGCGCGGCCGGCCGTGACCCTGGTCGTGCCGACCAACCAGAGCCGCCCGAAGGACGATCAGGGCCGCGCCGTCGAGGGCGCGAAGCCCCACGTGATCAACCTGCTCGACAGTCTCGGCCGCAGCACCTACCCGGCCGACCGGATCCGCGTGCTGATCGGCGACGACGTGGCCGACGACGCGATCTACCGCGGCCGCTCCGACCGCTTCACCGTGACCCGCCTGCTGACGACCCGGGCGCCGGGCGAGCGGTTCAACTACGCGGCCAAGATGAACACCCTCTGGCGCGCGGCCGAGACCGACCTCGTCATCCTGATGAACGACGACCTCGTCGTGCGCCGCCCCGGCTGGATCGAGGCGCTCCTGACCTTCGCGCTGGACCGCGGCGTCGGCGGCGCCGGCGGCCGGCTGCTGTTCCCCACCGGCAAGATCCAGCATGCCGGCATGACCGGCGGCATCTTCGACGTGTTCGCCCACCCCTGGTACAACCGGGACGCGGCCGAGCCGACCTACGGCGACTGGGCCCTGACGCAGCGCGACTGCTCGGCGGTGACCGGGGCGCTCTTCGCCACCCGCAAGGCGGTGCTCGAGGCGGTCAACGGCTTCGACGAGGGCTTCGCCCTCGACTTCAACGACGTCGACCTGTGCCTGAAGATGCGGCAGCTCGGCTACCGCATCGTCTACACGCCCTTCGCCGAGCTGGCGCACCACGAGAGCGCCTCGCGGCAGACCAGCTTCGCGCCGGGCTCGCAGATCGCCCGCTTCCTGCGCCGCTGGGGTGACGTCATCGCGGAGGATCCGGCCTACAGCCCGCAGCTGCGCATCGACACCGACGTGGTCGCCCCGCGGGCCGACGCGACGCGCTGGATCGCGGAGCGCCGGGCGGACGCCGCCTGAGCGGCCGGCGCGCCCGGGTTAAGCTAAACGCGCGAAGTTCGGCGCGGCGGCCTGGAACGGGGCAGTCCGAGCCTCTACCCATCGTGGCGGATGCGCGGACGGAACCGTCCGCGCCGGGGTGGGGAGCCCGACGTGAAGAAGCCGCTCACCGCCGCCGCCCTCCTCGTCGGCCTCGCCCTGGTCGGCCTCGCGGCGGAGATCCGGCTGCACGAGCGGGGCCGTCCCGTCGCCAGCACGGCGGTCCGGTCGGGCGGCGCCGCCTTCGCCCCGGCGCCGATCCCGGCGGACTGGGTCGTCTCCGGCGACCCCGTCACCGAGGTCGCGGAGGTCTCGCAGACCCATGACGGCAGCGCTCAGGTCTACCTCTGGCGCACCACGGCCAGCACGTTCCGCTGGACCCACCACGCCGACGAGATCATCACCATCCTCGACGGCGAGGTCTTCGTCACCGACGCCGACGGCAGCCGCCACCACCTGACGCCGGGCGACGTGGCGCATTTCCCGGTCGGGTCCGTCCAGCTCTGGGAGGTGCCGAGGACGCTCCTGAAATCGGCGATCCTCAAGCACCGCAGCCCGACCCTCGTCGAGGCGTCCCTGCGGTGGCTGCGCCGAGCGCGGGCGCTCGTCGCCGGCTGAGGCGCGGGCGCCGGCGGCGTCCGCCGCGCCGCGCCGACGAGGCGTAATCTAGGTTGAATCCCGCGATCCGGTGACACGGCTTGCTAAGGCTCGGCGCGGCATCATCGGCGCTCCGACGCCGCGAACCGACCCGATGCCCCCACCCCGCGACCTGCAGCTCGACGCCGCGCGCGGCCTCGCCGTGCTGCTGGTCCTGTCCGGCCACCTGCTGCAGCCCGTCTTCTACGGCCCGTCGGGGCCGGAGCCGGGACCGGCCCTCGCGGTCTGGCGGGTCATCTACGCCTTCCACATGCCGTTCTTCTTCCTGCTCTGCGGGATGGTCGACCGGATCAAGGGCGAGGCGAAACTCGGCGAAGCCTGCCGCTCCGCGCTGCGGCTCGTGGCGGTGACGCTGGCGTTCGGCACCCTCGCGCTGGTGCCCCAGGCCCTCGCCGGCACCCTGTCGCCCGGGGACGCGCTGGGCGACGCGCTGTGCGGCCGCGACTTCGGTCTGGGCGTGCTCTGGTTCCTGGTCGCCCTGGGGCTTGTACGGGTGATCGACGCCGCGGCGCGCGCGGCGACCTTCCCGGGCGGCTACTGGATCGTCCTGGGCGGCGCCCTGGCCCTGTCATGGACCTGCAGCGCGCGGGCGTTCCCGTACTGGCAGGTCCACGCGCTCGTGGGCGCCCTGCCGTTCTACGTCGCGGGCCTGAGGCTCGGGCCACGGGCGTTCGACGTGTCGGCGCTGCTCGGCGCCTGCGGCCTCGCCGTGCTCCTGCTCTGCGCGCCGCGGAACTTCGTCCACGTCGCGACCGGGCAGTACGGCGACCCGGCGCTGTTCGCCGTGACGGCCGCGGCGGGCTCGGCGTTCGCGCTGGCGATCGTCGGCCGGCTGCGCGGCCCGTCGCGCGCCGCGGCGGCCGTGTTGGGGCGGGCGAGCTTCGAACTCTACATCGTCAGCGGCGTCTTCCTCCTCCTGGCGCCGCACTGGCCCGCCTGGGACCGGTGGGACGGCCTGGTGCTGCTCGCCGCAATCGGCCTGCCCCTGCACCTGATCGCGGCTCGCGGGCTGCGCGGGCCGATCCGGGCCGTCCGCGCGGCCGCCGACAGTGTTGTCGACAGCGCGGTCGACGGCTTGGTCGACGGGCTCGCCGGCCGCCGGCGTCGCGCGCGGCCGGGCTTGTCCGGGGCGGATCCTTAAGACTTGTGCGGGACGATCCGCCGGCATTCCGGCCGCAAGACCCTCGATGACAGCGCCACACGCCAGGGGGCCCGATGTTCGCTGAGCGCCCGCGCGGCGGCGTCGGCGCGTGGCCCCTCATCGCCGCCACGCTGGTCGCCACGATCGTCTGGATGGCGGTCGCCGGGCTGCACTTCGCCTGGGACAGCGCCCTCGTCACCCTCGCGGCCTGCGGCGGGCTCGAGGTCCTGGCGCAGGTCTACCGCACGCGACGCCCCGAGCCGCGCATCGCCGCGACGCTCAGCGCGCTGGCGCAGGTCATCGCCTTCAGCGCCTGCGCGGCCGCGCTGTCGTACACCGTCGCGAGCACCGGCGGCCCGCTCTGGGATTCGACCTTCGACGCCTGGGACCGGCGGCTCGGCCTGGACTGGCGTGCCTACCTGGCCTTCGTGGACGGCCATCCGCGGCTCGGGCTGGCGCTCTCGCTGGCCTACCGGAGCCTGATCCTGCAGACCATGCTGGCGGTCATCCTGCTGGGCTTCAGCGGCCGGCTGCGGGCCCTGCGGGACTTCGTCCTGGCCTTCGCCCTCGCCGGCACGGTGACGGTCCTGATCTCGGCGCTGACGCCGGCCCTGGCGAACTTCGTGTACCTGGGCCTGTCCCCGGCGGACTTCCCCAACCTGCACCCGGCCGCGTCCTACGTCCACGTCGCGGACCTGACCGGCCTGCGCGACGGCACGCTCCGGACGATCTCCCTCGACCACGTCGAAGGCATCATCACGTTCCCGAGCTTCCACGCGGCGCTGGGCGCCCTCTACATCTGGGCCTTCTGGCACCTGCGCGCGGCCCAGATCCCGGCCCTCCTCGTCAACGTCCTCCTCATCGCCGCCACGCCGATCGACGGCGGCCACTACTTCGTCGACGTGATCGCCGGGCTGGTCATCGCCGTCCTGGCGATCTGCGCCGCGCGGGCGCTCGGGCGGCGGTGGGCCGCGGACGCGCCCAGTCCCGGAGCGCCCGAGGGCGGACCCGCACCCGGGCGGGCCTGACGCGCGCGGCCCGCGGGCACCTCAGAGCGGCTCGCCTCGCATCAGCCGGGGCCGCGAGTCGCGCGCGGCCGCGGCCTCGCCGATGAAGAAGCGCTTGAGCCCCGGCAGCCGGTCCACGATCCCGAGGCCGAGGTCGCGGGCGAGGCGCAGCGGCAGGGCGTCGTTCGAGAACAGCCGGTTCAGCCCGTCGGTGGCCGCCGCCATGGCGAAGCTGTCGAAGCGCCGGGCGCGCTCGTAGGCGCGCAGCACGTCGGGGCTGCCGGGATCGAGGCCGAGGCGCAGCGCGCCGGTCACGGATTCGGCCAGCGCCGCGGCGTCCGCGAGCCCGAGATTGAGGCCCTGGCCGGCGATCGGGTGGATCACGTGCGCCGCGTCGCCCAGCAGGGCGAGGCGCTCGGCGCGGAAGGCGCGGGCGATGCCGAAGGCGAGGGGGTGACGGCTGGGGCCGTGCTCCAGCGCGAGCGCGCCGAGATCCAGGGTGAACCGGCGCTCGATCTCGGCGAGCACCTCGTCGGGGCCGCCGGAGAGCAGGGCCTCGGCGTCGTCCGACCGCTCGGTCCAGACGATTGAGGAGCGGTGCCCCAGGGAGCCGCCGTCCCGCAGCGGCAGGATCGCGAACGGGCCAGCGGGCAGGAAGTGCTCGAAGGCGCGGCCTTCGTGCGGCCGGGCGTGGCCGATCGTCGCCACGATCCCGACCTGCGGGTAGGACCAGCCGACCCAGCCGATCCGCGCGGCCTCGCGCAGCCGCGAGCGCGCGCCGTCGGCGGCCACCAGCAGGTCGCCCCGCAGGGTCTCGCCGGTGGTGAGCGCCGCGCGGATCGCGGCCCCCTCCGGCACCGCGCGCACGACCCCGGCGGCGACGATCGCGACCCCCGCCGCCCGGCAGGCCTCCGCGAGGGCCGCGGCGAACGGCTCGGCCTCGATCATGTGGGCGAAGGGCTCGCCGTCGTCGCGCTCCGCGTCCGCCTCGCGGCCGAATGTCAGGAAGACCGGCCGCACCGGGTCGGCGAGGCGGCTGTCGCTGATCACCATCTCGGTGATCGGCTCGGCCGCGGCGGCGACCCGGGCCCACAGGCCGAGGCGCTCCAGCATGCGCCGCCCGCCCGCCGCGAGGGCGTAGGCGCGGCCGCGATGCCGGGCGGGGTCGGCGGCGCCCGGGTCGATCACCGTCACGGCCAGCGCCGGCCCGTGGGCCTGCTTCAGGGCGAGGGCCAGGGCGAGGCTGGGCAGGCCGCCGCCGGCGATCAGGAGGCTGCGGCTGCCGGGGCGGGGCGTCTCGGCCGTCATCGGGGCGGATCTCCTAGGGGTCCCGCGCGGGACGCGTGGATTGGTTCGTCCGAAAAGCCTATGTCGCACGCGGGCAACGAACGGAAACCCCGCGGGTCATGACCGACGCCAACACCGACGCGATGACGGACGCCGTCGCCGAGCTGATCGCCATCCTCGACCTGGAGCGCCTGGAGGTCGACCTGTTCCGCGGCCAGAACCCCAGGACGGGCTGGCGGCGCGTCTTCGGCGGCCAGGTGGTGGCGCAGGCCCTGGTCGCCGCGACCCGGACGGTGCCGGACGACCGTCCCGCCCACTCCCTCCACGCCTACTTCATGCTGCCCGGCGACCCGCGCACGCCCATCGTCTACGAGGTCGAGCGGATCCGGGACGGGCGGAGCTTCACGACCCGCCGGGTCAAGGCGATCCAGCACGGGCGCGCGATCTTCGCCACGACGGTCTCCTATCAGGTCGTCGAGGAGGGGCTGACGCACCAGCCGGCGATGCCGGCGGTGCCCGGACCCGAGGGGCTCCTCGACGGCAAGGCCCTCGCGGCCGCCGGCGGCACCGGGATGCCGGAGGCGATCGCCGCCTATTTCGGCCGCGAGCGGCCGATCGCGCTGCGGCCGGTCGACCTGAACCGCTACCTGCCCGCCGGCGCGGGCGGGCGGGCCCCGGACCCGATCTTCAATGTCTGGCTGCGCGCGGCCTCGGCGCTGCCGGACGATCCGGCGCTGCACCGGGCCGTGCTCGCCTACGCGTCCGACATGACCCTGCTCGACGTCTCGCTGATCCCGCACGCGCGCTCGGTGTTCGACCCGACGATCCAGGCCGCGAGCCTCGACCACGCGCTCTGGTTCCATCGGCCCGTGAAGATCGACGACTGGCTGCTCTACGCCCAGGACAGCCCGGTCGCGGGCGGCGCCCGCGGCTTCGCCCGGGGCCAGATCTTCGACCGGGCCGGCAACCTCGTGGCGTCGGTGGCCCAGGAGGGTCTGATCCGCCCGACGCGGGATTAAAACGCGTTCCCGCGCGTATGTTGCCGACACGCAACGGGGCGAGATGCACGGAATTGGGCAGATTGCCTCGTCTTTGTGCGGCGTCGCGGCGCGACCTGCCCGCGATCTGGCCGCGTCGGGCTAATCGATGGGCAAAATGGCGACCGGCGAAAATGTTCCCGGCCAAGCTTGTCTGGCATAGTCCTTGAATAGCGGCCTTCGACCGCGGGTCATCCCGAGCCTGCGGACGGTCCGGGTCGGCTCGTCCCGCAGGTCGGGTGACGGCAACGGTTCCCGAGGACTTCGAAGGGGGCGTCGCCCATGAAAATCGTGATGGCCATCATCAAGCCGTTCAAGCTCGAGGAGGTGCGCGACGCGCTCACCGGAATCGGCGTGCACGGCCTGACGGTGACGGAGGTGAAGGGTTATGGCCGCCAGAAGGGCCACACCGAGATCTACCGCGGCGCGGAATACGCCGTCAGCTTCCTGCCGAAGCTGAAGATCGAGGTCGCCGTCGCCTCGGACCTGACGTCCAGCGTGATCGACGCCATCGCGGGGGCCGCGCGGACCGGCCAGATCGGCGACGGCAAGATCTTCGTGATGCCGCTGGAGAAGGCGGTGCGCATCCGGACCGGCGAGACCGACGCCGACGCTCTCTGATCCGCGGCCCGGTGCGCCCGGGCCCGCCGATCCCCAGACCTCCTGAAACACTACGGACTTGAGACCGGGAGCCACGTGCCCATGAAACTTCGTCATGCCCTCATGCTCGGCTTGGGAGGGGCGGCGATCGCCGCCCTCCTGATCGAGCCGTCCCTCGCGCAGACCCCGACACCCGAAGCCGCCTCGCCGCCGCCCTCGCCGATCCCCAACAAGGGCGACACGGCCTGGATGCTGATCTCGTCGGCCCTGGTGCTGATGATGAGCATCCCGGGCCTCGCGCTGTTCTACGGCGGCCTCGTGCGCACCAAGAACATGCTGTCGGTGCTGACTCAGGTGTTCGCGATCGTGTCGATCGTCGGCCTGCTCTGGGTGTTCTACGGCTACAGCCTCGCCTTCACCAGCGGCGGCGGCCTCAACGACTTCGTCGGCGGCCTCTCGAAGGCCTTCCTGAAGGGCGTCGACGCGAACTCGACGGTCGCGACCTTCTCGAACGGCGTCGTGATCCCGGAATACGCCTATCTGTGCTTCCAGATGACGTTCGCCATGATCACGCCCGCGCTGATCGTCGGCGCCTTCGCCGAGCGGATGAAGTTCTCCGCGCTGGTGGTGTTCACGATCCTCTGGGTCACGATCATCTACTTCCCGATGGCCCACATGGTCTGGTACTGGGCCGGCCCGGACGCCGTCGGCAACGCCGCGAAGGCGCTGGCCGCCGCCACCGACGACGCCTCGAAGGCGACCGCCCAGGCGGCCCTCGACGCGGTCAACAAGGATGCCGGCTTCCTCTTCCAGAAGGGCGCCCTCGACTTCGCGGGCGGCACGGTCGTGCACATCAACGCGGGCATCGCCGGCTTCGTCGGCTGCCTGATCATGGGCAAGCGCATCGGCTACGGCCGCGACCTGCTCGCCCCGCACTCCCTGACCATGACGATGATCGGCGCCTCGCTGCTGTGGGTCGGCTGGTTCGGCTTCAACGCCGGCTCGAACCTCGAGTCCAACGGCACCGCCGCCCTCGCCATGCTCAACACCTTCGTGGCGACCTGCGGCGCCGCGGTGGCGTGGCTGTTCGCCGAGTGGGCCCTCAAGGGCAAGCCGTCCCTGCTCGGCATGCTGTCGGGCGCGGTCGCCGGCCTCGTCGCGGTCACCCCGGCCTCCGGCTTCGCCGGCCCCATGGGCTCGATCGTGCTCGGCCTCGTCGCCGGCGTGGTCTGCTTCGTGATGTGCTCGACCGTGAAGAACGCGCTCGGCTACGACGACTCGCTGGACGTCTTCGGCGTCCACTGCGTCGGCGGCATCCTGGGCGCGCTGGCGACCGGCATCCTGGTCGACCCGAACCTCGGCGGCGTCGGCATCCCCGACTACACCTCGAAGCCGGGCGAGCTCGCGGTCGGTGCCTACGACATGATGAGCCAGCTCATCGTCCAGGCCGAGGCGGTCGGCCTGACGCTCCTGTGGTCGGGCATCGGCTCGGCGATCCTCTACAAGCTCGTCGACGTGACGATCGGCCTGCGCGTCACGCAGGAGGAGGAGCGCGAGGGTCTCGACATCGCCGATCACGGCGAGCGCGCCTACAACTACTGAGACGGAGGGCGCGGCCCCGCGGGGCCGCGTCCCCCGAACGAGAAAACCCCGGCTCCGTGAGGACCGGGGTTTTTTCGCGTCAGGCCGTCATCGCGAGCGCAGCGAAGCGACCCAGGGCAGCGCTGCGGTCGGAATCGGAGCGAAGCCCTGGATTGCTTCGCTCCGCTCGCAAAGACGATGCGGGGCGGCGACCGGGCATCGACCCCGAAGCATTCACGCCGCCCGCGTCAGCGCCGCCTTCTCCTCCGCGAAGGCCCAGTCGAGCCAGGGCGTCAGCGCTTCCAGATCCGAGGTCTCCACGGTGGCGCCGCACCAGATCCGCAGGCCCGCCGGCGCGTCGCGATAGGCGCCGATGTCGAGGGCGACACCCTCGCGGTCGAGGCGCTCGACGATCCCCGCCGCGTAGGCCGAGACCGCCGCGTCGCCGCGGGCGAGCACATCCGGATCGGCGATCACGAGGCAGACGCCCGTGTTCGAGTAGGTCGCGGGATCGGCGGCCAGCGGCGCGATCCAGGGCGTGCGCGCGACCCAGTCGTAGACGACCTTCGCGTTGGCGTCGGCCCGCGCGTGCAGCGCCTTCAGGCCGCCGATCCGCTCGGCCCAGTCCAGGGTGTCGAGGTAGTCCTCGACGGCCAGCATCGAGGGCGTGTTGATCGTGTCGCCCTTGAAGATGCCCTCGATCAGCTTGCCGTCCTTGGTGAGGCGGAAGATCTTCGGCAGGGGCCAGGACGGTGTGTGGCTCTCCAGTCGCGCCACGGCGCGGGGCGAGAGGATCAGCATGCCGTGCGCCGCCTCGCCGCCCATCACCTTCTGCCAGGAGAAGGTCACGACATCGAGCTTGTCCCAGGGCAGGGGTTGGGCGAAGGCCGCCGAGGTCGCGTCGCAGATCGTCAGGCCCTCGCGGTCGGCCGCGATCCAGTCGCCGTCCGGCACCTTCACGCCGGCCGCGGTGCCGTTCCAGGTGAAGACCACGTCGCTGTTCTTCGTGTCGATCGCCGCGAGGTCCGGCAGGATCCCGTAGGGCGTCTGGTGAATGCGCGGCGCGATCTTGAGCTGCTTCAGCGCGTCCGTGACCCACTCCTTGCCGAACGCCTCCCAGGCGGCGACCGCGACGGGCTTCGGCCCGAGCATCGTCCACATCGCCATCTCGACGGCGCCGGTGTCGGAGGCCGGCACGATGCCGATCCGGTAGTCGGACGGCACCTGCAGGACCGTGCGGGTCAGGTCGATCGCCCGGCCGAGCTTGGCCTTGCCGAGGGGGGAGCGGTGCGACCGGCCGAGGGCGGCGTCGGCCAGGGCGGCCGGGGTCCAGCCGGGGCGCTTGGCGCAGGGGCCGGAGGAGAAGTGGGGCACGCGCGGGCGCTGCGTGGGGCGGCTGGTCATGGCGGATCCATCCTTGCAGAGGGCCGCGCTCCCGGGGGAGGCGCGTCCCGGCTCGCGCATGCGCCGAAACCGGCCGGCTTGCAAGCGCCCGTCCCGGCGGCAGTCTTCGCGGCGCTGCCCCCGGTCGGGACACGGCCCCGGGCGGCGGGGAACAGTCGATTAATCCCGGCCCGTTAGCCTTAATGAGGTGCCGCGTAGCGTTTGAGGTGCGCCGATGACTTTCCACAGCGCCGCGATATTGGCGGTCTGGTCCGTTCTACTCTTGGTTATTGGGGCCTTAATTCCCCGCCTCCTGCAGGCGAGCCGGACACCGCGGCTGGTGCCGCAGCCGCTGCGGCTCGACCCGCCGGATTACGACCGCGACGGCCCGGTGATCGACCTCGAGCCGGCCTGACCGGGGCTGCCCCCGGGGCGCAGGTCCGGGCGCCGCTCGGCGGTGATCCGCTCGGCCTCCGCCCGCCGCCAGCGGGCGATGGCGGCGTGGTTGCCGCCGGAGAGGACGTCCGGGATCGCGCGGCCCTCCCAGTCGCGGGGGCGCGTGTAGTGCGGGTACTCGAGGAGCCCGCCCTCGAAGCTCTCCTCGACGCCGGATTCCACCTTGCCCATCACGCCGGGCAGCAGGCGCACGCAGGCGTCCAGAACCACCAGCGCGGCGATCTCGCCGCCGGACAGCACGTAGTCGCCGATCGAGACCTCCTCCAGGCCGCGCCCGGCGATGACGCGCTCGTCGACGCCCTCGAAGCGGCCGCAGACGATCAGCGCGCCCGGTCCCGCCGCGAGGTCGCGCACGCGGGCCTGGGTGAGCGGCCGGCCGCGGGGCGACATCAGCAGGCGCGGGCGCGGGTCGTCGGCCCCGGTCGCGGCGTCGTAAGTCGCGGCGTCGATGGCGGCGCCGAGCACGTCGCAGCGCAGGACCATCCCGGCCCCGCCGCCGGCCGGCGTGTCGTCCACCGAGCGGTGGCGGCCGAGGCCGTGCGCGCGGATGTTGCGGGCCTCCAGGGTCCAGTCGCCCCGCGCCAGGGCGTCGCCCGACAGGGACACGCCCAGCGGGCCCGGGAACATCTCCGGGTAGAGGGTGAGGATCGTGGCCCGCCAGGGCGTGTCCGCGCGCGTCATGGCGCTTGATGGCGCGCGGGGTGCGGCACGGTCAACGGGCCCGGCACCGTCGGCGCGCCCCGCGGGTTGTCGGCCATGATCTGCGCCCTCGCCCTCCTCGCGGCCGCTGCCGCCACCGCCGCCCTGGCCGGCCCGGCCCGCGCCGCCGAGCCGCTGGCGCCCCTGGGCGCGCCCGCCGCCGCCTTCCCCAGGCCCGACCGGCCCGTGGCCGAGATCGTCGCGCCGCGCTGGTCCTCGGAGGCCGAGCGCGACAGGGCGGGCGAGTTCGAGCAGGTGGCCGAGGGGATGGGCATCGCGCCCGGCGAGACGGTGGCGGATATCGGCGCCGGCAGCGGCTACTACGCGGTGCGGTTGAGCCCTCGGGTCGGGCCGCGGGGCCGCGTGCTCGCCGAGGACGTGACGCCGTCCTACCTGGCGGCCTTAGAGAAGCGGGTGAAGGCGCTCGGGAACGTCACGGTCGTGCGCGGCGAGCCGCACGACCCGCGCCTGCCCCCGGCCTCGGTGGACGCGGCGATCCTCGTCCACATGTACCACGAGATCACCCAGCCCTTCGGCCTGCTCCACAACCTCGCCGCCGCGATGCGCCCGGGCGCCCGGGTCGGGATCGTCGACGCCGACGCGATCCCGTCGCGGCACGGCACGCCGCCGGCGCTCCTGCGCTGCGAGCTCGCCGCCGCGGGCTACCGGGAGACCGGCTTCCGGCCGCTCGCGGACGGGGCCTACCTGGCAATCTTCGCGGCCCCCGCCCCGGAGGCGCGCCCGCGGCCGGAGACGGTCCGGCCCTGCCGCGACGACTCGACGGCGCGGTAGCGGCACCTCAGGAGCGCCAGCGCAGCTCGCGGCGCTCCAGCGGGTTGACGAACGGGCGCCCGTCGCGGGCCGATTCCAGGGCCTCGCGCTTCAGCCGGAAATACCATTGCGAGGGCAGGTCGCCCTGGCCGAACAGCACCATGGTGGGCTTGCGGTCGAGCCCGTCCTGCGCGTGCTGGAGCACCTGCTGGTCCTGGGTCAGGAACTGCCGCATCAGCGGGCGCGCGACCGGCTTGAGCAGGTTCAGGGCCGGCATGCTCCAGTAGAGGGCGTTGGTGAGCAGCGTCCGGTCCGGCGTCAGCGGCGTCGCGAAGGTGTAGTTCGCCACCCGCTTCTCCCCCGCGCGGATGCGCTCCAGCCGCACGCCGGGCAGGCGGAACTCGATCTCGACCTCGGGGATGCCGCCGAGCAGGCGGTAGACCGGCGAGCTCGTCGTGGTCGCGTGGCTCGTCATCACGAAGCCGTGCGGCACCGGCTGGAAGGTCTTCACCTTCTCGCGGAGCTGCTTCGAGGGCCGGAACCACCACGAATCGTGGACGAAGGCGACGTGCCCGGGATCGACGAGGCTCAGCGTCGTCAAGTCGAAGGAGGCCTCGACCTCCAGCTCGACCACGAGGGATCCGGCGGGCTCGAAATCCAGCGCCGGCACCTCCGGCACCGCGCCGGCGGCCGGGCCGAGATGCGGGTTGACCCAGAGGAAGCCGGCGCTCTCCCGCACGGGGAAGCGCTGCACCTGGATGCGCGAGAAGTCGGCGGCGTCGTGCTCCGACAGGGTCGGGACGTCGCGGCAGCGCCCGTCGGTGCCGAAGCGCCAGCCGTGGAACGGGCACATCAGGGTGTCGCCGTCGAACCGGCCCTTCGACAGGGCCATGCCGCGGTGAGGGCAGCGGTCGCGCAGCGCGAAGGGCGCGCCGTCGGGGGCGCGGCCCAGGACGATCTGCTCGCCGTTCAGCGCCACAGCCCGCAGGGCCGACCGGCCGCCCACCCTGCCGAGGCTCCGGGACTGCCCGACGCAGTACCACGCGTTGCCGAGCGGCTGGCGCATCGCGTCGGGATCGAGCGCGGCCTCGTCGGCGGGGCGCGGCGGGTTGGCGAAGGGCGCGTTCAAGGCGGTTCGGGCAGACCTCGGGGCGCCCGTCATACGCCCGGCCGCCGGGACGGGGAAGCGCCGGGCCGGGGAGGACAAACGGGCGCAGGCGCGGGGCTTCACAAGCCGGGCGCGGCCACCTACCTTCGCCTCACCCGCAACCAACGAAAGGAGGTGATCCAGTGTCTCATTGTCATCAGCCGTGTGTCTCGGCTCATCGGACCTGGACCGTCGCCTCCGGCGCGTCGCTCTAAGACGCGTCAGAGACCCGATCTCGGGACAGTTCCGCCGGACAACACGGTTCGGCAATGGAAGGGCCACCCTCTCGGGTGGCCCTTCGGCGTTTCAGGGTCCGGACATGCGGTCGGCGCCGCTCAGCGCCGCTCAGCGCCGCTCAGCGCCGCTGGGACTGGAACAGCGGCTGGGCCAGCGCCTCGGTCCGGGCGCGCCACAGGTCGCGCTCCTCGCGCAGGGCGTCGCGCTCGCCGGCCAGGGTCAGCCGCTCGGCCCGCAGGGCGTCCCGCTCGGCGATCGCCCGGTCGCGCTCGGCGCGCAGCTCCTCGCGCTCGGCCCGGAAGCGCTCCCGCTCGCCGCGGAACTCCTCGCGCTCGACGCGGACGTCCTCCTGCTCGGCCCGGAGATCCTCCAGGGAGCCGATCTCGTCGCGGATATGCTCACGGAGCGTCCGGATCTCGTCGGCCAGGATGGTCTGCAGCTCGTCCTGGCGCTCGGCCTCGACGCGGAGCCTGGCCTTCAGCATCAGGTTCTCGGCCATCAGCTCGGCGATGTCGGGATCCTCGGCGGCGGCCCGCGGCGCCTCGGGGGCCGGGACGACGCGGGGCGACCACGCCGTCTCCCCGCCGCGAGGCCGCTTCGCCTCGGGCAGGGTCTCCTCGGGCCGGGCATCGCCGCGGGCCTCGGCCGGCGCCTGGGCCTTCATCGCCGTCAGCCAGTCGCGGAGCGGACCGGTCGCGGGAAAGCTGCCGGACTCGGTCGGCGAGTGAGAGCGGGCGGGTTCCGACATCGGCGGGCGTCCTGATCGAATATGGCCCGAAGACAATCCCAACATGCTTAACGATCGGTAAAAGTTAACACCGATCGGCGGCCCGTTTCGGCACCGCCGCGGCGCCGGGCCGGCCGAAAAATTGACTTTCCGGCCGGCTGCCGCTACGCCCCGGCCTCCCGATCCGTAGCAGATCGACCGATGCCAAGCCGACCGGTCCCGCGAGGCCGGAGGTCAACGCCCGACAGCGCGTCCGCGCCCTCGGGCGCGATGGGCGTTGGCCGATATGCGAGGACGGGATCCGCCGGCCGAGGCACCCGCATGACGCGAGATCAAGAAGCGTTGAAGATCGAGGACGCGATCAACGAGACCTGCCCGTGGTCGGGCAAGCCGATCTCGGCGGACTCGCTGACGCTCTACAACGGCGCCGTGGTGGGCTTCTGCAACCCGGACTGCCGGGACAAGTTCGCCAAGGCTGTGCGCGGCTTCGAGGCCGCCCTCCAGGCGCGCCGCGTCGAGCGCGCCGGGCTCGAGCAGTAACGGCGGGGCGTCAGGAACATGTTCGAAGGCCTGTCCGACCGCCTCTCCGGCATCCTCTCGGGGCTCACCCGTCGCGGTGCCCTGACCGAGGCCGACGTCACCGCCGCCATGCGCGAGGTGCGCCGCGCCCTGCTGGAGGCCGACGTCGCCCTCGAGGTGGTCCGCGGCTTCACCGACCGGGTGAAGGAGAAGGCCGTCGGCGCCGTTGTGCTCAAGTCGGTGACGCCCGGCCAGATGGTCGTGAAGATCGTCAACGACGAGCTCGTGGCGATGCTCGGCACCGACGCCGAGACCGTCGATCTCAACGCCCCCGCCCCGGTGCCGATCCTGATGGTCGGCCTGCAGGGCTCGGGCAAGACCACGACCACCGCCAAGATTGCCCGGCGCCTCTCCGACCGCGAGAAGCGCAAGGTCCTGCTCGCCTCGCTCGACACCCGCCGCCCGGCCGCCATGGAGCAGCTCGCGGTGCTGGCCAAGCAGGTCGGCGTGGAGAGCCTGCCGATCATCGCCGGCCAGTCGGCGGTGCAGATCGCCAAGCGCGCCATGGACGCGGCCCGCCTCGGCGGCTTCGACGTGGTGATGCTCGACACCGCCGGCCGCACCACGGTGGACGAGGGCCTGATGGCCGAGGCCGCCGAGGTGAAGGCCGCGACAAGGCCCCACGAGGTGCTGCTCGTCGCCGACGCGCTCACCGGCCAGGACGCGGTCAACACCGCCCGCGCCTTCGACCAGCGGCTCGGCGTCACCGGCATCGTGCTGACCCGCATGGACGGCGATTCCCGCGGCGGCGCGGCGCTGTCGATGCGCGCCGTCACCGGCAAGCCGATCAAGCTCGTCGGCGTCGGCGAGAAGGTCGACGCGCTGGAGGAGTTCCACCCGGCCCGCGTCGCCAACCGCATCCTCGGCATGGGCGACATCGTCTCGCTCGTCGAGAAGGCCGCCGAGACCATCGACCACGAGCAGGCGCTCCGCACCGCGGAGAAGATGCGCAAGGGCAAGTTCGACCTCGAAGACTTGTCCATGCAGCTCGCCCAGATGGAGAAGATGGGCGGCATCGGCGGCCTGATGGGCATGCTGCCCGGGATGGGCCAGATCAAGAAGCAGGTCGAGGGCGCCAACCTCGACGAGAAGATGTTCAAGCGCCAGCGGGCGATCATCTCTTCGATGACCCCGCAGGAGCGGAAGAACCCCGACCTCCTCAAGAACAGCCGCAAGAAGCGCATCGCGGCGGGCTCGGGGGTCGACGTCTCGGAGATCAACAAGCTCCTGAAGATGCACCGGACCATGGCCGACATGATGAAGGCGATGGGCCAGGGCAAGCGCGGGATCGGGCAGGCGCTCGGCTCCATGTTCGGCCTGGGCGGCGGGATGAGCGGTGGAATGCCCGGTCTCCCGCCCGGCATGCCGGAGCCGACGCCGGAGCAGATCGCGCAGCTCGAGAAGCAGTTCGGCGGCAAGCTGCCGCCGATGCCGCCGGGCCTGGGCGGGGGCGGGATGCCCAAGCTTCCCGGACTTCCGGGCCTCGGCGGTCCGAAGCTGCCGGGTCTCGGTGGGTTCATGCCGGGGAAGAAGAAATGAGCGTGCTCGCGGCCCAGGCCGTCGATCCCGAACTCGCGCGCCTGCGGGACAGCATCGACAATTTCGATGCGGCGCTGATCCACCTCCTCGCCGAGCGTTTCCGCTGCACGCAGCGGGTCGGCGAGCTCAAGGCCCGAAAGGGGATCCCCCCTTCCGATCCGGACCGGGAGGCCCGTCAGGTCGCCCGGCTCCGCAAGCTCGCGGTCGAGGCCAAGCTCGACCCCGACTTCGCCGAGAAGTTTCTGGCCTTCGTGGTCAAGGAAGTCATTCGGCACCACCAGTCGATCAAGGCGGACCACGAGTCCCAGATCGAGCAACAGCGAAAGTAGTCAGACCATGGCCCTCAAGATCCGTCTCACCCGCGGCGGCGCCAAGAAGCGCCCCTACTACCGCATCGTCGTCGCCGACGCCCGCGCCCCGCGCGACGGCCGCTTCATCGACAAGGTCGGCGCCTACGACCCGATGAAGGCCAAGGACGATCCGGCCCGCATCGTGCTCGACAACGAGAAGATCCAGAGCTGGCTCGCCAAGGGCGCGCAGCCGACCGACCGCGTCCTGCGCTTCCTCGACCAGGCCGGCCTCGCCAAGCGCCCGACCCGCAACAACCCGCAGAAGGCCGAGCCGGGCGAGAAGGCCAAGGAGCGCGCCGCCAAGCGCGCCGAGAAGGCCGCCGCTCCCGCCGAGGACGCCGCCGCGTAAGGCGCACCGGTCATGGCGCGCCGCCCCGCAGGTCCCACCTCCCGCGACGGCGGCCGCCGAGGCCGCACGAGCTCGGCGATCGGCAAGATTGCGCCCGACGCGGCGACCTCGCCCAAGGCACCGGCCCCCAGGCCGGCGCCGCTGCCCGTGCCGCCCGATCCGAGCCTCGTCCTGCTGGGCGAGTTCGGGCGGGCGCACGGCCTCAACGGCGAGGTCCGGCTCAAATCCTACACCGGCGATCCGCAGGCGATCGCCGGCTACGGAACCCTTCTGACGGCCGACGGCCGGACGCTGACGCTCGCCGACGTGCGTCCCGCCCCCGGCCCGTCGCCCGACATGCTGATCGCCCGGGTGAAGGGCGTCTCGGGCCGCAGCGCCGCGGAGGCGCTCAACCGCGTGGCGCTGTACGTTCCCCGCGACCGTCTGTCCGCGCCCGAGGACGACGACGAGGTCTACGCCGCCGACCTGATCGGCGCCGCGGCGGTGGACGAGGCCGGGACCCTGATCGGGACGATCGTGGCCGTGCCGAATTACGGCGGCGGCGATCTCCTGGAACTGCGACCGCCGAACGGCGGCGCCACGGCGCTCCTGCCCTTCACGAAGGCCTTCGTGCCGGTCCTCGACGTGGCGCAGCGCCGCGTCACCGTGGCCGCGCCGGAGGACCTGTTCGCGGCGCCGGGCGAGAAGCCCGCCGACGATCCGGGCTAGGGGCGGCCGGCCCGTCGCGCAGGCGGGGCGTCCGGCGTCCGGGCAGTGCCCCGGCCGCGACCGCCCTCAGTGCCCCCCGGCCGGCGCCCCGCCGCCGAGCTTGACACTTTTCAGGCTCAGGGCCAGCGGGACCGCGCAGGCGGCGACGAGGCCGAGCACCCAGAACACGTCGATATAGGCCCAGTAGGCCACCTGCGTGCTGAGCACGCTCCCGATCCACGCCGTCGCCTGGTTCTGGGCCTCGACGCCGGCGTAGCCGTGCTCGGAGAAGTACTGCGTCGCCTGCCGCATGGTCTCCTGGTAGGCTGGCGCGGCCGGGTTGACGCTCTCCACCAGGCGGCTCTGATGGAACTGGCTCCGGTAGGCCAGGATGTTCTGCGCCAGCGAGACGCCCATCGAGCCGCCGACGTTGCGCGCGACGTTGATCAGCGCCGAGGCCTGATCGGTCTGGTCCTTGCGGATCCCCTCGTACGAGGCCGAGGTGATCGACAGGAACACCATCGGCAGGCCGATACCGATATAGACCCGCGACCACGCGAAGAACGCGAAGGTCGTGCTGCCGTCGATCCGCGTCAGGTCGTACATGCCCAGCGCCACGATGGTCATGCCGATGGCGATCAGCCATTTCGGCTGGACGTAGGACGAGACCCGGCCGGTGAGGAACATCATCACCACCGTGACGATGCCGCCCGGGCCGAGGACGAGGCCCGACAGGGTGGCGGTGTAGCCGTAATATTCCTGCGTGATCTGCGGGATGAACTGCGTGGTCGCGATCAGGATCGCTCCGGTGAACATCATCACCAGGAAGCACGAGCCGAACTGCCGGTTGCCGATGAGGCGGAGATCGACGGCCGGGTTCTCGCGGGTCAGCAGCCACGGGATCATGGCGATGAACGAGACGACCATCAGCACGCCGGACACGTTCATCAGCGTCGAGGTGCCGAACCAGTCCTTCCGCTGGCCCTCGTCGAGGATCACCTCCAGCGAGCCGAGGAACAGGGCGACCAGCACGAAGCCGACGATGTCGAAGCGGATGCCCTTGCGCACCAGGGCGCGGCGCTCCTTCTTGGCCGCGTCGCTGTCCTCGATCAGCCAGTACATCAGCCCGAGGGCGATCACGCCCACCGGCCCGTTGATCAGGAAGCACCAGTGCCAGGAGGCGTTGTCGGAGAGCCAGCCGCCCAGCGTCGGGCCGATCACCGGTGCCACCACGATGGCGACCCCGTAGAGCGCGAAGGCCTGGCCGCGCTTCGCCGGCGGGAAGGAATCGGCCAGGATCGACTGCGCGAGCGGTGCCATGCCGCCGCCGCCGAGCCCCTGCATCACCCGGAACAGCAGCAGCGATTCCAGGCTCCAGGCGAAGCCGCACAGGATCGACGAGACGGTGAACAGCGCCACCGACCACATGAAGAACGCCTTGCGGCCGTAGCGCTTGGCCAGGAAGCTCGACGCCGTCAGGGTGATCGCGTTGGCGACGAGATAGCTCGTCACCACCCAGGCGGCCTCATCGGGGCCGACCGCGAGGCCGCCCGAGATGTAGCGCAGGGCCACGTTGGCGATGGTGGTGTCGAGCACCTCCATGAACGTCGCCAGCGCGACCACGCCGGCGATCAGCCACGGATTGTGGCCGCCCGGCGCCTTCCCGGACGCGGCCCTGCCGCCTGCCGCCTTGCCGCCTGCCGCCTTGCCCGCACCCGGCCTACGCCCGGGCGCGGCCGCGCTCCCCCGGCCGGCCACCGCGCTCACCGCACCGTGACGGTCGGGACGATCGACATGCCCGGGCCGATCGACACGTCCGTCGGCCAGGTCTTGACCACGATCTTGACCGGGATGCGCTGGGTCACCTTCACGTAGTTGCCGGTGGCGTTCTGCGCCGGCAGCAGGCTGAAGGCCGTGCCCGAGCCCGGCTGCACCGAGGCCACCGTGCCCTGGATCTTGCGGCCGGGATACGCGTCGATCTCGATGTCGACCGGCTGGCCCGGCCGCATGTCGGTGATCTGCGTCTCCTTGAAGTTCGCCGTCACCCAGATGTCGTCGGGCACGAACATCGCCAGGGTCTGGCCGGCCTGGGCGAGCTGGCCGACGCCGCCGGTGAGCCGCACGACGCGGCCGGCCTGCACGGCGCGGACCGTCGTGTAGCCGAGGTTCAGCTCGGCCTGCTCGACCTGCGCCCGGTCGCGGCCGAGCTGCGCCTGGGTCGAGGCCTTCTGAGCCTGGAGCGAGCCGACCTGCTTCTGCGCGGCGACCACGCTGGCATTGGCGCTCTGGACCGCCGCCTGCCGCTGCTGCAGCGTCGAGGTCGCCGACTGCGACTGCTGGACCGAGCCGGAGCCGCGCTCGGCGAGGTCCTTGTAGCGGGCCGCGTCCTCCTGGGCGAACTTCAGCGCCGCCTCGGCGGTGGCGACCTGCGCCTTGGACACTTCGATGTTGGCGTACTGCGCCTGGATCTGCGCGTCGATGTTCTTGATGCCGGCCTCGTCGGCGGCGACCTGCGCCTTCGCCTGGTCGAGGGCGATGTCGTAGTCGCGCTGGAAGACCTGGAAGAGGATCTGGCCGGCCTCGACGTGCTGGTTGTCGGTGACCGGCACGTCCACGAGGTAGCCGCCGACCTTCGGCTGGATCGAGATGCTGCGCGCGTCGACGAAGGCGTCGTCGGTGCTCTCGTAGGGGTGCATGTAGAGCAGCCAGTAGAAGAACACGCCGACGCAGAGCGCGACGACCGCGAGCCCGCCGAGCAGGAACGCGAGCGGGTGGCGCCGCAGGACGCTCGGGCGCCGCGCCTCGTCCCCGTCGTCGTCGGAATCCGCCGCGTCGTCGCCGGCCTGCCCGTCCTGCGCCTCGGGCGCGCCGTCGGCCTCGTCCGCGCCGGGCTTGCGCGCGGTCTCGCGGTCGGTCTCGAGGTCCGCGGCCGGCGCGGCGCGGTTGAGATCGAGCACGTCGCGCTCGCGCGCGACGGCCCGGCCGTCGGCCGGCCGCGGGCGCGCCTCGTCCTCGGAGAGGTGCCGCTGATCGTCGAACATGGAAAGTCGTCGCCCGATGGGCCGGCCACCCGGGGGTGACCGGGCTTGTCGCATCGCCCGCCTCAGGCAGCAAAAGCCGGCCGCAGGCCCAAGGTTCCACGCGCGGATCAGCCCGCCTAGGAACGCATGCCGCACTGCGGCGTTCTGCGCCCGGAACCTTTGCCGTTCCCGGCCTCAAGGCCCAGGAGTTCGCCATGACCAGCAGCCCATCCCCGACGCCGAACCGCCCCGGTTCCGGCCCCGCGACCACCCCCACCGGCATCCCGCTCGTCGGCGCGGCGCGCCTCGACGCCATGAGTGCGGCCCTGGCGCGGAACTGGTGGCTCGTCGCCCTGCGCGGCGTCATCGCGGTCCTGTTCGGGGCGATCGCGTTCATCGCGCCGGGCGCCTTCGTGCTGTCCCTGGTCCTGTTCTTCGCCGCCTACATGCTCGTCGACGGCGTCGTCGCCGTCGTCGGCGCGGTCCGGGCCGCGCAGCGCCACGAGCGCTGGGGCTTCATGCTGGTCGAGGGCCTCGTCGACATCGTGGTGGGCGTCGCTGCGGTGCTGGTGCCGGCTGCGGCCGTCTGGGCATTCGTGCTGCTGCTCGCCGCGTGGGCGCTGGTCACCGGCGGCCTGATGATCGCCGCCGCCTTCCGCCTGCACCTCCATTACGGGCGCTGGTGGCTGGGCCTCGGCGGCGTGGTGTCGATCCTGTTCGGCCTCGCGCTGCTCATCAACCCGGGCATGTCGGCCCTGGTGCTGACGTGGTGGATCGGCTCCTACACCTTCGCCTTCGGCATCCTCCTGCTGATCCTGGCCTTCAAGCTGCGCGCCCAGCACGGCGCCGTCGGTCCGGGAGCGCCGCTCGGCCGGTGAGCCGGCCGGGACCGGATCGTGCCCCGTGGCCCGATCCACACGGTGGCGGCGCGATCGACGCGCCGCCCGTCCCGCGACCCAACGGCTGCGGGACACCGCGACGGATGCGGCTTAGAAGGCTCGGTCGGCCGGATCGGCCGGTCCCGGAACACGCACCACGATGACGCCCGACGCGCCGGAACGCGCCCCGGCCGACGGGCCGAAACCGCCGAAGCCGGACCCTGCCGCCGACGCCCCGGACCCGCGGCTCGCCGCCCGGGAGGCCGGGCGGGCCGCGCGCGACCTCGCGCGCCATCTCCGGACCCTCCTTGCCGCGGCCGGGCTCGGCCTCGCGCGGACCGGCCGGGCCCTGTCGGCGCGCGCGGCGGAGCGCGCGGCGCGGGCGCGACGGGCACCGGCGGAGCGCCCGCCCGCCGTCGAGGAGACGGACGCGCGCGCCCTGAACCGGCGTTCCCGGCCGATCCTCGGCCGCCGGCACCCGGCCCTGCTCGCCGCCGCCCTGGTGGTCCTGCTGCCGGCCCTGGCGCTGGCGATCTACCTGTTCGCGGCCTTCGTGAGCCTGCCGCGGCTGGGCGGCGCCGTGGTCGAGACCGGCCAGCGGGCGATCACCGTCGAGGCCGACGACGGCCGGGTCTTCGCCACCCGCGGCAGCTTCCGCGGCCAGAAGCTCACCGCGGCCGACCTGCCGCCGCACCTCGCCCAGGCGATCGTAGCGATCGAGGACCGCCGCTTCTACAGCCACTGGGGCATCGACCTGCGCGGCCTCGCCCGGGCGGCGTGGCGCAATCTCCGCGGCGGCGGCGTGCGCGAGGGCGGCTCGACCATCACCCAGCAATATGTCCGCCTGACCTCCCTCAACCAGGAGAAGACGCTCTGGCGGAAGGTGCAGGAAGCCTTCCTGGCGCTGCGGGTCGAGTCGACCATGAGCAAGGACGCGATCCTGCTCGGCTACCTCGACTCCGCGTATTTCGGCGCCGGCGCCTACGGGGCGGACGCGGCGGCGCGGCGCTACTTCGGCAAGCCCGCCAAGGCGCTGAACCTGCCGGAATCGGCGATGCTGGCCGGTCTGGTGCGGGCGCCATCGCAGCTCGCCCCGACCCGCAACCTCGGGGGCGCCAAGGAGCGCGCCGACGTGGTGCTCCAGGCCATGGTCGAGACCGGCGCGATCTCGCAGGCCGAGGCCGACGCCGCGCGCAAGCAGAGCGTGACCCTGAAATCGCCCCCCGAGGCGCCGCCCGGCACCAACTACTTCCTCGACATGATCGCGGGCGACGTGAAGCGCCTCGCCGGCACCGACGGCGACATGACGGTGCGCTCGACCCTCAACCTCGACCTGCAGAGCCTCGCCGAGGGCGTCGTGGCCCGCCGCCTCGACAAGGACGGCGCCCGCCGCAAGGTCGGCCAGGCCGCCATGGTGGTGCTGTCGAAGGAGGGCGCGATCCTCGCCATGGTCGGCGGCCGCGACTACGAGGACAGCCAGTTCAACCGCGCCGTCCAGGCCAAGCGCCAGCCCGGCTCCCTGTTCAAGCTCCTCGCCTACCTGACGGCCTACGAGAAGGGCTACACGCCGGAATCCGTGATGGTCGACCGCCCGGTCCAGATCGGCGACTGGCAGCCCGAGAACGACGACGGCCGCTACCGGGGGCCCGTGCCCCTGCGGACCGCCTTCGCGCTGTCGATCAACACCGTGGCGGCCCAGCTCGGGCAGGATGTCGGCATCCCGGCGGTGATCGCCACCGCCCGCAAGCTCGGGATCCAGTCGGACCTGCCCAACGTGCCGAGCCTCGTCCTCGGCTCGGGCGCCGTGAGCCTCCTGGAGATGACCCGCGCCTACGGCTCGGTCCTGTCCGGGCGCACCCCGCTCCAGTCCTACGGCATCCAGGCGATCCGCGGGGCCGCGCCGCAGCCGCTCTACGTCCGCGCCGACGCGGCCCCGGGCCCGATGCTGGCGCAGGAGCCGCGCACCATGATGCTCGACTCGCTGCAGGCGGTGGTGGAATCCGGCACCGGCCGCGCCGCGCGGGTGCCCGGCCAGATCATCGGCGGCAAGACCGGCACGAGCCAGGATTTCCGCGACGCGTGGTTCGTCGGCATGACCCCCGACCTCGTGGTCGGGATCTGGGTCGGCAACGACGACGACAGCCCGATGAACCGCATGTTCGGCGGCGAGATGCCGGCCGGGATCTTCCACGACTTCGTCCAGCGGGCCGCCGAGAAGCTCGCGAAGGGCAAGGCCCGCCTCTCGGCGGAGCGGGCCGAGCCGGCCCGGGCCGCCGCCGCGCCCGCGGCCGAACCCGTCGTGGCCGGCGAGGTCCGCGGCGTGCCGGAGGTGATCGATACCGGCACCCTCAACCTGCGCGGGCGGGTCGTGCGCCTCCTCGGCGTGGTCGGCGAGCGCGGCCATCTCGCCCGCCAGCTCGCCAGCTACCTGCGCCGCCGCGAGGTGGTCTGCACCGGCCTGTCCGACGGGGCCACGGCCCGCTGCCGCATCGAGGGCGACGACCTCGCCGGGCTGATCCTGGCCGCGGGCGGCGCCCGCGCCTCCGAGGACGCCCCGCCGGACCTCCTGGGCGCGGAGGAGCAGGCGCGCGCCGAGCGGGTCGGGCTGTGGGGCCGGTGAGGCGCTAGCCTGCCCCGAGCTTCGCCAGCGTCCGCGGGTCGGGGACGCCGTCGAAGTAGCGCGCCAGCGCGTCGGCGAAGACCGGCTCGCCCGGCACGGCGCGGGCGAACAGCGTCATGCTGGAGCGGAACTTCAGATCGTCGGGCGAGCCGAAGATCGCGTGGGCCGAGCGCCCGGCGACGGCGTTGACGGCCGCCGTGCAGGCGCGCAGGCGCGCGCCGAGCACCGGGTGCGCCGCGTAGGCCTGCGCCTCCGCGAGAGACCCGATGGCGTAGCGCTGCGCCATCGGGCTCGCGCCGAGCCCGGCGATCTGCGGGAAGATGAACCACATCCAGTGGCTGCGCTTGTCGCCGGCCTGCAACTCCGCCAGGGCGCGCCCGTAGACGCCCTCCTGCGCGGCGACGAAGCGGCCGAGGTCGTAGGTGTCGCTCATGCGCGGCTCCGTTGTTCCGGTCCCGCACCGTCAACCGCGCGGCGCCCGCGGGGATGCAGGCGCGGGTCCGGAGTGCCGCTGACGCCGCGCCGGGATTGGTGTAAGCGCCGCCCATGCTCGCAACGCTCGTCGCCTTCATGGTCGCGAACCCGGCGATGAGCCACGCCCTGACGGCGATCCCCGAGACCGCCGGAATGGCGGCCGTTCTGATCCTGCTGCGCAGTCCCCGACCGGAAGGCGTCGCGGCGCTCGTGGTCTCGACCTACTATTACGGCCGCGAGGCCGGGCAGCGGGAACACGTCCTCAAACACGCGGGCTGGGACGCCGTTCAGGCGCATCTCGGCGCCGAGTTCCTGTACGGCTGGTCCCTGCCGAATCTGCAGCAGTGGGTGGCGCCGACCTGCGCGGCCTGGGCGGTCGCGGCCGCGATCTATCTGGTCCGGTCGCGGATGGCGCGGGCGGCTCCGCCGGGTGCCCGGCTCAGGCGCGGGTGAACGGTCCGTCCGACGGCCCGATCTCGCTCCGGTCTCCGAGGAGCCGCCGGCCCGAGGCGATGATCTGGACCGTCTCGCGGCTGGAGCACTGGCGCCGCGCCAGGGCCTCCAGGTCGCGCAGGTAGTCGATGAGGGGACCACGCTGCTTGTCGGCTCGGCCGATCACCGGCTCGACCTTGGCGGTCACGAGGCCGCCGACCGTGTCCCAGAACTCCGCCGGTTGGATCGCGGCGTCGCCCATCGCAGGCTCGTGCATCCCCGGTCTCCGCTGTGCTCGCACCACTCTTGTCGAGCGTTTCGGCCGCCGGCGCATTGACCCATGTTGAAGACGCTCCTCCGGAGCGCGGGGCTCGCGGCATCGTCATCCGCGCGCCGGGCGATCCGGCGGGGCAGCATCCGGTGCGCCGCCCCATAATGGACCGCGCCACCGCGCGCGTTTCGGATCGACCGCAGGGAGCCCGCATGCCCGCCGACGACGTCCCAACCCGCGATGCCCGCGCACCCGAGCCCGCACGGACGCGCGCGCCCCCGGCCGGGGAGAGCCGCCTCCGCTCGATCGCCAAGGCCGTGAGCTGGCGCGTCGTCGGGAGCCTCGACACACTGCTGCTGTCCTACCTGTTCACCGGCAGCGTGCTGGTCGCCGGCTCGATCGCCTCGACCGAGACCGTGACCAAGACCGTGCTGTACTACCTCCACGAGCGCGGCTGGGGCCTGATTCCCCTCGGTCGCGCCTGAGATCCGTCCGGGAGGCCGCGTTGCCCGCCAGCTCCGCCCCGCCGCCCGGCGGCCTGACATCCTCGAGAGCCCGAACCGGAGAGAGCCGCATGCCGCAGATCACCGTCGGAGGACTCGGCCTCCGCTACCACCTCGCGGGCCCGGAGGACGCCCCGGTCGTCGCTTTCTCGAACTCGCTGGGGGCGACCCTGGAGATGTGGGACGCGCTGGTGCCCGCGCTGACGGGGCGTTACCGGACGCTGCGCTACGACACGCGCGGCCACGGCGGGTCGGAGACGCGCGACCGGCCGGTCGCGATCGCGGATCTGGCCGGCGATCTCGCGGGCCTTCTGGACGCCCTCAGCATCGGACGCGCCCATCTCGTCGGCCTCTCGCTCGGCGGGATGACCGTGCAGGCGCTGGCGAGCGCCGATCCCGGACGCGCGCTCAGCGCCACCCTGATGGCGACGGCGGCCTTCCTGCCGAGCCTGCAGAGCTGGGACGAGCGCGCCGCGACCGTGCGCGCCCAGGGGACGGCGGCCGTGGTCGAGGCGACGCTGGGGCGCTGGTTCACGCCGGGTTTCGCGGAGCGCGCCCCCGAGACGGTGCGGGCTGTCCGCGAGCGATTCCTGGCCTGCGATCCGGCCGGCTACGCGGTGTGCTGCGGGGCGATCGGGCGCATGGATCTCCGTCCGGCGCTCGGAGCCATCACCGCGCCGACCCTGGTGATCGCCGGCCGCGACGATCCCTCGACGCCCCCGGCCATGGCCGAGGAGATCTGCGGCGGCATCGCCCAGGCCGAACTCGTCGTGCTGCCCCGGGCGGCGCACCTGCTCGCCGTCGAGCGCGCCGAGGCGGTCGGCGGCTACCTGCGCGCCTTCCTCGACCGCGCCGCGCCGGGCGCGTAGGCGGGCCGCGGCGGCGCCGTCCCGTCAGTCGCCCGAGCGTCCGGGACCGCGCGCCGCTTCAGTGGCAGGCGATCCCGACATCGGCGGGCGACATCCCGCGCGCCAAGCGCCGCCCGGTCCGCAGCAGCGCCTGCCCGAGCAGCGACACGGTCAGCGCGTCGCCGTCCTGCTCGGCCAGCCGATAGGCCGCGAGCAGGGCGTCGCCGAGATCGCCGAGCGTTGCCGTCGGCTCCGCGTCCGCGCGCTCCGGCCGGCTCTCGGCAATCCGGTCGCGTCCGTCCGCCGCCGCCGCGCCGTGCGGTCCCTCGGTCAGCGCGACCGGTCTCGCGCGGCGTCTCGCGTTGCCGTCGTCCTCTGGTGAGCCGTTCCGCATCGTCTTGATCCCTCAACCACCTCGAGGGTGCACCTACAGGTTGCGGACCGTCAACTCCCTCCGATCGCGCCCGGCGAGCGGTCGAGCGTCGCAGCCGCGGCGGCGGCCGGACTGGGTGTCGTACTGAGTGTCGGACGGGGTGTCGGACGGGGTGTCGGATGTTCCGCCGGCGCGGGAGCGGCCGGAGCCCGCAGAACAATCGCCGCGATCCACAACTTTTACGTGCAGGCCCCATGGATCGGCGCGTCCGGGCGAAGGTTCAGGGTCGCCATGAACGCAGCAAGGCCCCCGCGGTCAGCGCCGCGGAGGCCTCGCTCATCCACGCTCCATCAGGAGCGCGCGGACGGTTTTACTTGATGAGGGCCAGGAGAGCCTTGCCGGCCTTGGAGTTCAGCTCCTTGGCGTCGAGGGTGCCGTCGTTGTCCGGGTCGGCCAGCTTGAAGCGCTCGCCGACGGCCGCGAGGTACTCCTTCTTGTCGAGCGTGCCGTCGCTGTCCGGATCGGCCTGCTTCACGCCGGAGGCGCTCAGGCGGCCCTTCAGCTCCTTGGCGTCGAGGGTGCCGTCGGCGTCCTTCTCGAGACGGTCGAAGGTCGCCGAGGCCACCGCCTCCACTTCCTTCATGTCGACGGTGCCGTCGTTGTCGGTGTCGATCATCTTGACGGCGCTCGTTCCGCTCATCGGCTTGGCGAAAGCGGCCGGAGCGGAGAGGCCGCACACCGCGAGGGTGACCGCCGCGAAGCCACTGATGAAACGTGAGGTCATTGCCAGATGCTCCCGAAATTTGATGCTCGATCTTCCTAATCTCCGACTCACCGTGCCGCAAGTGCGAAATTCGACCCTGTGGGTTGCGTGCTGTCCCGGGCCGCGCTTCGGAGACGCGGCATAGAAAAAGGGGCCGGCGCGAGCCGACCCCCGAAGAGAGCGCACAATCGCCGGCAGGCGATTCGCGCGGTGATTCAGTATCCGTAGCCGCGCCGCGTCACCGGGCGGTCGTCGTCGAACCGCTGGCGTCGGTAGAGACGATCCTCGTCATAGGCGCGGTCGCGCCGATACTCTTCGCGGCGGAAGTCGCGATCCCGCTGGGCGCTGGAGCGCAGGTCGACGCTCGGCCCGTCGGGACCGATATCGATTCGCTGCGCCGCAGCGGGGACGACGCTCGTCAGGGAGGCGGCCAGGACGGCGCCGGCAAGCAGGGTCTTCATGGGACTCTCCTTCGTGCGTTCGGAGTCCAACCCGTCCTCGCGCCGATCGTTCCCGATGTTCTCCCGTTCTTCCCGGAGCCGACACAGATCCGGGCTGATCAGGCCAGCGTCGCCAGGTCCTGAAACCAGTGCTGCGCCTGGACGTAGTTCTTCACCCGCGACGACAATGCGTGCGGATTGGTGTCGTGAACGACCCAGACCTGCACGGCATCGTCGACGACGATTTCGTGGATGCGCGCGAGCAGCCGGTTCTGCTCGGCCACGTCGAGGCTCGCCTTCACCTTGTCGCAGAGGGCGTCGACCTCGGGGTTGCGGTAGTGGCTCCAGTTCACGCCGTTCGGCGCGATCTGCCGCGAATCGTAGAAGCGCAGGATCGCGTAGAACGGGTCGGAGGTGACGTAGGCGATGTTGCCGGCGCTGACGCCCTTGAGGCTCGGATCCGCGGCGCCCTGGCGCCACGCCGTGTAGGCCACCTCCAGCTCCACGGTCTTGAACGCCACCTGGATGCCGATCTCGGCCCAGCTCTGCTGGACGAACTCGTTGATCGGGAGCGACAGCATCTGCCCGGTGCCGCCGGTCGGGATCAGGACCGTGGCCTTCACGGGGTTCTTCACCGAGTAGCCGGCCTCCTCGACGAGCTTGCGCGCCGCCTCGACGTCGGTCCGGATCTTGAAGCCCGGCTTGCCGAACCACGGGCTCGATTCCTGGACCTGACCGACGGCGGGCTGGGCGAGGCCGCCCATCAGCTCGACGACGCCCGCGCGGTCGATGGCGAGGTTGGCGGCCTTGCGCAGGCGCAGGTCGCGCCAGGGCGAGCCCTCCACGATCGACAGGTGGTAGTTCCAGACATGGGGCGTCTCGTTGCCCACGACCCGCATGCCGGCGGCCTTCAGGCGCGGCACCGCGTCGGGCGCGGGCGTCTCGATCAGGTCGACGCTGCCGGACAGGAGCGCGTTCACCCGGGCGAGGTCCTCGGGCACGCAGGCGAGGGTCAGCTTCGCGAGCTTCGGGACCCGCTTCGGGTTCCAGTAGCCGATGTTCGGCAGCAGCTCGAGGCGCACCCGCGGCACCAGCTGCCCCATCCGGAACGGCCCGGTCCCCGAGGGCTCGAAGGCGAACTTCGCCCAGTCCTTCCCGACCTTCTCGTACTGCGCCGGCGACGAGATCAGGAACCAGAGCATCTGGTAGGGGAACAGGCTGTCGGGCGTCTTGGTAACGACCTGGACGGTCTTGGCGTCGACCTTCCGGTAGCTCGCGACGCCGGGCAGGCGCGGGCGGACCTGGGACGCCTGCCGCTGGTCGAAATGCGGCGCCTCCTTGTTCAGCACCTTGTCGAAGTTCCAGATCACCGCGTCGGCATCGAAGGCCGACCCGTCGTGGAAGGCCACGCCCTCCCGCAGGTGGAAGGTCCAGACCTTGGGGTCGGCCGGGTCGGCCTCCCAGGCGGTGGCGAGGCCGGGCACCATCTTGCCCGGCCGGTCGGCGACGTCGAGTTCCCAGGCGACCAGGGGATCGTAGAGGGTCAGTCCGGTGAACTGGTAGCCGCCCGCGCCCCGGTCCGGCTGGCCGGTCGTGAGCGGCAGGTCGGTCATGGAGATGCCGTAGGTCAGGGTGCCGGGGGCCGCGCCCTGCGCGCCGGCGCGGCCCGCCGCCCCCAGCGCCGCCAGGGCGACGCCCCCGGCCATCAGGGATCGGCGTGTCGGCTTGATCGGGTTCATCGTGTCTCTCGGCTGAAGGCGCGGGCGCCGCACGGAACGGCACCTGCCCTCGGGCCCGCGGCGGCGCGGCCCGGGCCTCCACCCCATGCTGCATACAGAATGATGCACGCATCGTGCCCAATGGCCGCCGGCGTTCCCCGGATAGCCCGGGGGTCAGGCCTCCCAGACCTGGCCGGGCCTCAGGGCGACGAAGCGCTCGGCCGGGATGCCGGCCCCGCCGAGGGCCGCCGCCAGCGCCTCGGCGGGGCGCTCGACGCCCTCGTCGGTGAGCTGGAACGTGCCCCAGTGGTGGCCCAGCGCCTGCTCGGCGCCGAGCAGGCCGAAGACCTTCACCGCCTCGGCCGGGTCGACGTGCTGCGCCTGCATGAACCAGCGCGGCTCGTAGGCGCCGATCGGCAGCGTCGCGAGGCGCGGCGGCCCGAACCGCGCCCGCACGTCGGAGAAGAGGGCGCCGTCGCCGAAACCGGTGTCGCCGACATGGTAGTGCACGCCGCGGGGCGAGGTGATCACGAAGGCGCACCACAGCGCCATGCGCCGGTCGTTGACGCCCCGGGCCGACCAGTGGTTCGCGGGCGTCAGATGGACCTGCAGCCCGTCGCCGAGATCGACCGACTGTCCCCAGTCGCGGGTCTCGACATGCATCGTGTCGTCGTAGCCGCGCAGGATCGTGTCGTTGCCCAGCGGCGCTACGATCAGCGGCTGGTGCGCCTGCCAGAGCCGGGCGAGGCTCGGCCCGTCGAGATGGTCGTAGTGGTTGTGGGTGACCAGGATCGCGTCGATCGGCGGCAGGTCGGCGAAGGCGATGCCCGGCGGGTTGACGCGCTTCGGCCCGGCGAAGCGGACCGGGCTCGCGCGCTTGGCGAAGACCGGGTCGATCAGGATGTTCCGGCCGGCGACCTGCACGAGGTAGCTCGCGTGGCCGATCAGCACGACCCGCAGGCCCTCGACGCGCTCGGGCGGCCGGTCGGCCGGGTAGGGGCTGGGGAAGCTCTTGGGCCAGGGCTCGCGCTGCCGCTTGGCCTGCCAGCGCAGCACGTCGGGGAGCGCCTTGTCGGTGGACTGACCGGGCAGGAAGAACCGCAACCCGTCGAAATGGTCGGAGGTCGGGCCGCGGTAGTACGGGTTCCGGCCGCGCCGGTGCGCGGCGTAGCCGACGCCGCCGAGCGTCATGACCGTGGCCGCACTCGCGACCGTGAGCAGGCTGCGCCGTTTCATGGGTCCGAGATGGCCGGAACCGGGGGCCGGTCAAGCACTGCCGCGGCGCGGCGGGGAGCCTCAGGGCGGTTTCGGCGCCGTCTCAGGGACGTCGCTCAGCGACGTCTGCAGGGACGCATCAGGCGGCCGGAGCGCGCCGGCTCACTCCACCATCTCGGCAGCGAGGGACAGGCGCGCCCGGTAGACCACCTTGCCGACGCCGTCGCGGACGCAGGCCACGTAATCCTGGCGCTCGACCTCCGGCAGCATGTCGCGGGCGATCGCCGACATGATCCGGGTGACCTTGGCGCGGGCCGCCGGAAGGTCCGGCAGGTCGAATCCGACCTCATCGTGGATCGGCTGGGAGCCGTCGTGCAGGTCGATGAAGTAGCGGGGCATCGGCGCCAAGCATCTCTAAGAGAAGTAGTCTGCCGATAGGATTGGTCTTGCTATGGTTAACAGTGCCTTAAAAGCCGAGCTTTGAGGCCGCTCGACGGTCGGGCGAAAGCCGCTTCCGGCCTCGCTGCGCCGCGCCCGACCCGCCCCGGCGCTTCGGGACGCCGCGGGCCGGCGCGGCCCGGCGCGGGAGGCTTCCTCGGCGGCCGCGGCCGGGAGAGCCGCCCGTCCGACGGATCCGGCGGGCCGGATTCTTCGGGCCGATGCCGCGAGCCGGCCCGCTCAGGCGGGCCGGCGCCGCGATCCGGTTCTCACACGCCGTCCGGCGGCAGCGCCTCCGTCACCTCGACGCGGCGGTTGCCGGCCACCGGAACCGTCTCCTCGGTGGCGGCGACGTCGCTCTGAGCCGGCGCCCTGTCGAGCGCCTCGGCGACCGCCGCCACGCCCTGATAGCGGGTCAGCCGCCGGTCGATCATGCCGTCGATCCGGTCGTGCAGCTCGGACACGGTCAGGCTGCGGCGCTTGCCGCCCGTCTTCTCGGTGAACAGGCCGCGATTGGCCCGCGCCGCGGTGCGAAACTCGCGGCCGGCGACCTCGTCGGGCTTCTCGGAAGAGAGCGACAGGAAGCGCCCGGCGCTCGCGGTGCCGAGGAAATGGGCGAGGTACAGCTCGGTCGTGGTGAGCGCGCGCCCGACCCGGGCCTCGATCCGGTCGCGGTCGCGCTTGATCAGCTCGGCCGCCATCAGGGCGGCGACGCGCGGGTCGTTGCGCAGGCCGAGCACCCGGGCGCGCATGCTGCCCGTCACGGTGATCGCGGCGCCCCGGCCCTTCACGGCGGCGGCTTCCTCGGCGAGCCCGTAGCGCGCGCCGTAATCGCGGATCATCTCCAGCCAGGTGCGGGCAACGAACTGGAACAGGCCCTGCGCCGAGGAAGTCGCGGCCTTCGCCGCGGTGTCGAAGCTCGATTCCTTGTCGGCCAGCGCCATCATGTAGACGGGATCGACGCCGGCCTCGTCAGAGGCCTTGACGATCGTGTCGACCACCTTGCGCGGCACGCTGCGCTCGCCGAACTTGACCGCGTCCTGCTCCTGCGTCACCCGCGGCAGGGCCGCGAGGTCGTCCTGAATCAGGGCCGTGGTGGCGGGCTCCTGCTCCGGCAAGGGCAGGCCGTTCCAGGCATCCTTCGCCGGTGCCGGTGCCGGTGCCGGTGCGTCTGCCGATGCCGCGGGCGCCTCGGCGGGAACCGCGGGCTCGAACGCGCGTTGAGCGAGTTCCTGAGCGGCGCGCGGGCTGGTGTCGACCCGGTCGTGGGCCTGGGCAGCCGGCGCGAAGTAGGCGGGCGCGAAGGCGGCCTGCGGCAGGCCGAACCCGGCGACGAGCCCGAGGGCCAGCGTCCCGGAGATCCGGCCGAGGCCGGTGCGGCGAAGTGACCGGCGCCCTGCGTCGCGACCGGCCCGCGGCAGCCACGCCACGGCTTCATCCTCGAAATGCCCCGTGCCGGTCAGGGTCTGCGGCACGAGTCGGTTCACGTCGTCGGCGCAACGCGCCGGCTCCGGGAAAACCCCCATCATCGGTCCTCTTCTAGATCGGTCCTTGCGTCCGCCCGGCTCTGACGGCCGGGTTTTTTCTGGAAGCGGCGGCCCTATCGACGCCGGCCGTGACCAGAATGGGACGGCCCCGTGATCCAAGCGTGGCACGGTCAAGGAAGGGTTAACCCTCCCGCTTAGGGTCCCGTTAACGCCGCCGACCGGCGGCCGACCGGCCGCGCGCGGGACGACGGCGGGGCGATGTTGTCGCATTCGGGTTGGAACGGAGCACCGCCGAGCCAGTTAGGTACGGCCCCGGGGGGGTGAATTTCCGTCCCAGGACGGACCCTTCAAGACGCCACCCGCGTCCGCACAAGGACATCAGTTTCCGATGAGCATGCAGTCCGGTCGCCGCGTCGGTGTCGCCTTCGTTGGCATGGGAGGCGCCGTCGCCACCACCGCCATCGCCGGCATCGAGATGATCAAATCCGGCTCCAACCGTCTCGACGGGCTGCCGCTCGCCGGTCTCTCCGTGGCCGGCATGGCCGACTACAAGGACCTCGTCTTCGGGGGCTGGGACCTGAACGGCGACGACCTCGCCTCCGCGGCGAGCGGGCACGGCGTGCTCTCGAAGGACGACATCGAGAACGGCGCCCAGGTCCTGAAGGGCATCACGCCCTGGCCGGCGGTCGGCAGCGCGAAGTTCTGCAAGAACATCGACGGTCAGAACCGGATCGTCGCCAAGGACCACCGCGAGGCGGTCTCGGTGATCGCCAACGATCTCCGCCGCTTCCAGAAGGAGAGCAACCTCGACGACGTGGTCGTGGTGAACCTCGCCTCCACGGAGCGCTGGCCCGACCTCAACGACCCGACCCTGAACTCCACCGCCGCCTTCGAGAAGGGCCTGGATTCGAGCGACGAGGCGATCTCGCCGGCGATGCTCTACGCCTACGCGGCGATCAAGAGCGGCATCCCCTACGCCAACTTCACCCCGAGCGTCGCCGCCGACGTCCCGGCGCTCCTCGACCTCGCCAAGGAGCTGAACGTCCCGGTGGCCGGCAAGGACGGCAAGACCGGTCAGACCATGATGAAGACGGTGCTGGCCCCCGCCTTCAAGGCGCGCGCCCTCCACGTCGACGGCTGGTTCTCGACCAACATCCTTGGCAACCGCGACGGCCTCGCCCTGAACGATCCGAACTCGCTGCAGTCGAAGCTCAACACCAAGGGCACGGTGCTCGACTCGATCCTCGGCTACCCTGTCGAGGACCACCTCGTACACATCCACTATTACCGCCCGCGCGGCGACGACAAGGAGGCCTGGGACAACATCGACGTCACCGGCTTCATGGGCCAGCGGATGCAGATCAAGGTGAACTTCCTCTGCAAGGACTCGATCCTGGCCGCGCCGCTCGTCATCGAGATCGCCCGCGTCCTCGATCTCGCGAGCAAGCGCGGCGACGGCGGCGTGCAGGAGCAGCTCTCGACCTTCTTCAAGGCGCCGATGGTCAAGAACGGCCACGGTCCGGAGCACGCCTTCGGCAAGCAGGAGCAGATGCTCCGCGACTGGCTGGGCGTGCACTAGGCTTCGTCAGAACCAGGGGGCGGCTTTTCGGAACGAGACGATGCCAAGCGAGACTGAGCCGCCCCGTTCCGGCGCCGCCGCGCCGGAAGCGCTGCGCGACCTTCTGGTCGAGATGAACGACCTCAAGCGCGTCCGCTCCGCGGGCCGTACGGGCTCGATCGCCGAGCGGCTGTTCGCGCAGGGCTGGGGGCTGCTGACCGGCGGCGCCGCGCCGGACGACGTCGCCCTCGACATCGCGGCCGTCACGCTGGCCGCGACGCGCCTCTGCGACCTCGACGCGGCCTTCCTGACCGCGGCGGGGCTCTCGGATGAGGCCGCCTCCGCGGTGCTCGTGGCGGGGTTCGACGCCGTTACCGGAGAGCTCGATCCGGACCTCCGCGACCGCCTGCGCGCGCGGCTCGCGCCGCGTCCGGCCGGCCGGCCCGGGCCGCTGCCGGGCTTCGTCGGCGCCCTGGCGCAGCAGCCGCGGGCGGGCGTCACCTGCCCCAGCCGCGCCCGGATCCTGCTGGAGCCGCCGGAGAACCACGCCGAGCACTGCCTGATCGTGGCGGTCTACGGGGTCTGCCTCAGCCCGTTCTACCGGGCCGATCCCGGCACCGTGTTCCTGGCCGCGATGGCCCACCACTTCCACAACGCCGCCATGCCGGATGCCGGCTTCACCGGCGAGATGCTGCTCGGCGACCATCTCGGCCCGATCATGGCCACCACCACCGCGTGGGCCCTCGCCGAGCTCGACGCGCCCCTGCGAGCCCAGGTCGAGCGCGCCCGGGCGGTGCTGCCCGACGACGCCACCGCCGAGGGCCGCGCCTTCCACGCGGCCGACTGCATCGACCGCGTCCTCCAGATCGCCCAGCACCTGCGCGGGGCCTCGACCACGATGGGGATGGTGCTCGACGAGTGGGAGCTGGTCCATGCCGGCCCGGTGAAGGGCTTCCACGATCGTGTCCTCGCCGACATGCGCATCCCTTGATCGCCGGACCCGGTCGCCCATCTGCCCGGGCGGCCCCGAGAACCATGATCCCGTTCGAACTCAGATCGCCGGACACCGGCAACCCGCTGAAGGCCGATGGCCCGCACGCCCTGCGCGACGCGGAGACCGGCGCGCGCTGGCCCGTGATCGACGGCATCCCGTACCTGCGGATCAACCGCGCGGCCCTGGTCGAGCGGGTGCTCGCCCATCTCGACGCCGGCGAGCCCGACGAGGCGCTGGCCGCGCTGCTGGTCGATCAGGACGATTGGTGGAACGGGCCGCCGGCCGATCCCGCCGGGATCATCCGCCTGATCAAGACGCGCCGCGAGGCGACCCTCCGCGACGCGGTCGAGCTCCTCGGCTGGGGCCGCGTCGGCGACTACTTCCTGCACCGCTGGAGCGACCCGACCTTCCTGGCCGGCCTGTCGCTGCTGGAGGCGCACTGGAACGAGCCGGTCTGCGTCTTCGAGTTCGCCTGCGGCATCGGCCACTACCTGCGCGAGCTGCAGCGGCGCGGCTGCAAGGTCGCCGGCGCCGACGTAGTCTTCGCCAAGCTCTGGGTCGCGCGCCACTGGGTCGTGGCCGAGAAGGCGCAGCTCGTCTGCTTCGACGCCGGCTCGCCCCACTGGCCGATCCCTGGGGCGCCGGTCGACCTCGTCGTCTGCAACGACGCCTTCTACTTCCTCGACGACAAGGCGGCGCTCCTCGAGAACCTCCGCCAGAACGCCGGCGACGACGGCTGGCTGGCGCTGAGCCACATCCACAACCGCGACTGCCCGGGCTTCTCGGCCGGACGCGCGGTGACGGCCGAGGAGATCGCCGAGTTCTTCCCCGACGCCCTGGTCTACGACGACGCGGAGCTGACCCGGGCGCTGGTCGAGGCGCGGGCGCCGGGCCCGCAGGACCCCGCCGCCCTGCGGAGCTGCGAGGCGTTCTCGGTGGTGTGCGGTCCCGGGATGCGACCGGCGCCGCGCGCCCTGCTCGACGGCCTCACCCTGCCGAAGCCCGGCACCGTGCTGCGGCTCAACCCGCTCTACGTGCCCGAGGGCGGCGGTTACGTCATCCGCTGGCCCTCGGAGCGCTACGAGGCGGAGTATGCCCCCCGCGCCACGTACCCGCTGCACTCCCCGGGACCGGAGTCGCTGACCTTCGACGAAAGCCTCGATGCGTCGGAAACGCAGCGCGTGCGCGTGCGCGAGTTCGTCGACCTGCCGGAGCGGTGGTGATGGACGCGGTCGGCTGGGGCATCGTCGGTTACGGCTGGGTCGCCCGCGACTACATGGAGCCCGGCATCCGCGCGGCCGGACACCGGCTGGTGGCGGTCAGCGATCCGAACCCGGAGAGCCGCGCGGCCGCCGAGCGGGCCGGTGCCAGCGTCCACGCCGATCTCGCCGGCCTGATCGCCGAGCCCGCGGTCGAGGCGGTCTACGTGGCGACGCCGAACCACCTGCACCGCGGCGCCGTCGAGGCGCTGGCCGCTGCCGGCAAGGCGATCCTGTGCGAGAAGCCCATGGCGGCGACGCTGGCGGATGCCGAAGCCATCGCGCACGCCGTCGACTCCCAGAAGATCTTCTACGGGACGGCCTTCGACCAGCGGCACCACCCGGCCCACCGGACGATCCGCGCGCAGGTCGAGGCCGGCCGGCTCGGCACCGTGACGACCGTACGGATCGTCTACGCCTGCTGGCTCGGTCGCGACTGGTCGGAGGCCGGGCAGCCCAATTGGCGGATCGACGCCGCCCAGGCCGGCGGCGGCGCCCTGATGGACCTCGCTCCGCACGGGCTCGATCTCGTGGACTACCTGCTCGGCGAGCCGATCGCCGACCTCGCGGCCCTCACCCAGACCAAGGCCCAGGATTACGCCGTCGACGACGGCGCCCTGCTGATCGGGCGCACGCGGAGCGGCGCACTGGCGAGCCTGCACGTCGCCTACAATTGCCCCGACGCGCTGCCCCGCCGCCGCCTGGAGGTGGTCGGCACGAAGGGTCTGCTCGTCGCCGAGAACACGATGGGCCAGACGGCCGGCGGCTCGCTGACCTTCGTCGACGGCGCCAGCGGGCGCGGGGAACCGCTCGCCTTCGACGCCGACAGCTCGCCCTTCACCGAGCAGGTGCGCGCCTTCGGCTCGGCCCTGCGCCGGCCCGAGGAGCGGGCCGCGTACGCGGCGTCCCGGGACCTTCACACGATGCGGCTCGTCGCCCGCGCCTACGGGCAGGGGTAGCGGACACAGGATACGCAGCCACGGAACCACACCCCGGCATCTCCCACCCACGCCCTCATCCTGAGGTGCCCGCGTCAGCGGGCCTCGAAGGAGGGCTCCAGGGATCGCGCGTCCGGCTGGAGCCCTCCTTCGAGGCCTCCGCTGCGCTTCGGCACCTCGGGATGAGGGGATGAATGGGAGGGAGTGCGGCGCACGGTTCGAGGAAGACGGGAACACGACGTGACCAACGCAGACGCCTTCCACGACCAGGACGACCGCGCCCGCCACGAGCGGATCAAGGCGCCGCGCCCCTACCGTTTCGGCGCCAAGCGGCCGATCGAGGGCCTGCCCGAGACCCTGCCCGACCCGGTCAAGGCCTATCTCGACGTGCTGCCGGAGGGGCGCGTCGTCGGCTTCCCGCTGGCACCGCTCGATCGCACCGGCATCCCGGTCTGGTTCGTGGCCCTGTTCCTCGACGACCCGTTCTTCGTGGGCGCGATGCCGTCTGGGATCGGCTACGGCGCCACCGACGACGAGGCACTGATCGGCGCCGTGGCGGAGATTGCCGAGAACCTGATGCCGTCCCTCGCGGTGCTGCCCCGCGCGAAGGAGCGGGCGAGCTATACCGATCTCGCCCGCGTCTACGGCGCCAAGTCGGTCGCCGACCCGCTGACCCTGTGCCTGCCCGCCGGCTCCCCGGTCGGCCGCGACACGGTGCTGGAGTGGACGCCCGCGATCCGCCACGCCACCGGCGAGATCGTCCTGATGCCGCTCGACGTCGCCGCCACCGACTATTTCGAGCTGTCGGAGGGCTACAAGCCCTTCACCAACCTGATCACCAACGGCCTCGGCGCCGGGCCCGACGTGCCCTTCGCGCTGGGCCACGGCGTGCTGGAGCTGCTCCAGCGGGACGGCAACGGCCTGCTGTTCCGGGCCCTCGACCAGGGCGTGATGCTCGACCTCGACGGCATCGGCCCGGAGAACGCCGCCATGCTGGCCCGGCTGAAGGCGCTGGGCATCCGGGCGCTGCCGAAATTCGCCACCGACCAGTTCGGGCTGACCAACCTCTACGTCGTCGGCTACGACGAGGATCCGGCGCGCACCCCGGCGCCGATCGCCCTCTCGGCCTGCGGCGAGGCCTGCGACCCGGACCGGGAGCGGGCGCTCCGCAAGGCGCTGCTGGAGTTCCAGGCCGCGCGGGTGCGCAAGACCTTCGGGCACGGCCCCCTCGACATGGCCGCCACGGTGACGCCGCCCGGCTACGTCGACGCCTTCATCCAGAAGGCGCTGCCCAGCCTGGACCTCGAGGAGAGCCGCGCACTCCAGGCCATGCTCGAATGGATCGAGATGCCGGCGGCCGACCTGCGCGGCGTGCTGGCCGACACGGTCTATTCCGAGCGCAGCACGAAGCGATTTACGGAGTTGCCTTCCACTCCGGCCGCCGACGGCCACGCGCGGGGGAAGATCGCCTGCGACCGGCTGCTCGAAGCCGGGTTCGACGTGCTCTACGTCGACTGCACACCGCCCGGGGGTGGGGTCGGCGTGGTCAAGGCGATCGTGCCGGGGCTCGAGGTCGAGACCATGAGCTACTACCGGATCGGCGAGCGCAACACGAAGAAGCTTCTCGACCGCGACCATCCGCTCATCCAGTTCGGCACCGAGAGCGAGACTTTGCGGCCGGTGCGTCTGACCCCTGAAGCCCTGGAGCGGTTCGGCGGCCAGCCGCTGTTCGACGTGGCCCTGGCCGAGCGGATCGTCGGGCGGCACTATCCGCTCTACCGCGAGCCGGAATCGCACCACGCGCCGTTCCGCCTCGCCCAGCGGAAGGGGAGGGCGGCGTGACGCTCCGGTTCGCCTACAACACCAACGGCGCGGCCAACCACCGCCTCGACGACGCGATCCACCTGATCAAGGCGGCGGGCTACGACGGCGTGGCGCTCACCCTCGACATCCACCATCTCGACCCCTTCGCCGACACCTGGGCGGCGGAAGCCGGCCGGGTGGCCAGCCTGCTGGAGAAGCTGGAGCTGACCTGCGTCATCGAGACGGGCGCCCGCTTCCTCCTCGATCCGTCCGCCAAGCACGAGCCGACGCTGGTGACCGCCGACGCCGCGGGCCGCGCCCGGCGGGTCGGCTTCCTCAAGCGGGCGATCGAGATCGGCGCCATGCTCTCCGCCGAGGCGGTCTCGTTCTGGGCCGGCGTTCCGAAGCCCGGCGTCGATCCCGGCGAGGCCCGGCGCTGGCTGGAGGAAGGGCTGCACGAGGTCGCCTCGTTCGCCGCCGAGGCCGGTGTCGTGCCCTGCCTGGAGCCCGAGCCCGGCATGCTGATCGAGACGCTCGACGACTACGCTTCCCTCTCCGTGCCGGGCTTGAAGCTCGCCCTCGACACCGGTCACTGCCTCGTCACGGGCGAGCGCGAGCCGGCGGCCGCCGTGCGGGAATTCGCCGACCGGATCGGCACCGTGGCGATCGAGGACATGAAGCGCGGCAGCCACATCCACCTGCCGTTCGGCGAGGGCGACATGGACGTGCCGGGTGTCTTGGAGGCCCTGGAGGCGGTCGGCTTCGGCAAGCTGATCTGCGTCGAGCTGTCCCGCGAGAGCCACCGGGCCGACGTGATGATCCCGCAGGCGCTGGACTATCTCCGCGGCTGTCGGCGCCCCGGCCCGGTCCTGGCCGGCGAGCAGGAGACGCGGCGGCAATGGCAGTGAGAGCCGAACCGCGGCGAGGCGAGGATCGGGCACGGGAGAGGGGGCGCCTCGGCGCCTCGCCCGGTCAATGCGAAGGTGCGGCGCGATGAGAATCCTCTTCCTCAGCCGCCGCTATTTCCCGGCGATATCGGGCATGAGCGTCTACGCGCAGAACCTGCTGCGCGAGCTGGTCGGCGCCGGCCACGACGTCACGATGATCTCGCAGTACCGGGGCGACGCCTTCGGCACCCGGGTCTACGGGGGCGGGCCGCCCCCGCCGGTGCCGGGCGTTCGGGTGATCGGCCTGGAGCAGCTCGGCGAGCAGGCGTCGGGCGACTTCGAGCGCGACATCGCCGCGATGGTGGACGCGATCTGCCGCGAGCACGCCCGACAACCCTTCGACATCCTGCACGCGCAATACGGTTACCCGACCGGCTGGGCGGTGCTGCTCGCCGCGCGCGAACTCGGCGTGCCGAGCGTCGTCTCGATCCAGGGCGGCGACGGCCACTGGGTCGGCTCCTGCTGCGAGACCCACCGGGTCGCCATGTGCGAGGTGCTGGCCCACGCCAACGCGCTGCTGATCGGCGGCGCCTCCTTCGTGGACGAGGTCTGCGAGCGGCTCGGGTCGGACCCCGCCCGCTTCACCATCGTGCCCGGCGCGGTCGACACCGACCGGTTCGCGCAGGGCACGCCCGACGGGCTGCCCGCGCCCCATCCGGGCCCGGTGCGGCTGTTCTACCACGGCCGGGTCGACCGCCGGAAAGGCGTCCTCGACTTCATCGAGGCCCTGGCGATCCTGCGCGCGCAGGGCAGGCCGTTCGCCGCCACCATCTCGGGGATCGGGCCCGACGTGGATCCGGCCAAGGCGCTCGCCGCCGAGCGCGCCTTCTCGGAGCGGGAGATCGCCTTCACGGGCTACGCCGAGTACGCCACCGTGCCCGACCTCTACCGCCGCGCCGACGTGTTCGTCTCGCCGACCTACGCGGAGGGCTTCTCCAACACGATCCTGGAGGCGCTCGCAGCAGGGCTCGCCACCGTCTCGTGCCACGCGGTCGGCGTCTCGGACTGCCTGCGCGACGGGGAGAACGGGTTGCTGGTGAACCCGGGCGACGTCCCGGCGCTGGCCGCCGCGCTCACCCGGGTCATCGCGGACGCGGATCTGCGCCGCCGCATCGCGACGGCCGGCTTGGAGGAGTGCCGCCGCGTCTACTCGTGGCACGCGGTCGGGCGGCAGATCATGGACGTCTACGCCCGCGTGCGCGGCGAGCGACCGGCCACCGGCTTCTCGCCGGACCTGCCCCACGATCCGACCTGCCGCTTCCGCGCCGAGCCGCACCTGCTCTGAGCGCGGGTCGGAACCCATCGAGACCGTCGCACCCCGGACCATGCCCACCGCGCTCGCCCTCTCGCCCCATCTCGACGACGCGGCCTTCTCGTGCGGCGGCCTCCTGGCAAGCCTCGCGCAAGCTGGCTGGCGCGTTGTGATGGCGACCCTGTTCACCGGCAGCGTCGCCGAGCCGAGGGGCTTCGCGCTCGCCTGCCAGCTGGACAAAGGGCTCGGACCGGAGGTCGACTACATGGCCCTGCGCCGGGACGAGGATGTCCGGGCTGCCGCGGCGCTCGGCATCGCGCCGCCCGTCCACCTGCCGTTCCGGGAGGCGCCGCACCGGGGCTACGGCTCGGCGCCGGAGCTCTTCGCCGACACGCGCGCCGACGACGGCGTCGCGGCCGAGCTCGCACCGGCCATCGCGGGGCTGATCGCCGCCGGGAGTCCCGATCTCCTCCTGGCTCCGCAGGCGATCGGCGGGCACGTCGATCATGTCCAGACTGTGCGGGCGCTGCGCGGCCTCGCGCCGGCCCAGCCGATCCTGTGGTGGCGCGACTTTCCCTATACGGTGCGGGAGGCCGCCCCGAAGGCGCCCCTCGCCGACCTGTTCGCCGACCTCGCCGAGCCGGCGATGCGCCTCGCCCCGGAGGCCCAGGCCCGGAAGCGCGCCGCCTGCGCGGCCTATGCCAGCCAGATCGGCTTCCAGTTCGGCGGCGTGGCCGGCCTCGACGCGCGCCTAGCCCGGGAGGAGGGCACCGAGCGCTTCCGCCGGTCGGGCCGCCTCGGCCTCACGATCCCCGGCCTCGATGCCGGCTGAGCCGCGGGCGCCGAAGGCGCTGGCCGATCCGGAAGCCCTCGCGGCCCGCCGCGCCCTGATCGACAGCCCCCACATCGCACCGATCCGGGCGCTGGCGGCGCGCGTCGCGGCCGAGCGCGGCGCCCCGGTCCCGGCGCCCGACCCCCTGGACGGCGGCGTCGGCGCGCGGATGCTCCTCCTCCTCGAGACCCCCGGCCCGGCGGTCCTGCGCACCGGCTTCGTCACCCGCGACAGCGCGAACGGCACGGCCGCGAACCTGTTCCGCTTCCTCGCCGAGGCCGGGCTCAGCCGGGCCGACACGCTGATCTGGAACGCGGTCCCCTGGCTCATCCACGCCGAGGGCGCCCGCAACCGGGCGCCCCGCCGGGCGGAGGTGGCGGCGGCCGCGCCCTATCTGGCCCCGCTCCTCGACCTGCTGCCGCGCCTCGCCGTGGCGGTGCTGGCCGGCCGCTTCGCCGGCGAGGCCGCGCCCGCCCTCGCGGCGCTCCGCCCCGACCTTCCGGTGATCCGGGTGCCGCACCCGAGCCCGACCTATGTCTGCACCGCGCCGGAGGTGCCGGAGCGGATCCGGCGCGGCCTCGCGGAAGCGGCCGCGATCCTCGATCGGACCTCCGGCTGAGGATAGATCGCCCGTCACGGGCCTGCCTTCCCTGGCCTTGCGCCCCGGTTCGGCCTACATGCGGGGCAACGGGCCGCGGTCCGGGAAATTCCGGCACGGGCTGACGGCCTTCGGGCCGGGCCGCGCAGCCGGAAGGGCGGACGCCGATCGGCATGAATTTTCAGGGACAGCACCGGAGCCCGGCCGAGCCGGTCGAGCCGGTCCAGCACGATGCCGAAGCGGGCTCGAAGCGGAAGAGCCGGCGCAGCCGCTATGCCTGGATCGGCACGGCGGCCAGCATCGTGCTGTTCGCCGTCTCCCTCGGCGTCCTGTGGAAGCTCGTGCAGAGCGTCAGCTGGGCGGAGGTGCGCAGCGCCATCGCGGCGGCGACCGCCGAGCAGCTCGGGCTCGCCTTCCTGTTCGTCGGCATCAGCTACCTGTTCCTGACCGGCTACGACGCGCTGGCCCTGCGCCAGCTCAAGATCAAGGTGCCGTACCGGATCACCGCGCTCGCCTCCTTCACGAGCTACGCGGTGAGTTTCACTCTCGGCTTCCCGCTGCTCACTGCCGGGACGATCCGCTACTGGATCTACGCCCGGCAGGGGCTCTCGACGGCCAAGATCGCCGCGCTCACCGTCATCGCCGGCTTCACCTTCTGGCTCGGCATGGGCGTGGTGCTGGGCCTGAGCCTGATCATCGAGGCCGGCCAGCTCGCCGGCCTCGCCTTCACGTCGATCCGGATCAACCAGGGCGTCGGCCTCGCGGCGCTCGCCCTGGTGCTCGGCTACCTCGCCTGGGTCTCGGCCAAGAAGCGCAGCATCACCGTCAAGCAGTGGCGCCTGGAACTGCCGGGCGCCTCGGTCTCCATCGGCCAGATGATCGTCGGGATCGGCGACGTCTGCGCGGCGGCGGCGGTGCTCTACGTCCTGCTGCCGCAGGAGACGACGCTCGGCTTCACCACCTTCCTGGCGATCTACGTGCTCGCCGCCATGCTGGGGATCGCGTCGAACGCGCCGGGCGGGATCGGGGTGTTCGAGGCGACGATCCTGCTCGCCCTGTCGAGCCTGCCGCGCAACGAGGTGCTGACCTCGCTGCTGCTGTTCCGGGGCTGCTACTACGTCGTGCCGTTCGTGACCGCCCTGGCGATGCTCGGACTGTACGAGATCGTCAAGCGCGCGGGCGGCGCCCGCGATCCCGGGCCTCCGGAGGGCACCGCCGGCCCGTCCGGCCGGGCGTGGCACGACGAGTCCGAGCCCCGCTGATCGGCCGGCCGCGCCCGCCATGTCCGGCCGCCTGCGCAGCTCCCCCGCCTGGACCGGCGCCGCGATCGCCGCGGGCCTGCTCGGGCTCGCCACCGCCCTGGCCGGGCGGCTCGATCTCCCGCTGATCCTGATCGGCCTCGCGGCGGTCTGCCTGGGCGGCTGGCTCGGCGGACGCGGCCGCGAGGCGCCCGTGCCGCGCCCGGCCACCACCACGCCGCGCCACGCCGTCGCCGAGGCGCTGCTCGCCCACGTGCCGGACCCGGTCATCCTGGTCGACCGGCGCACCCTGGTGCTGGAGGCCAATCCCGCCGCCCGGGCGCTCCTGCCGGCCCTCCACCAGGCCCGGCCGCTGTCCTTCGCGCTCCGCGACCCGGAGGTCCTCGACGGCATCGAGGCGGTGCTGAGTTCGGGCCTCCCGCGCCGCGTCGCGCTGTCGACCCGGGTGCCGCTGGAGCGGACCTTCGATGTCCAGATCGGCGCCCTGCCGATGCCCGACGGGTCCGGCGTCAGCGCGCTGCTGTTCCTGCGCGACCTCACCGCGGCCCGGCGCCTGGAGGCGATGCGGGTCGACTTCGTCGCCAACGCCAGCCACGAGCTGCGCACGCCGCTCGCCACCCTGATCGGCTTCATCGAGACCCTGCAGGGGCCGGCCCGCGACGACGCGCAGGCCCGGGAGCGCTTCCTAGAGATCATGCGCGTCCAGGCCCTGCGGATGACGCGGCTGATCGACGACCTGCTGTCGCTGTCGCGGATCGAGCTGCGCGAGCACGTCGCCCCCACCGCGGTGGTCAATCTCGGGGCGCTCGCCCGCCAGATGGTCGACGCCCAGGGCCCGCCCGCCGAGGCGCGGGGCGCCACGATCCGGCTGGAGGAGGGTGCGGGCCCCTACGCGGTCCCCGGCGACGCCGACGAGCTGGCGCGGGTGATCGAGAACCTGATCGAGAACGCCGTGAAGTACGGCGGCGGCCAGATCAGCGTCGGGCTCGCCCGCGAGGACGACCCGCGCCTCGGGCGCCGCGTCGTCCTGTCGGTGGCCGATGACGGGCCGGGCATCCCGCCCGAGCACATCCCGCGGCTGACGGAGCGCTTCTACCGGGTCGACGTCACCTCGAGTCGCGCCCGCGGCGGCACCGGGCTGGGGCTCGCCATCGTCAAGCACAGCCTCAATCGCCACCGCGGCCGCCTCGCCATCGAGAGCGCGACCGGCGAGGGGACGACCGTGCGGGTCAGCCTGCCCGAGTACGGCGCCGCGCCGCCTCGGTTCGCGGCCGATCAGGCCGGCCCGGTATAGGAGCCGATCCCGAGCCCGGTCTCGACCCGCCCGACCCAGGCGCGGATCGCCGGGTAGTCCGTGAGGTCGAAGCCCCCCTCGTGGGCCATGCGCGTGTAGGCGACGAGCGCCACGTCGGCGAGGGTCAGGATCTCGCCCGCCATGAAGGCCGAGCGCCCGAGGGTGTCCTCCATCAGCCGCAGGGCGTCGGCGCCGCGCTCCGCGAGCTTCGGGTCGAGATCCTCGGGCGCCCGCTTGAGGTAGTGGAGCTGGTAGCGGCGGACCGCGATGTAGGGCTCGTGGCTGTACTGCTCCCAGAACATCCACTGCAGCATCCGGGCGCGGGGCAGGGGCTCCGCGGGGACCAGCGCGGAGCCTTCCGCGAGGTAGACGATGATCGCGTTCGATTCCGACAGCACGGTGCCGTCGGGCAGGACGACGATCGGCACGCGGCCGGCGGGGTTCAGGGCGAGGAACTCGGGTTTGCGCGTCCCGCCGCCGGGGACGTCGACGTCGCGCCAGACCGCCGGGATGCCGAGATGCGCCGCGACCCACTTGACCTTGAGGCAGTTGCCGGAACCCGGGTCGCCGTAGATCGTCAGCGGCTCGCTCATCGGTGTCCCCGTCGCTCCGGTGGGCGGTGACCTTGGCCGGACGGGCGCGATTCTACAACGGCCGCGGCCCGCATCGACCGGCCGGATCCGGAGCCTTGCCCGCGAACCCTTGACCTTCCCATCATGGGAAGCTCCATCTGACCGGGCATGGATGCTTCCAACCGGACCACCGCCATGTCGAGATCCGTCGCCCTGACCCTCCCCGTCGAGGGCATGTCCTGCGCCTTCTGCGTCGGCCGCGTCGAGCGCACCCTCGCGGCGCTGCCCGGCGCCCGTGACGTGGCGGTGAACCTCGCCACCCACCGCGCCAGCCTCGTCCTCGACGGGGCGACGAGCCCGGGCGACGTCGCGACGGCGCTCGCGGATGCCGGCTACCCCGTCCCAGAGACGCAGAGCCTGCTGGCCGTGGACGGGATGTCTTGCGCGAGTTGCGTCGGCCGCGTCGAGCGGGCGCTGGCCGCCGTGCCGGGGGTGACCGGCGCCAGCGTCAACCTCGCCGCCGGCCGGGCCGCGATCCGCCATCCCGAGGGGGTGGTGCCGATGGACGCGCTGGTGGCGGCCGTGGAGGCGGCCGGCTACGAGGCCCGGCCGGTCGAGGCCGGCCACCCGGTCGACCCTTCCGCCCGTCAGGCGGAAGAGGGGCGCGCCCTGCGCCGCGACCTGATCGTCACCGCCCTGCTGTCGGCGCCCGTCGTGGTCCTCGACATGGGCGGCCACCTCCTGCCCGCGCTGCACGGCGGCCCGGTGACGGCCCTGGTCCAGGCCGCGCTGGCCACCCTGGTCCTCGCCGGCCCGGGGCGGCGCTTCTTCCTGCGCGGCGTCCCGGGCCTCCTGCGCGGCCATCCCGACATGAACGCCCTGGTCGCCCTCGGGGCCGGCGCCGCCTACCTGTACTCGCTGGTCTCGACCCTGGCTTCGGACCTCCTGCCGGCCGGCGCGGCGCACCTCTACTTCGAGGCGAGCGTCCTGATCGTCACGCTGATCCTGCTCGGCCGGACGCTGGAGGCCCGCGCCAAGGGGCGCACCGGCCAGGCGATCGCGCGGCTGATGGACCTGACGCCGAAGACCGCCCGGGTCATCCGCGACGGCGCGGAGACCGAGGTTCCCCTCGACGCCCTGCGCCTCGGCGACGTCGTCCGGGTGCGTCCGGGCGAGCGGGTGGCGGCGGACGGCGCCGTGGTCTCCGGCACCAGCCACGTCGACGAGAGCATGGTGACGGGCGAGCCGGCGCCGGTGCGCAAGGGCCCGGGCGATCCCGTGGTCGGCGGGACGCTCAACGGCCGCGGCAGCCTCGACCTGCGGGTCGAGGCCGTGGGGGGCGCCACCGTGGTGGCGCAAATCGCCGCCATGGTGGAGCGCGCCCAGGGCGGCAAGCTGCCGATCCAGGCGCTGGTCGACCGCGTCACCGGGCGGTTCGTCCCGGCGGTGATCGGCATCGCCGCGGTGACCTTCCTGGCCTGGCTGGCGCTGGCGCCGGCCCCGGCGCTGGGTCCGGCCCTGGTCAACGCCGTCGCGGTGCTGATCATCGCCTGCCCCTGCGCCATGGGGCTGGCGACGCCGACTGCCATCATGGTCGGCACCGGGCGCGCGGCGGCGCGCGGCGTGCTGTTCCGCGACGGCGCGGCGCTGCAGGGCCTGCGCGACGTGCGGGTGGTGGCCCTCGACAAGACCGGCACCCTGACCGAGGGCCGCCCCCGGCTCACCGAGATCGTCCCGGCCGCGGGCGTCGCGGAGGACGCGGTGCTGGCCCTCGCCGCCGCTCTGGAGACCCGCTCCGAGCACCCGCTGGCCGGCGCCGTCGTGGCGGCGGCCCGCGAGCGCGGCCTGGACCTGCCGGAACCGGACAGCTTCGAGGCGGTGGCGGGCTTCGGGATTGCCGGACGGGTCGCGGGCCGGGCCGCGGCCCTCGGCGCGCCGCGCTACCTGGAGCGCCTCGGCGTCGCCCTCGACCCGGATCTCGCCGCCCGGGCCGAGGCGCTGGCGGGCGCGGGACGGAGCCCGATCCACCTCGTCCTCGACGGCCGCCACGCCGCGATTTTGGCGGTGGCCGATCCCGTGAAGCCGGGCGCCCGCGCGGCGGTCGCGGCCCTGAAGGCGCGCGGCCTCGCGGTGGCGATGGTCACGGGCGACGATCCCGTCACCGCCGCCGGCGTGGCGCGGAGCCTCGGCATCGACGCCGTGGCCGCCGGGGTGCTGCCCGGCGGGAAGGTCGAGGCGGTCCAGCGGTTCCGGGCGGAACACGGGCCGGTGGCCTTCGTGGGCGACGGCATCAACGACGCGCCGGCGCTGGCCGAGGCCGATGTCGGACTGGCGATCGGCACCGGCACCGACATCGCCGTCGAGAGCGCCGACGTGGTGCTGATGTCGGGCGATCTGGAGGCCCTGGTCGAGGCCCTGGCGCTGTCGCGGGCGGTGATGGCCAATATCCGCCAGAACCTGTTCTGGGCCTTCGCCTACAACGCCGCGCTGATCCCGGTGGCGGCCGGCGTGCTGGTGCCGTTCGGCGGCCCGGCCCTGTCACCGATCCTGGCCGCGGGCGCCATGGCCTTCTCGAGCGTGTTCGTCCTGGGCAACGCCCTGCGGCTGCGCCGGGCCGGCGGGCGTCCCGCGGCGGCCGAGGGGCCGGCGCTGGCCGCGAGGCCGGCATGAGCGCGGCGACCCTCACGATCGGCGAGGCGGCGCGCCGGACCGGCGTCTCGGCCAAGATGATCCGCTGGTACGAGGCGACCGGCCTGCTGCCGCCGGCCGCCCGGTCCGAATCCGGCTACCGCCACTACGGCGAGGCGGACCTGCACACGCTGCGCTTCATCCGCCGCGCCCGCGATCTCGGCTTCAGCGTGGACGCGATCGCGGATCTCCTGGCGCTCTGGCGCGACCGCGCCCGGCCGAGCGCCGGGGTGAAGGCGATCGCGCAGGAGCAGATCGCCGATCTGCGCCGCCGCATCGCCGAGATGGAGGGCATGGCCCGGACGCTGGAGCACCTGGCGGAGGCCTGCTGCGGCGACGCGCGGCCGGACTGCCCGATCCTGGACGACCTCGCCGCGGGCGACCATCCACCCGCGCCGCGGCGGCGCGGGCGCGGGATCACGGGGCCGGGTGCGGCGTGAGCGGGGCGCCGCGGATACCGAGCTTGGCCGTTGACGGCGGCTCTGGCCCCGGCTTTGCTGGTCCGGCCCACCAGCCAAGGCCACGAGAGCCCCGCCCCGATGCCCGTCCTCGAACGGATCCGCGCCTTCGCCGACACGATGACGGCGTGGCGGCACGACCTGCACGCCCATCCCGAGTTGCTCTACGACGTCGACCGCACCGCCGGCTTCGTCGCCGAGACGCTGCGGTCCTTCGGCTGCGACGAGGTCGTCACCGGCATCGGTCGGACCGGGGTGGTGGGCGTCATCCGCGGCCGGGGACGCAGCTCCAACCGCGCCATCGGCCTGCGCGCCGACATGGACGCCCTGCCGATCCAGGAGGTGCGCGACCTGCCCTACCGCTCCACCGTGCCGGGCAAGATGCACGCCTGCGGCCACGACGGTCACACGACCATGCTCCTCGGCGCCGCCAAGTACCTCGCCGAGACCCGGGATTTCGACGGGGCGGCCGTGCTGATCTTCCAGCCCGCCGAGGAGGGTGGCGGCGGCGGCGAGGCGATGGTCGACGACGGAATGATGGAGCGGTTCGGGGTCGAGTCGGTCTACGGGATGCACAACATCCCCGGCATGGCGGTCGGCACCTTCGCGATCCGGCCGGGGCCGATCATGGCCTCGACCGATCGCTTCACGATCACGATCGAGGGACGGGGCGGCCATGCGGCCCTGCCGCAGAACGCCGTCGACAGCGTGCTCGTGTCGAGCCACGTGATCATCGCCCTGCAGAGCATCGTGTCGCGCAACCTCGACCCGGTGCAGTCGGCCGTGGTCTCGGTCTGCGCGCTGGAGGCCGGCGAGGCCTTCAATGTCCTGCCGCAGACCGTCACCATGCGCGGCACCATGCGCACGCTGTCCCAGGCCGTGCGCGGCGAGATCAAGGCGCGGATCGAGACCCTGGTGGCCGAGATCGCCGGCGGCTTCGGCGCGCGGGGCGGGGTCGCGTACGGGGCGAGCTACCCGGTGACCGAGAACCATCCCGCCGAGACCGATTTCATGGCCGGCGTCGCCGAGGCGCTGGTGGGTGAGGAGAACGTCGACCGGACGGTGGCGCCGATGATGACCGCCGAGGACTTCTCCTACATGCTCGCCCGCCGTCCCGGCGCCTACATGTTCATCGGCAACGGCGACAGCGCCTCGCTCCACCACCCGCACTACGATTTCAACGACGCGGCCGCGCCGTACGGGGCGTCCCTGTGGGCGCGCCTGATCGAGACCGGGCTGCCGCGCACCGCCTGAGCGCGCCCCCAGCCGCACCGTCATCGCGCGCGCAGCGACCCAGCCCACGCCGTTAGAGGTTGCGCAGCCCTGGGTCGCTTCGCTGCGCTCGCGATGACGGGAGGCGATCAGCTGCCGTAGCGGGCCTTGAGCAGCGCGTAGGTCAGCCGCGCCGTCTGGACCTCGCCGCCCTCCGGCCGGCCGGGCTTGGCGGAGGGGTTCCAGCCGTAGAGGTCGAAATGGCCGTGCGCCTTCGTGTTGGGCGCGAAGCGGCGCAGGAACAGGGCCGCGGTGATCGCTCCCGCGAACGGCCCGCCCGAGACGTTGTTGAGGTCGGCCACCTTGGAATCGAGCAGGCTCGCGTAGGGCGCGTGCAGCGGCATGCGCCAGACCGGGTCGATCGCCGCCCGGCCGGCCCGCGCCACCGCCTCGGCCAGCGCGTCGTCCTCCGTGAAGAAGGCCGGTAGGTCCGGCCCGAGGGCCACCCGGGCCGCGCCGGTCAGGGTCGAGAAGTCGAGGATCAGGTCGGGGGAATCCGCGTCCGCGAGGGCGAGCGCGTCGGCGAGGATCAGCCGGCCCTCCGCGTCGGTGTTGCCGATCTCGACGCTGAGCCCGGCCCGGCTCGGCAGCACGTCGCCGGGGCGGAAGGCGTTGCCCGCGACCGCGTTCTCCACCGCGGGGATCAGCAGGCGCAGGCGCAGGTTCAGGCCCGCGCCCATGACCATGTCGGCGGCGGCCAGCGCCGCGGCGGCGCCGCCCATGTCCTTCTTCATCAGCAGCATCGCGGCCGACGGCTTCAGGTCGAGGCCGCCGGTGTCGAAGGCGACGCCCTTGCCGACCAGGGTCACGCGCGGCGCGTCCGCCGGCCCCCAGGTCAGGTCGATCAGCCGCGGGGCCCGGGGCGACGCGGCGCCGACCGCGTGGATCAGCGGGTACCCCTCGGCGAGGGCCCCGCCTTCCGTGACGGCGACGGAGGCGCCGTGGCGCGCGGCCACCGCCCGGGCGGCCGCCTCGATCTCGGCGGGTCCGAGATCGTTGGCCGGCGTGTTGACGAGATCCCGGCCCAGCGCCACCGCGGCGGCGATCCGCTCCACCTCGGCCGCGTCGATGCCGGCGGGCGCCGCGAGCCGGGCCTTCGTGCCGCCGCCGGTCCGGTAGCGGCCGAAGCGGTAGCTCCCCATCAGCCAGGCGAGGGCGGCCTCGGCCGGCTCGGGAGCGTTGTCCAGGCGGAAGGTCCCCTCCGGCAGCAGCCCCGGCAGCTTGCCGGCGAGGAGCCTGTCGTAGGCCGCGGCCTCCGGATCGCCGAGGCCGAACAGGACGCGCGCGAGGCCGCCGTCCGGGCCGGGCAGGAGCGCGAGGCTGCCCGCCTTCGGCTTGAAGCCGATGGCCCTGGCGAAGCTCCGCTGGGCGGGCTCCAGGCCGGACTCGACCGCCGCCCAGCCCCCGGTGGTGACCAGCGTCACCGGTACGGCCTGGGTGTCGCCGGGCAGGAGCCCGCGGGTCGTCGCCGGAATCTCGGCCTGGGTCATGTGCCTCTCGCGTGCCGCCCGGACCGGCGGCTTAACCGGTGATTAGGGTTAACGCTCTATCACCGGCCGGCCGGGAGCGTGAAGCGCGTGCTATCGCGTCCGGTCCCGATGCCGGCGGAGCGCACCATGATGACGGCCCTGTTCCGGGTCACCCGATCCCAGGCACGCCCCGGACGCCGCGCCGCCCTCGCGGCCGCCGTCGTCGCGCTGGGCCTGGCCGGCTGCAACACCCGCTCGCCCGAGACGACCGGGTCGATCGGCCCCCTCGGCGGGCCGTCCGCGGCCGCCGCAGCGCCCTCGCGGCAGGACATCGACCGGCTGGCCGAGCGCTACAACGCCGACCCCGCCGACGGGCGCACGGCGATCGCCTACGCCCGCGCCCTGCGGGCCACAGACCAGATCGGCCAGGCCTCGGCGGTGCTGCAGCAGGCCGCCCTGCGCAACCCGCGCGACCAGGCCCTGCTCGGTGCCTACGGAAAGTCGCTGGTCGAGGCGGGCCGCTTCCGCGAGGCGATCGACGTGCTCTCCAACGCGCACACGCCCGCCAATCCCGACTGGCGCATCCTGTCGGCGCAGGGCTCGGCCTCCGCCCAGCTCGGCGAGCAGGCCCGCGCCCAGGGCTTCTACGAGGCCGCCCTCAAGATCCGCCCGAACGAGCCCTCGCTCCTGTCCAATCTCGGCCTGTCCTACGCGCTGTCGCGCAACCTCGATCAGGCCGAGCAGACCCTCCGCCTCGCCGCCGACCAGCCCGGCGCCGACGCGCGGGTGCGCGCCAACCTCGCCATGGTGCTCGGCCTCAAGGGCCGCTTCGCCGATGCCGAGGCCGTCCTGCGCCGCGACATGAGCGCCGAGGAGGCGGCCACGAACGTCGCGTCCCTGCGCAGGCTCGCGGCCCAGCCGAATCGATCGAAGGCCCTGTCCGTCGCGGGCGTGCCCGGGCAAGGGTAGGGCGCCCGCGCCCCGCGACTCCCGCCCTTCTGCGGGCTCGCGGACGTACGCAGCAGCACCGGCAACACCCGTGCGGCTCTCCGCTCCCGCTCGGGAGAGGGGGCCTGTCGCGCTCGGCCGCCACCGTCGATGCCCGCTGGAGATGCGCGAGTCGCGCAGGCCTCCGCGGCGCGCGCCCAGTCGCCGCCACGGTCCCCGACAGGAAAACGCACCTGTCATGACGACCCGGTAGCGGTCAGATTCGAAAAGTTCTATATCCCTCCGCGGCTGCGCCGCGCGGCATCACGGGCGTCCAAATCGCCCCCGCGCATCGTCCTGCCCGGGCACTCCCGGGGCGGCGCGCGCCCGTCGGGCGCTACACAGGCCGAACACGGATCTCGTAGCGCAGGTCTTGCCTGCGCGTGTTCGACAACCCGCAGCGAGGATAGAACCAGCCGTGCCCTCACTCGACAGCTTCAAGGCCCGCCAGACGCTCGAAGCCGGCGGCAAGACCTACACCTACTATTCCATTCCCGCGGCCGAGAAGAACGGCCTCGCCTCGGCGGCCGCGCTGCCCTTCTCCATGAAGGTGATCCTGGAGAACCTGCTCCGCTACGAGGACGACCGCTCGGTCAAGAAGGCCGACATCGAGGCCGCCGTCGCCTGGCTCGACCAGAAGGGCAAGGCCGAGGTCGAGATCGCGTTCCGCCCCTCCCGCGTGCTGATGCAGGACTTCACCGGCGTCCCGGCGGTGGTCGACCTCGCGGCCATGCGCGACGCCATGGTGGCGCTCGGCGGCGACCCGCAGAAGATCAACCCGCTGGTGCCGGTGGACCTCGTCATCGACCACTCGGTGATCGTCGACGAGTTCGGCACCCCGAAGGCGCTCGCCGACAACGTCGCCCTCGAATACGAGCGCAACGGCGAGCGCTACACCTTCCTGAAATGGGGCCAGTCGGCCTTTGACAACTTCTCGGTGGTCCCCCCGGGCACCGGCATCTGCCACCAGGTGAACCTGGAATACCTTGCCCAGACCGTCTGGACGAAGTCGGAGAACGGCGCCGACGTCGCCTATCCCGACTCGCTCGTCGGCACCGATTCGCACACCACCATGGTCAACGGGATGGCCGTGCTGGGCTGGGGCGTCGGCGGCATCGAGGCCGAGGCGGCCATGCTCGGCCAGCCGCTCTCGATGCTGATCCCCGAGGTCGTGGGCTTCAAGCTCTCGGGCAAGCTGCCCGAGGGCACCACCGCCACCGACCTCGTGCTCACCGTCACCCAGATGCTGCGCAAGAAGGGCGTGGTCGGCAAGTTCGTGGAGTTCTACGGCCCCGGCCTCGACGACATGGCGGTCGCCGACCGGGCCACGATCTCCAACATGGCCCCCGAGTACGGCGCGACCTGCGGCTTCTTCCCGGTCGACCAGAAGACCATCGACTTCCTGAAGGTCACCGGCCGCTCCGACGACCGGATCGCCCTGGTCGAGGCCTACGCCAAGGCGCAGGGTATGTGGCGCGACGCCCGGACACCCGACCCGGTCTTCACCGACACGCTGGAGCTCGACATGGGCCAGGTCCGGCCCTCGCTCGCCGGCCCGAAGCGCCCGCAGGACCGCGTGCTGCTCGACGGCGCCAAGCTCGGCTTCGCCGCCTCGATGGAGACCGAGTTCAAGAAGGCCGCCGACCTCGCGCGCCGCTACCCGGTCGAGGGCACCAACTTCGACATCGGGCACGGTGACGTGGTGATCGCCGCGATCACGAGCTGCACCAACACGTCGAACCCCTCGGTGATGATCGGCGCGGGCCTGCTCGCCCGCAACGCCGTCGCCAAGGGCCTGCGCTCCAAGCCGTGGGTGAAGACCTCGCTCGCGCCCGGCTCGCAGGTGGTCGGCGAGTACCTGGAGAAGTCCGGCCTGCAGGAGCCGCTCGACGCGCTCGGCTTCAACCTCGTGGGCTTCGGCTGCACGACCTGCATCGGCAATTCCGGCCCGCTGCCGGAGGCGATCTCGAAGGCGATCAACGACAACGACGTCGTCGCCGCGGCGGTGCTCTCGGGCAACCGCAACTTCGAGGGCCGCGTGAACCCTGACGTGCGGGCGAACTACCTCGCCTCGCCGCCGCTCGTGGTGGCCTACGCGCTGGCCGGCTCGCTGCAGATCGACATCACCACGGAGCCGCTGGGCCAGGGCTCGGACGGCAAGCCCGTCTACCTCAAGGACATCTGGCCGTCCTCGGCCGAGGTCCAGCAGTTCATCGAGGAGAACATCACCTCCGCGCTGTTCAAGTCCCGCTACGCGGACGTGTTCGGCGGCGACCAGAACTGGAAGGACGTCGAGGTCACCGAGGCCGAGACCTTCGCGTGGAACCCGGGCTCCACCTACGTGCAGAACCCGCCCTACTTCGTCGGCATGGAGAAGACCCCGAAGCCCGTCGAGGACATCGAGGGTGCGCGCATCCTCGGCCTGTTCCTCGACTCGATCACCACCGACCACATCTCGCCGGCGGGCAACATCCGCGCGGCCTCGCCGGCCGGCGAGTACCTGCAGTCGCACCAAGTGCGCGTGCAGGACTTCAACCAGTACGGCACGCGGCGCGGCAACCACGAGGTGATGATGCGGGGCACCTTCGCCAACATCCGCATCAAGAACCAGATGGTGAAGGACGCCTCCGGCGGCGTGGTCGAGGGCGGGTGGACGCATTTCCAGCCGTCCGGCGAGAAGATGTTCATCTACGACGCGGCGATGAAGTACGCCGAACAGGGCACGCCGCTCGTGATCTTCGCCGGCAAGGAGTACGGCACCGGCTCGTCGCGCGACTGGGCGGCGAAGGGCACGAAGCTGCTCGGCGTCCGCGCCGTGGTGGCCGAGAGCTTCGAGCGCATCCACCGCTCGAACCTCGTCGGGATGGGCGTGGTGCCGCTGGTCTTCCAGGGCGACACGAGCTGGCAGTCGCTGGGCCTGAAGGGTGACGAGACCGTCACCATCAAGGGCCTCGCCGGCGAGCTGAAGCCCCGCCAGACGCTCACCGCGGAGATCAAGTCCGCCGACGGCTCGGTGAAGCAGGTCCCGCTGACCTGCCGCATCGATACGCTCGACGAGCTCGAGTACTTCCGCAACGGCGGCATCCTGCCCTACGTGCTGCGCTCGCTCGCGGCGTGAGCCTCCGGAGGGCAGCGTCCCCGCTGCCCGCGCGGTAATCAGGCGGCGCCCACCGGGTGCCGCCTGACTCGTTTTCGGTCGGTGCCGTCGTCCGACGCGCCACCCCGTCATCGCGAGCGCAGCGAAGCAATCCAGCGCGACGGAGGAAGTCCTTGCGCCGGCTGGATTGCTTCGCTCCGCTCGCAAAAACGGTGGTGACTGATAACCTCGCTTCTGTCGCCGAGCAGGTCGTTTCGCTTGCGCGCAACCTTGTTTCGCGCGCGGGCCGCCCCATAACCCGGCTCCTGAAGCCAGGATGGGACCCCGATGAAGCACCTCAGCAAGACACTCGTCGCCGCCGGCCTGACGGCCCTGCTGTCGAGTGCGGCCTTCGCCGCGCAGGTCGAGCGCGTCCGCGGGACCGTCGACAAGGCCGACGGCGGCACGGTCACGATCAAGACCGACGACGGCAAGACCGAGACCGTCGACGTGAGCGGCGCCAAGTTCGCCTGGGTTGTCCCGTCGAGCCTCGACGCGATCAAGGACGGCGTCTTCATCGGCACCGCCACCAAGGGCGAGAACCCGATGACCGCCCTGGAGGTCGTGCTCTTCCCCGAGTCGATGCGCGGCACGGGCGAGGGCCATTACGGCTGGGATTCGATCACCGACCACACCGCGGGCGCCGGCGCCAAGGTGAAGAGCGCGATGACCAACGGCACCGTGAAGGCCGAGTCGCCGAACGCCCCGAAGGTGAAGAGCGCGATGACCAACGGCACCGTGAAGGCCGACAAGGCGGCCTCGGGCGGCGAGCGCACGCTGACGGTGAGCTACGGCAAGGACGGCTCCAAGGAGATCGTGGTGCCGGCCTCGGCGCCGATCGTGGCCTTCGAGCCCGCCGACAAGGCGATCCTGACCCCCGGGTCGAAGGTGTTCGCCGTGGTCGCCAAGGACGGCAGCAAGGCCGAGGGCAAGCTCGTGGCGGTCGGCAAGGACGGCCTGACCCCGCCCATGTGAGGGCGGCAGCCGCTGCGGGCGCCGGACAGACCGGCGCCCGCAGCGGCGGTCCATACGGCCTCCGGACGGCGCGTTGACGAGGAATCCGCATACAGTCGGCGCCGGACTGGATTAAAATCGACGTCTCAGCGTGTCGCGCGCTGGCACCCTGCACACAAATCGCGCATCGTCCGCCGCCGCGAGGCCCGCCAACGAGGCCGCGGCGGAGGAGTCCATCATGGGTGCTGGAGTGGCAGGCGCGATCGCGCCTGAGGGAACGCCGAGTCTGTTGTCGCGCGAGCGGATCGTCGCCAAGCCGGGCTTCAACCGGTGGCTGGTGCCGCCGGCGGCGCTGGCGATCCATCTCTGCATCGGGATGGCCTACGGCCTGTCGGTGTTCTGGCTGCCGCTGACCCGGGCGCTCTCCGTGGGCAAGCCGGCGCCCGCCGCCTGCCCCGACATGGGCGTGATGACGGCCCTGTTCACCACCACCTGCGACTGGCGGGTCAGCGACCTCGTCACGGTCTTCTCCATCGGCATCGTCGTGCTCGGTCTCTCGGCCGCCCTGTTCGGCGGCTGGCTGGAGCGAGCCGGACCGCGCAAGGCCGGCATCGCGGCGGCCCTCTGCTGGGGCGGCGGCTTCCTGATCGGCGCCTTCGGCGTCTACATCCACCAGCTCTGGCTGGTCTGGCTCGGCATGGGCCTGATCGGCGGCATCGGCCTCGGGCTCGGCTACATCTCGCCGGTCTCGACCCTGATCAAGTGGTTCCCGGACCGGCGCGGCATGGCGACCGGCATGGCGATCATGGGCTTCGGCGGCGGCGCGATGATCGGCTCGCCCCTGGCCGACAGCCTGATCAAGAGCTTCCGGACCGCCGATTCGGCCGGCGTCTGGCAGACCCTCGCGGTGATGGGCGTGGGGTACATCCTGTTCATGCTGGGCGGCGCGTTCGGCTACCGGGTGCCGCCGGCCGGCTGGCGCCCGGACGGCTGGACCAGCCCGACCGCCAAGAACGCCATGATCGCTTCGGGGCACGTCCACCTGCGCGACGCCCACAAGACCGTCCAGTTCTGGATGATCTGGCTCGTCCTGTTCCTCAACGTGTCGGCCGGCATCGGCGTGCTGGCGCTGGCCTCGCCGATGCTCCAGGAGATCTTCGGCGGCGAGCTGATCGGCCTGCCCGGCACCGGCTTCTCGGCCCTCGACGCCGGCCAGAAGGCGCAGGTCGCGGCCATCGCGGCCGGCTTCGTCGGCCTGCTCTCACTCTTCAACATCCTGGGCCGGTTCTTCTGGGCCTCGATGTCGGACCGCATCGGGCGGAAGGTCACCTACGCGATCTTCTTTGCCCTGGGCGGCCTCCTGTACGCGGCGGCACCCTGGGCCGCCGGCATCGGCTCGCAGGCGCTGTTCGTCGCGATCTTCTGCGTGATCCTGTCCATGTACGGCGGCGGCTTCGCGACCGTGCCGGCCTATCTCGCCGACGTGTTCGGCACGCAGTTCGTGGGCGCCATCCACGGGCGCCTGCTCACCGCCTGGTCGATGGCCGGCATCGTCGGGCCCTTCGTCATCACCAAGATCCGCGAGGCGCAGGTCGCCGCGGGCGTGCAGGGGGCCGATCTCTACGGCCGGACCATGTACGTGCTGGCGAGCTTCCTGGCGGTCGGCTTCCTCTGCAACCTGCTCGTCCGGCCCCTGGCGCAACGCTGGTTCATGTCCGATTCCGAGCGGGCCTCCCTGGACGTCCGCGCCGGCGCCACGGCCTCGGGGCCGTCCGGCTCCTTCGGGATCGGCCGTGGCGGCTTCAGCGCGGGGGCCGCGCTGGCCTGGGCGGTGGTCGGCATCCCGATCGTCTGGGGCATCGGCATCACCCTGTCGAAGGCGTTCATCCTGTTCCGCTGAGCGGGCACGCTCGGTTGTGGCGGGCCCGGCGGGCCGCTAGGTTTCCGGCGCCTCGCCGTGCCGGGATGCCTTCGTCGTGATCGACAAGCTGGACTTCCTGCTCGCGCTCGCCCGCGAGCAGCATTTCGGGCACGCCGCCGAAGCCTGCGGCGTGACTCAGCAGACTCTCTCGGCCGGCGTGAAGCAGCTGGAGAACCGGTTCGGCGTGCAGCTCGTGCTGCGCGGCTCCCGCTTCCAGGGCTTCACCCCCGAGGGCGAGCGGGTCCTCGAATGGGCGCGGCGCATCGTGGCCGACGCGCGGGCCATGCACGAGGAGGTCACGGGCCTGCGCCGGGGCCTGACCGGCCATCTCCGCATCGCGGCGATCCCGACGGCGCTGCCGATGATCGTGAACCTCACGACGCCCTACCGCGAGCGGCACCCGGACGTGCGGCTGACGGTCGAATCGGCCACCTCCGCCGACATCTTCTCGCTGATCGAGAACCTGGAGGCGGATGCGGGCCTGACCTACCTCGACAACGAGCCCCTCGGGCGGGTGATCTCCGTCCCGCTCTACCGGGAGCGCTACCGCCTCGTGACGGCGATCGGCGGGCCCTTCGAGGGTCGCACCAGCGTCACCTGGGCCGAGACCAGCCGCCTGCCCCTCTGCCTGCTCACGCCGAACATGCAGAACCGGCGGATCATCGACCAGCAGATCCGCGAGGCGGGTGCGGATCCCGCCGCGACCCTCGAGTCGAACTCGATGATCGTGCTGCTGACCCACGTGCGCACCCTGCGCTGGGCCTCGATCATGCCGGAGATCCTGGTCGACGCCCTGGGCCCCATGGAGGGCGTGCGCACGATCCCGATCACCGCACCCGACCTGGAGCACACGATCGGCCTCGTCGCCCCGCGGCGCGAGCCGTCCACGCCGATGGTGACGGCGCTCGTGGCTATCGCGCGGTCCCTGGCACGGACGCTCGATCCGGATCTGGCCGCGCCGGGCCCTTCCTGAGCGGTCGGCTCCGGGCGCGGGCCGGAACGCGGCGTTCCGCGAGCAAGCCGCGGGTCGCCCGGAGCGCGTACACCGGCAGCGTCAGGACGCGCCAGAGCGCGAGGATTGCCGCGGTGATGAGAATCGCCAGCAGGATCCGCTGCATCGAACCCGCCCTCCAACCGCCGAGCTGGCCGAGAACGCGGGCCGGTGATCGGCCGGCGGGTCGGGCAGCGTCCGGGACGAGCGACGGTTAACGAGTCGTGCTGGCGCCGGGCTGTCGGCCGGTCAGGTCGCGGTTCGGGAGATCCCGGCGACGCCGTGCGCGGGAACGCGCCGGGCAAGGAAAAAGCCGCCCCGTCTCCGGAGCGGCTTCCCGTGGGCGGTCAGGCCGCGAAGCGGCCCGCGGCCTTACTTGATCTTGGTTTCCTTGAAATCGACGTGCTTGCGCGCGACCGGGTCGTACTTGCGCATCGTCAGCTTCTCGGTCTGCGTGCGGGAGTTCTTCTTGGTGACGTAGAAATAGCCCGTGTCGGCGGTGGAGACGAGCTTGATCTTGACGGTGACGGCCTTGGCCATGGCGCGGCGCTCCTGCAGGGTGCGGCATTCCGCGTGAGCGAAACGCAAATGGCCGGGAGAGCCCGGCCGAATACGGGCGGGTGAATGCCCGATCAGGCCCGACAGGTCAAGAGCGGACGCGCCGGCGCTCCGTGACGGCGAGCCAGCCCGCGAAGGCCAGGAACAGGGCGAGCAGCGCCAGCGCGAACCCGTTCGGCGGCACCAGATCGAGCCCGCCGCCGATCACCGGCGGCCCCAGCATCAGCCCGACATTGTAGAGCACCACGAAGGCCGCGTTGGCGCCCGCGAGGTCGTTCGGCGGCGTGCGGTCGCCCAGCATCGCGAGGCCGACCGTGTAGAGGGTGCCGGCGATGCCGCCCCAGACGAGGAGCAGCAGGCCGAACGCCGCCGGATGTCCGGCCGCGAGCGGGATCAGGGCCGAGCCCGCCGCCCCCGCGAGGCCCGCGCCGAGAAGCACCGCGCCCCGGTCGAGGCGGTCGGCGAGCCAGCCGAACGGGATCTGGAACAGCACGTTGCCCAGCGCGATCAGGCTGACGAGGCCGGCCGCCCCTTGCGCGTCGTAGCCGAGGCGCAGGCCGTAGAGCGGCAGGATGGCGAAGATGCCGGTCTCCACCGCCCCGTAGGCCAGGGCCGCCGCCAGGGCGCCGGGGGCGAGCCGGACGTAGCCGAGGATGCCGCGGCCGGAGCCCGTCTCGATCGTCGGCGACAGGCCGCGGGCCAGCGCGATGGGCAGGCCGCCGGCCAGCATGAGGGCGGCCCCCGTCGCGTAGGGCGCCAGCCCCTCGGTCCCGACCAGGGCCAGCAGCAGCGGTCCGACCGCGAAGCCCGCCGCCAGCACGGTGGCGTAGATGCCCATCACCAGGCCGCGCCGCTCCGGCGGGGCGGCGGCGTTGATCCAGTACTCGGAGAGGACGAACAGCGCCCCGAGCGTTGCCGAGAAGACGAAGCGCAGGGGGAACCACAGGGCGATGCCCGGCAGCATCGGGAACAGCGCGAGGCTGATCGCCCCGACGAGGAGCGCCAGGCCAAGCAGCGGGGCGACGCCGACCCGCGCGGCGAGGCGCGGCACGAACGGCACCGTGCAGATGCTGGCGATGCCCGCCACCGCGGTGTTGAGCCCGATCAGCGTGCTCGACGCGCCGCGCCGCTCCATCTCGATCGAGAGGAGCGGGATCGACAGGCTGAGCCCGATGCCGACGACGGTGACGCAGGTCACGGCCGCCGAGATCGCCGCCACGTCCTCCGAACTGATCCCCCGCCGCCCGTCCTGCAATCCGTCCGGACCGCTCACAAGGCCACCCGTTCGCGCCGCCCGTAGCGCTCGTAATGGAAGGGGATCATCCGGTAGGGCGCGAAATCGACGGCGATCTGCGCCTCCAGCTCGTCGAGGATCGCGCGGGTGATGAAGGGGAGGTCGAGCTTGCGGGCCGCGTCGAGCTGCACCCAGGCAAGTTCGGTGAACTCGGCGTCGGCCTGAACCCGCCCCGGCTCCTCGGCCGCCACCATCCGGCGGTCGACCGTGAAGAAGCGCGTGTCGAAGCGGCGCACGCGCTTCGGCGGGGTGATCGCGCGGGCGACGAGGTGCAGCGCCTCGAGGTCGGGCAGGACGCCGTGCCGGGCGAAGCCCTCCCAGCCCGCCGGGACGTCCTCGGGCGCACCGTGCTCGGTCGTGCCGAGGAGCAGACCGGTCTCCTCGTAGGTCTCGCGGATCGCGGCGAGCGCCAGCGCCCGGCCGAGATGGTGCGGGGGTCGGGACACCTGCCGGGTCAGCGCCGCCTCGGCGTAGTCCGGGAGCGCCCCGGCCACCGGCATGTGGCGGTCGCCGAGCTCGATCCGGCCGCCCGGGAAGACGAACTTGCCCGGCATGAAGGCGAGGTTGGGGTTGCGCCGGCCCATCAGGACCTTCGGGCCGCCCCGTCCGCGCCGGTCGATCACGATCATGGTCGCGGCGTCGCGCGGCCGCAGGCGCGCCGCGGCGGGCTTCCGCTCAGGAGCTGTGACGATCGGGGGCTCCCGCTGCGGCTCCGGCAAGGCGCGTCTCCTCAAGCCCCGGGGCGGGGCGGCTCCGCGGTAGCGTGGCGAAGCCGTGCATGCCAAGGGCGTATTGCAGCCCGACGACGGCGCCCTTCACGGGCTGGAGCAGGGCCAGCGCGAAGACGAGGGTGAAGACCGGCCACACGCCCATCTCGACCCAGAGCGGCACATCGTAGGCGCTCTCGGTCTCCAGGATGAGGTAGCCGACGATGTGGGCGACGATGAAGATCACCACGTAGGGCGGCAGGTCGTCGGCCCGGTGGTGGTGCAACTCCAGGCCGCAGACGTCGCATTCCGGCCGCACCTTGAGGAAGCGGCCGAAGATCCGGCCCTGGCCGCAATGCGGGCAGCGGCCGACGAAGCCGCGGGCCATCGCGGGGATCAGGCGGGTGCGCTCGGGAATCGCGTCGGCGGCCATGCCCTGGCTCTACACCGCCCGGGTCAGCGGCGCGAGCCGCGGTGGCGCGACCCGGTGTTGCGGATGCCGGCGGGGCGACCGGGCGGCGCGGCCTTGAAGGGCCGCCCGCCGGACTTCTTCCCCGACCCGGCGGACCGGGCGCCGGAGCGGGTCCGGCCCTCGCTGAGCAGCTCGAAGCGCAGCGCCCCGGCCACCGGCGCGGCCTCCACGAGCCGCACCTCGACCCTGTCCCCGAGGCGGAACGTCTCTCCGGTGCGCTCGCCGACCAGGGCGTGGCGGCCCTCCTCGTGGCGGAAATAATCGGCGCCGAGCTGCGAGACCGGCACGAAGCCGTCCGCGCCGGTCTCGTCGAGCTTGATGAACAGGCCGGCCCGGGTGACGCCGGCGATCTGGCCCGCGAAGGTCGCGCCGACCTGGTCGGCGAGGTGGTGGGCGATGAGGCGGTCGATCGTCTCGCGCTCGGCCGCCATGGCGCGGCGCTCGGCCGCCGAGATCTGCTCGCCGATCTGCGCCAGCTCGCCGAGGGAGATGTCGCTCGCGAGCCCGTCCGAGCCGAGCCGGCAGGCGGTGATCAGCGCGCGGTGCACGATCAGGTCGGCGTAGCGCCGGATCGGCGAGGTGAAGTGCGCGTAGCGGCGCAGGTTCAGGCCGAAATGCCCGAGATTCTCGGGCGCGTAGACGGCCTGGGCCTGGCTGCGCAGGATCACCTCGTTGAGGAAGACCCCGTGCTCCGTCTCGGCCGCCGTGGCGAGGATCCGGTTGAACAGGGCGGGGCGCAGCGCCCCCTCCTTGGGCAGCTTGATGCCGACCGAGGCCAGGACCTCGCCGAGCGCCCGCATCTTCTCCAGGGCGGGCTCGTCGTGGACGCGGTAGATCAGGGGCTGGCGCGCCTGCTCCAGCGTCTCCGCGGCGGCGACGTTCGCCTGGATCATGAACTCCTCGATCAGCCGGTGGGCGTCGAGGCGCTCCGGCACGATCACCCGGTCGACCGCGCCCTCGGGGCTCAGGACGACCTTGCGCTCGGGCAGGTCGAGGGCCAGGGGCCCGCGGCGGTCGCGGGCCGCGCGCAGGGCCGCGTAGGCCGCCCAGAGGGGGCGGAGCGCCGTCTCCAGCAGCGGCCCGGTCGCGTCGTCCGGCTGCCCGTCGATGGCGGCCTGCGCCTGCGCGTAGGCGAGCTTGGCGCGGGAGCGCATCATCACCCGGTGGAACCCGTGGCGGCGCTTCTCGCCGTCGGCGGCGATGACCATCCGCACCGCCAGCGCCGGCCGGTCCTCGCCCTCGCGGAGCGAGCAGAGGTCGTTCGAGATCCGCTCGGGCAGCATCGGCACGACCCGGTCGGGGAAGTAGACCGAGTTGCCCCGCTCCAGCGCCTCCCGGTCGAGGCTGGAGCCCGGCCGGACATAGGCGGCCACGTCCGCGATGGCGACGGTGAGGACGAAGCCGCCGGGATTGGCCGGGTCGGGATCGGCCTCGGCCATGACGGCGTCGTCGTGGTCCTTGGCGTCCGGCGGGTCGATGGTCACGAGCGGCCGGTCGCGCCAGTCCTCGCGGCCCTTCAGGGTGGCGGGCTTGGCGGAATCCGCCTCCGCCAGCGTCGCGTCGGCGAAGACGTGCGGGATGTTGTGGAGGTGCAGGGCGATCAGGCTCACCGCCTTCTCGGAACCGAGCGAGCCGAGCCGCTCCCGCACACGCCCCTTCGGCAGGCCGAACCGGGTCTCGCGCTCCAGCGAGACGCTGACGAGGTCGCCGTCGCGGGCCTGCCCCTCCTCGCCGGGCGGGATCAGGATCTCGCGGCCCTGCGCGCGCTTCTCGACGGGCACGATCCGGCCGCCCTGCGCGCCGGCCCGGTAGACACCGATGATCTCGGCCTTGTTCTTCCCGATGACCTTGACGACCCGGCCGGTGTAGCCGCCCTCCGCGTCGCGCTCGACCCGGATCAGGGCGCGGTCGCCGATGCCCGGGGCCGGGCGGTTGCCCTTCCGGGGGCCGCGGGGCTGCGTCAGCACGATGGCGGGCGGCTTGCCGGTGCCGGTCCACTCCACCGGGACCGCCAGGAAATCGCCGTGACGGTCGCGGGAGCGGATGTCGGCCAGCACGACCGGCGGCAGGTGACCCGCCGGGGCGAGGCCGCCGCGGCCGCGGTCGAGGGCGCCGTCCTCCTCGATCTCCTTGAGGACGCGCTTCAGGTCGATCTTGGCGGCCCCCTTGATGCCGAAGGCCTTGGCGATCTCCCGCTTGCCGACGCGCTCCTTCGACTCGGCCACGAAGGCGAGGATCTGCTCACGGGTGGGGAAGGGCTGCGGAGCGGCGGGCTCGGCCGCCGGGGCGGTGGTGCGTCGTGCCAAAAGGGGGGTGCCGGAGAGTTCTGCGATAGACGGGACCCGCGTGCGGGCGCGGGACCGAGGCGTCGGTCCTGTGAGGCTAACATGGGTGTCCGGCCCGCGCGCGGCAACGCCGTGCCGGCACTCCTCAACAGGCGCGATCAGCCGGTCGAGGCACTCTTGCGGATGCGCGCCACGGCCTGATCCACGTCGAGGCCGGGTGCGAGGAGCTCGTCCAGGGTGAAGGGGCAGGCGCGCGGCAGGGTCAGGTTCACCCGTCCCTCTAGCGGCGCGAGTTCCGGGCTCTCCGCCGCCTGGACGGCGAGCGTCCAGGCGCCGTCCATCCGCAGGCTCTCGGGCTCGGGCAGATCGCCCGCGAGGGCGGCGAGCCTGGCGCGGCCGGCCGCGCGGCAGGCGTCGCTCAGGCCGTCGTCCGAGAGGAGGGCGGCCTTGATCAGCTCGGCCAGGGCGTCCCTGACCCGTTCGAGGCTCGCGTTCATGGGCATCCGTTCCGGAGATTGCGGGAGGTCGCAGGAGGTCGCGGGTGCGTGGCAAGCCGGATGCCAGCGCGCCCCGTCCCGCCGCCGATGGTCTCCCGCGATCCGCCGGGTGTAGAAGGCGCGGATGATCCCGGTCCTGACCCGCCACACCGAGGCCGTGCCGCTCTACGCCGCGGCCTGCGCCGAGCTGCGCCTGCGCGGCTTCGAGGGCGACCTGACGCTCTCGGACGCCGACCGCACGGTCTTCTCCACCGACAACTCGATCTACCAGGTGGCGCCGGGGGCCGTGGCCTTTCCGCGCACCCGCGACGACCTCGTGCGCGTCGCCAAGCTCCTCGCGGATCCGCGCTTCGCCGAGATCGTGATCCGGCCCCGGGGCGGGGCGACCGGCACCAACGGCCAGTCGCTGGGCCACGGCCTCGTGGTCGACACCTCGCGGCACATGAACCGCATCCTGGAGATCGACGTCGCGAACCGCGTCGTCCGGGTCGAGCCGGGGGTGGTGAAGGACCAGCTCAACCGGGAGCTCGCCAAGCACGGCCTGTTCTTCGCGCCGGAGCTCTCCACCTCGAACCGCGCCACGATCGGCGGGATGATCTCGACCGATGCCTGCGGGCAGGGCTCGTGCCTCTACGGCAAGACCCGGGACCACGTCCTCGCGCTGACCTGCGTGCTCACCGACGGCACGGTCTGGACCGCCGAGCCCTTGGACCCGGCCGGGCTCGACGCCGCCAAGGGCCGCGACGACCGCGTCGGCGCCATCCACCGCACCGTCGACGCCGTCGTCACCGAGAACGCCGCGCTCATCGCCGAGCGCTTCCCCAAGCTCAACCGCTGCCTCACCGGCTACGACCTCGCGCATCTGCGCGACGCGGGCGGCCGGTTCGACCTCAAGAGCGTGATCTGCGGCTCCGAGGGCACGCTGGCGCTGATCGCCGAGGCGCGGCTGAACGTGCTGCCGATCCCCAAGGCCGCCGTGCTGATCGCGCTCTCGTACATCGACTTCGACGCGGCGCTGCGCGACGCGCAGGCGCTGCTGCCGTTCGGCGCCGCCTCGGTGGAGACGATCGATTCCACGGTCCTGGCGCTGGCCCGCAAGGACCCGATCTGGGCCGAGGTGCGGGCCTTCTTCCCCGACGATCCGGCCGGGCGGCCGGTGGACGGCATCAACCTCGTGGAGTTCGTCGGCGACGACGCCGCGACCGTGGAGGCGGCCCTCGCGCGGCTCACCGGGACGCTGGAGGCCGAGCGCGGCACCGACACGAGGCGCACCGGCTTCACCATCGCCCGGGGCGACGCGATCGAGCGGCTCTGGACCATGCGGAAGAAGGCGGTGGGCCTGCTCGGCGCCGCCAAGGGCGACGCGCGCCCGATCCCGTTCGTCGAGGACACGGCGGTCCCGCCGGAGCGGCTCGCCGACTACATCGCGGAGTTCCGCGCGCTCCTCGACGGCAAGGGGCTGCGCTACGGCATGTTCGGCCACGTCGATGCCGGCGTGCTGCACGTGCGGCCGGCCATCGACCTCAAGGACCCGGCGCAGAACGGCCTGATCCGCGAGGTCACGGAGGGGGTGGTCGCGCTCACCGCCAAGTACGGCGGCCTGCTCTGGGGCGAGCACGGCAAGGGCTTCCGGTCGGAATTCGTGCCGGCGACGTTCGGGCCGCTGATGCCCGCGCTGGAGGCGGTCAAGCGCGCCTTCGACCCGGACGACCGGATGAACCCGGGCAAGATCGCCTCGGCCATGGGTGCGGGCCTGACCCGGATCGACGGCGTGCCGCGCCGGGGCGAGCGGGACCGCACCATCCCGGCGCCGGTCCGGGAGGATTTCGACGAAGCGCTCCACTGCAACGGCAACGGCGCCTGCTTCAGCTTCGACGCGGACGAGGCCATGTGCCCGTCCTGGAAGGCGACGCGGGAGCGGCGCCACTCCCCCAAGGGCCGCGCCTCGCTGATGCGCGAGTGGCTGCGCCGCGCCGCGGAGGCCGGGATCGACCCGGCCGCCGAGCTGGCGCGGCAGCCCGCCGGGTGGCTCTCCGACGTGGCGGCGACCCTGCGGAGCCGCCTCCGCGGCCGGTCCGAGGCCGACGACTTCTCCCACGCCGTCAAGGAGGCGATGGACGGCTGCCTCGCCTGCAAGTCCTGCACGGGGTCCTGCCCGATCAAGGTCGATGTGCCGACCTTCCGGGCGAAGTTCCTGGCGCTCTACCACACGCGCTACGCGCGGCCGCTGAAGGACCATCTCGTGGCGGCGCTGGAGCCGCTGCTGCCGCTGGCGGCGCGGGCGCCGCGCTTGAGCAACGCGGTCCTCGCCAACCCGCTGGCCCGGCTGATCCTGGCCCGGGCCGGGCTGGTGGCGATCCCGGCCCTGTCGCCCGTCGACCTCACGGCGCGGCTGGCGGAACGCGGCGTCGCCGTCTCGACTCCGGACGCCCTGGCCCGGCTGGACCCGCAGGAGCGCGCGCGGTCCGTGCTGGTGGTGCAGGACGCCTTCACCAGCCACTTCGACGCGGAAGTCGTGGCCGACAGCTGCGACCTCCTCGCCGCCCTCGGCTTCCGGCCCTGGCTGGTGCCCTACCGGCCGAACGGCAAGCCGCTGCACGTACACGGCTTCCTGGCGCGGTTCGCCGCCGTCGCCCGCTCGAACGCCGCGCTGCTGCGCGACCTCGCCGGGCACGGCGTGCCCCTGGTCGGGATCGACCCGTCGATGACGCTGACCTACCGGTCCGAGTACGCGCAGGCGCTGGGCGGCGATCTCCCGAAGGTCCAGCTCCTGCAGGAATGGCTCGCCGCCCGGCTCGACCGGATCGCGCCGGGGCAGGGCGGGCGCACGATGCGGCTGCTGCCCCACTGCACCGAGCGCACCAACGCGCCGGGCGCGGTGCGGGACTGGCAGGTCGTGTTCGCCCATCTCGGCCTGCGGCTTGAGGTGCCGGCCGCCGGCTGCTGCGGCATGGCGGGGACCTACGGTCACGAGGCGCGCCACCGCGCCACCTCCGAGGCGATCTACGGCCTGAGCTGGGCCCGCCACGTCGCCGAGGCGCCCGGCTGCACCCTGCTGGCGGACGGCTATTCCTGCCGCTCGCAGGCCAAGCTTATCGACGGCGTGCGGCTGCGGCACCCGGCCCAGGCGCTGCTCGAGCATGTCCGCGCGGCCGACGCGGGCGCCGCGCCCTTCCACCCCGAGCGCGCCGCGGCGGTGGCACCGTGAGCGCCGCCGTGAGCCCCGCCATGACCGTCGCCGTCGTGGGGGCCGGCGCGGTCGGCTGCTACTACGGGTTCCTCCTGGCGCGGGCCGGCCACGCGGTGACGCTGATCGGCCGTCCCGCCCTGGTCGAGGCGGTCGAGAAGGACGGTCTCGTGCTGGAGAGCGCGGCCGGGACGGCCTCCGTGCCCGTCCGGGCGACCGATACGGGGGCGGGAGTGTCGGGCGCCGACCTCGTGCTGGTCTGCGTGAAGTCGGGCGACACCGAGGCGGCGGGCGCGATGATCGCCCACCACCTCGATCCGGCCGCCACGGTCCTCAGCCTCCAGAACGGCGTCGACAACGCCGAGCGGCTCGCCGCCGTGCTGGGCCGGCCGGTGGTGCCGGTGGCGGTCTACGTCGCCACCGCGATGGCCGGCCCCGGCCACGTCCGGCACAACGGGCGCGGCGACCTGATCCTCGGCGCGTCCGAGACGAGCGGGCACGTCGCCGCCGCGTTCGCGGCGGCCGGCATCCCGACCACCGTCTCGGCGAAGGCCGTCGACGCGCTCTGGGCGAAGCTGATCATCAACTGCGCCTACAACGCCCTGTCGGCCCTGACGCAGCTGCCCTACGGCCGCCTGGTGGAGGGCGAGGGCGTGGCCGCGGTCATCGCGGACGTCGTCCAGGAATGCGCGCGCGTCGCGGAGGCCGAGGGTGTGTCCGTGTCGCCCGGCATCCTCGACGACGTGATGGCGCTCAGCACCGCCATGGCCGGACAGCGCTCGTCCACCGCCCAGGACCTGGCCCGCGGCCGGCCGAGCGAGATCGACCACCTCAACGGCACCATCGTGCGCCGGGGCGCGGCGCACGGAATCCCGACGCCGGCGAACCGGCTGCTGCACGCGCTGGTCAAGCTCGCCGAGCGGCGGGACTGAGATCGGCCCCGCACCGGCACGGAGGCCGGCGGTCCGGCTCGCGACGGGCGGTCAGGCCCGCGCGGCGGCGTTGGCCTTGCGGGTCGCGGCGGCCTTCTTGGCGGAGGCGGAGCGCTCCGCGGCCGTGCGTCCGGCCGAGGCCTTGCCGCCGGACGCGCCGCCCTTGTGGGCGGCCGGGTGACCGGTGGCCTTGCCGCGGCCCGAGCCGCCCGGCTTCTTGCCGCCGCCGTCGTCCTTGTTGACGGTGGCCCAGGCCCGGGCCTCCGCCTCCTTCTCCGGCACGCCGCGGGACTCGTACGAGTCGGCGATGTGCTCGGCCTTGCGCTTCTGCTTGTCGGTGTATTTCGACTTGTCGCCCTGGGACATGGGCCGTCTCCCGAAGCTCAGCCCACCCCGGTCGGACCGTCGAGGATCGCGCGCACGCGGCGGACCAGCTCCGTGCGCCGGTAGGGCTTGTTCAGGAGATCAAACTCCGAGCCGCCGATATCGGTTCGCTCCAGGCTCGCCTCCGCGTAGCCCGTGGCGAGCAGCACCTTGAGCTTGGGCTGGCGGCGCCGGGCCTCGCGGGCCAGGAGCACACCGTTCATGCCCCCCGGCATGATCAGGTCGGTGAAGAGCAGATCGACCTTCCCGCTCGAGTCCAGGATCTCCAGCGCCTCGCGGGCATTGCTCGCGACCAGCGTCGTGTAGCCGAAGTCCCGCAGGATGGTGCGGGCGAGTTCGGCCACGTCCTCGCGGTCGTCGACGATCAGGATCGTCTCGGTGCCCTGGCGGTCCACGGCCCGCAGCGAGACCTTCGCGGGGGCGTTGACGTCGCCGTCGGTCGCTGGGAACGACAGGCGCACCGTCGTGCCGGACCCCACCGCCGACTCGATCTGCGCGGCGCCGCCCGACTGCTTGGCGAAGCCGTAGACCATCGACAGGCCGAGACCCGTCCCCTTGCCCTCCTCCTTGGTGGTGAAGAACGGGTCCATCACCCGGGCGAGCACGGCGGGCGGGATGCCGGTGCCGCTGTCCCTGATGGCGATGCTGACGTAGCGGCCGTCGCGCAGCGGCCCGATCTCCCGGCCGCGCGCGGCGATCTCGCTGTTCTCGGTGGAGATCCGGACGGTGCCGCCCTCCGGCATCGCGTCGCGAGCGTTGATCAGCACGTTCAAGATCGCGACCTCGGCCTGGGTCGGGTCGACGCGGCAGTTCCAGAGATCGGGCGCGAGGTCGAGTTCGACCTTCACGGCCTCGCCCACCGAGCGGGCGACCATCTCGCCCATCCCCTCGATCAGGGTGTTGAGATTGACCGCGCGGCCGTCCAGCCGCTGCTTGCGGGCGAAGGCCAGCAATTGCTGCGTCAGCGTCGTGGCGCGCTCGGCCGCCTGCCGGATGTTCTCGGTGGCGCGGCCGAGCCGCGCGCGGTCGGCGTCGGGCTTCTCCAGGCCGGCCGCCAGGATGTCGACGTAGCCGACGATCACCTGCAGCAGGTTGTTGAAATCGTGCGCGATGCCGCCGGTGAGCTGGCCGAGCGCCTCCATCTTCTGGGCCTGGCCCAGCGCCTCCTCGGCGTCGCGGCGGCGCGAGACGTCGAGCTGCGAGCCGAAGTAGTACACGAGCTCGCCGTCGGCATTGTAGACCGGCGAGACGAACAGGGCGTTCCAGAAAGTCGAGCCGTTCTTGCGGTAGTTCAGGATCTCGGTGGCGAACTCGCGCTTCTCGGCGATCGCCGCGCGGACCTGCGCGACGCTCTCGCGGTCGGTGTCGGGACCCTGGAGGAAGCGGCAGTTGCGCCCGATCAGCTCTTCCGGCGTGTAGCCGGTCATCGCCAGGAACGCCCGGTTGGCGAAGATGATCGGGTTGTCGGGCTGGCGCGGATCGGTGACGATCATCGGCATCCGCGTCGTCTCGACGGCCGCGAAGAAGATGTCGCTCTTGCGATCGGTGATGTCGCTCGGGGCGCCGTCCCGGATCGGGGGACTCGGCCCGGAGGGCGGTGTTTCTGGCGTCTCAGACATGCGAGGCGGTCGTCACCTTCCTGGCCGGGAAAGACCTCTGCGCCCGGTCGATCACGCGAGGCGTGCGCGAGACTAGCGGCCGGACGGCCGAAGTCGACCTTGTATCCCCAGCGGCGGTGTCGCGCGAAGGGCTCATGCCGCGGCCGGCCGCGCCGCCTCGGAAGGCGCGCCCACGGGGGCCGGGACGAGCCGGGGCGGCGCGGCCTCACGGCAGGCGCCCAGCACCGCCGACAGCGCCTCGTTCAGCGACGTCACCAGGAAGTCCGCCGAGGTCGCCCGGCGCAGGCGCTCCAGGGTCGCCGGATCGCGCTCGCGCCAGAAGCCGACCAGGATGCGGACACCCGGCACCGCGGCCCGGGCCTGCCGGACGGTGAACCGGATCTGCGACAGGCTCACCGGCTCCAGGTAGGAGAAGCAGATCAGCGCGAGGCCGTCCGGGTTCTCCGGCCGCTCGCCGGCGCGGATCGCCGCCATGGACAGGATCTGCGAGGCCAGCCCGTGGCGCGCGAGGATCTGGCTCAGCATCAGCGTCGCCGCCTCGTCGAACGGGCCGCGGCTCGACACGCACAGGACCGGCGTCTCGCCGCGCCAGTTGGGCGCGAGGTCCTCGCGCTCGAGGACGATGCCGGCCACCTGCCGGTCGGGCCCGACGGCGGCGAGCGCCGCCGCGGTCTCGGTGTCGGGGCCGCGGCCGGATCCGCGCCGTGGCCGACGCGCGACCGGGGCCGTGCCGAGGCGGTCCACCACCGTCCCGATCGCGGCACCGACCTCCGCCTGCCGTTCCCGATCCAGTGTGCCGCGGGACAGGTCCTCCTGCGCCAGCAGGAGGCCCGCGAGGGCGACCTCGTCGTAGTAGGTGACGAGGGCGCGCTCCTTCAGGAACTGCCAGCCCTGGTCGATCGCCTCGACCGGATCGCCGGCCAGCATGCGCTGGTAGAAGATCTCGGGCGGCGACAGGGCGGGCTGATCGCCGAGCAGCACGTCGAGGTACCAGAGCCGCTCCACGTGCCGGCCGAGCACCACGAGGCAGACGGTGAGGGGCGTGGCCAGCACGAGGCCGATCGGGCCCCACAGGAACGTCCAGATCGTCGCGGCCAGGATGACGGCGACCGGCGAGAGGCCGGTGGAGTGCCCGTAGAGCAGCGGCTCGATCACGTGGCCGCAGATCGGCTCGACCACGAGGAACAGGGCCGCGGTGGCGATCACCATGCTCCAGCCGGGATCGACGGCGGCCGCGAGGATCAGCGGCAGCAGGGCGCTGATCGCCGCGCCGATATAGGGCACGAACCGCAGGATCGCGGCGAGGACACCGAACAGGGTCGGGCTCGGCACGCCGATCAGCCAGAGGCCGATGCCGATCACCAGCCCGAAGGCGATGTTGAGGGCGAGCTGGGCCAGGAAGAACCGGCTCAGCCGGCTCGTGGCGTCGTCGATCGCCGCCGTCGTGCGCCGCAGATCGCCCGAGCCGCCGGCGAGCCGGATCGCCCGGTTCCGCAGGTCCTCGCGCTGGAGCAGGATGAAGATCGTGAAGATCAGGATCAGCCCGGTCGTCGCCAGCGGGTGCAGGATCGGGCCCGCGAAGGTCTGAAGCGTGTCGACGACGCTCGCGCGGGCGGGGGTGAGCTCGACCGTGAGCGGGTGCGTGCGCGATCCCGGCTCGCCGCGGACCTCCGCGGCCGGCGGCGGCTGCAGGGTGGCGCTGAGATCCTGCACCATGTCGACGATCCGCGAGAGCGTGCCGGTCCCGGCCGTCGCCCCGCGCAGATCCTTGATCTTCGTGCGCATCACCTGGGTGTAGCGCGGCAGGTCGGAGGCGAGCTGGGACGCCTCGCTGGCGATCAGGCTGCCGATGCCGAACAGGGCGCCGAAGACGATCACCACGACCAGCAGGACCGCGGGCGCGCGGGGCACGCGCAGCCGCCGCAGCATCCGCACCGCCGGCACGAGGACGAAGCTCAGGAGGATCGCCAGCGTCACCGGCACGAGGATCTCGCGCCCGAGGTAGAGGGCCGCCATCGTGGCGACCACGAGGAGGAGCGACGCCAGCGCCACGAAGATCGGCAGGCCCTGCCGCAGGCGCTGGGCAGTGACGGGATCCTCGCTCACGGACACGCTCCACTCACATCAGGTCTCGGGGCCGCAGATCTCGGGGCCGCAGGTCGCGCGTCCGCTGCCGGCTCAACTCGCCTGCGCGGTCTCGCCCAGGGCGGCGCTGATCTGGCTGAGCAGCTTCGAGAAATCGACGGGCTTCGGGTGATAGTCGTCGCAGCCGGCCTGGATGGCCTTGTCGCGGTCGCCCGACATGGCGTGGGCCGTGAGCGCGATGATCGGGATCGCCCGGGTGTCGGTGCCGGATTTCAGCGTCCGGGCGACCGACCAGCCGTCGAGGACCGGCAGGTTCATGTCGAGGAGGATCACGTCGGGCTGGCCCGAGCGCGCCTGCCGGACGCCGGCCTCGCCGTCATGCGCGAGCATCACCTCGTAGCCGCGCCGCTTGAGGCGGCGCGAGAGGAAGTCCCAGATCTCTTCGTGGTCCTCGACCAGCAGAATCTTCGCCATCAGAACTCGTAACCCCCGGCTCGCGTCGTGCCGGTCGGAGGCCCAACGCGCGGCAACGCACAATCGCCCAACGTTCCTGCCGCGATTCCGGTCCCTGGAGAAGTGGCCTCCGGTCCGCGGTTGACCCGTCGGTCCGCGGGTAAGAGCGTGGACGCCAACGAATCGACAATCCTCGGACGGGGCGGAATGGCCAGTATGCCTGACATCGAGTTCTATCATTCGCCCAATACCCGCTCGTCGGGCGTCCGCGTGCTGCTCGAGGAACTCGGGGTCCCGTACCGGCTGCACGCGCTCAACATGCGCGCCGGCGAGCACCTCCAGGACGCCTATCGCGCCGTCAACCCGATGGCGAAGGTGCCGGCGATCCGCCACGGCGACGCCCTCGTGACCGAGCAGGCGGCCGTCTACCTCTACCTCGCCGACCTGTTCCCCGAGGCGGGGCTCGCCCCGGCGCCGACCGAGCCCGACCGCGCCACCTATCTGCGATGGATGGTGTTCTACGGGTCGTGCTTCGAGCCCGCGGTGATCGACCGGCACCTCCAGCGGGAGCCGGGCCCGCGCGCCCTGTCGGCCTACGCCGATTACGACAGCGTCATCGCCCGGGTGAAGGAGGCCCTGACGCCCGGCCCGTACCTGCTCGGCGCGCGCTTCAGCGCCGTCGACGTGCTGTGGGGCGGCGCCCTCGGCTGGACGACGGGCTTCGGCCTCGTCGCGCCCGACCCGGTGCTGGCGGCCTACGTGGAGCGCATCCGGTCCCGCCCGGCCTCGCGGAAGGTCGCGGCCGCGGACGCGCAGCTCGCAGAGGCGCACCAGGCGGCCGCGTCGACCTGACCGCGGCCGGACTCTTGCTGGGGCTCGCGCCGGGGGCCGGCCCCGGCGCGCGGTCCGGTCTCCCGCCGCCGGCGCACCCCGCGGGCGGCCCCTCGCGCGACCGGAACCCGTCGGCCCATGCGTCTGCTCGCTCCCCTCATCGCCGCGCTCCTCCTCGGCGCCCCCGCGGGCGCCGCACGAGCCGCCGAGCTCACCGGCACGCTGAAGAAGATCCACGACAGCAACAGGCTGGTCCTCGGCGTGCGCGATACCGCGACCCCGTTCAGCTACCTGGACCAGGACCAGAAGGTCGTCGGCTTCGCGGTCGACATCTGCCTGAGGATCGCCGACGCGGTGAAGCGCGAACTGAAGATGCCGGGCCTCGAGGTCGGGATGGAGTTCGTCAACTCCTCGTCCCGCATCCCGCTGATGACCAACGGCACGATCGATCTGGAGTGCGGGACGACCACCAACAACGCCGAGCGCAAGAAGCAGGTGGACTTCACCAACACGCACTTCCTGACGGCGACCCGCTTCGTCTCCCGGAAGGACCAGCACATCGCCAGCTTGGACGACCTGCGCGGCAAGACGGTCTCGTCGGTCGCCGGCTCGACCAACATCCTGATGCTGATCAAGGCCAACAACGAGCGCAAGCTCGGCATCACGGTGATCGCCGCCAAGGACGTCCCGGAGGGCTTCCTCATGGTCGAGACCGGCCGAGCCTCGGCCTTCGTCATGGACGACGTGCAGCTCAGCGTGGTCGCGGCCCAGTCCAAGGAGCCCGCCGCCTACGCAGTCAGCGAGGAGACCCTGTCCAATCCGGAGCCCTACGGGATCATGCTGCGCAAGGACGACCCGGCCTTCAAGGCGGTGGTCGACCGGGCGACGGCCGATCTCTACCGGAGCCCCGAGATCACGGCGCTCTACGACCGCTGGTTCCTGAAGCCCGTGCCGCCGCGCGGCCTGACCTACAACGTGCCGCTGTCGTCGGCCCTGCGCTGGGCCTTCGCGCACCCGACCGACAATCCGGATCCCGCGTTCTACGCGCACTGATCTGTCGCGCGGCGGGGTTCCGCTCCGGCGAGGGAGATGCGATGCCGCGGGTCTGATCCCGCCCGCGTCGCGAAGCGTGCCATGACCGACAGCACAGAGCCGGCTCTCCCGTCCAGCGCGGCCGTCGCCGCGGCGCCGGCCACGTCGATCCCGCGCCTGATCGTCGTGCTGGCCTGCGCGGGGTTCGGCAGCACCTTCGCGCTCCGCTCGGTCGAGCCCCTCGTCGGCGTGCTCGCCCGGGATCTCGCGAGCGACGCCCACACGGTGGCGCTCCTCTCCACCGCCTTCGCACTGCCCTACGCGTTCATCCAGCCGGTGCTCGGCCCGATCGGCGACGCGCTCGGCAAAGAGCGGGTGATGAGCACCTGCCTCGCGGTGCTCGCCGTCGCGCTGACCCTGTGCAGCGTCGCGCCGGACATCGGCAGCCTGTTCGGCCTCCGCATGCTCGCGGGGGCTGCCGCGGGCGGCTGCATCCCGCTCTCGCTCGCGCTCCTGGGCGACCGCGTGCCGATGGAGGGTCGCCAGGTGGCGATCGGGCGCTTCCTCGTGGCGGTGATCCTCGGCCAGCTCTCGGGCTCGACCTTCGCGGGCCTGATCGAGGCGGCGATCGGCTGGCGCGGCGTCTTCGCGGTCATCGCCGCGGTGGCGGCCCTGGCCTGCGCGGCGACCGTCTTCGGCTTCGACCGGGCCGGCCGGGCTCCGGCCCGCCGCCCCGCCTTCGGCGAGGCGGTGACGCGCTACCGCACGATCCTGGGCAATCCCCGGGCGCGGGTGCTGTTCTCGGCGGTGTTCATCGAGGCCATCGCGATCTTCGGCGTGTTCCCGCACCTCGCCCCGCTGATCGAGGCGCGGGGGGAGGGCGGCCCGCGCGAGGCCGGGCTGGTGCTGGCGGGGTTCGCGGTCGGCGGCCTGCTCTACTCGGCCCTGGTCGGGCTGCTGGTGCGGCTGCTCGGCCTGCCGCGGATGCTGATCGGCGGCGGCCTGATCTGCGGCGCGTCGCTCACCGTGGTCGGGCTCGCGGGCTCCTGGCAGGTCGACTGCGCCGCGCTCACCGCCATGGGCCTCGGCTTCTACATGCTGCACAACACCTACCAGACGCAGGTCACCGAGGTCGCGCCCAAGGCCCGCGCCTCCGCGGTGGCGCTCCACGCCTTCTCGTTCTTCTGCGGCCAGGCGCTCGGCGTCGCGGTGATCGGGCAGGCGCTGCTCCGGTTCGGGCAGCTCGGGGCCCTGCTCGGATGCGCCGTCACCATCCTGGCGCTCGGGATCGCCACCGCCATCGCCCTGCGGCAGAAGCCGGGACCAGTCCCGTTTACCGGCTGAGCGCGCCTTTTCCCGGACGCCCGCAACGCAGTGGAAGGCGATCCGGGAACCAGCACACGAAGCGCCGCGAAAGCGGCACCGCATATCGACGCTTCGCGACGTTTCGCGCTGGATCCTGGGTCGCATTCCGCTGGTGCTCCATGCGCCGGGGAAAGGGCATGGTGCTCGGACGATTCAGAGCGGCGTCCAGCCGTTCCATGGTTTTCCGAGAGTTAGTCTGAACCGCGCGAGGTCGTCCTTGTGAGCGCAGCGAAGCAATCCAGTGTCGCGCCACGCCTCCCGATGTCGCGCTGCTCTGGGTCGCTTCGCTACGCTCGCGATGACGCGGAGCAGCTCTCAGACCCGCCCCATCGCCAGCGCCTTGAGGTCGAAGCCTAGATCTTCCGCCTTGTCGGGCGTCAGCGGCGTCCCGGCCGCGAGCAGGCGCCGCGCGATCATGTGGTCACCCGCGCGGTCGACGGATTCCACCGCGCTCAGGCGCCCGTCGCGGAAGCGGAAGACCGAGAAGGCGTCGCCGGTCCCGCGGACGACGCCGGCATCGCCGGGTCCCGACAGGCCCGCGATCTGCAGCTTGTGCGGACCCTGGTCGCTCCAGAACCACGGCAGCGCCCCGTAGGCGGCGGGCTTGCCGGTGAGGCGGGCCGCGAGGCAGCGGCCCTGGTCGATGGCGTTCTGCACGGACTCGATCCGCACCGTCCCGTCCGGCGTCAGCCCGCGGGCGAAGGGGATCGGGAAGCGGGCGCAGTCGCCGATCGCCGAGATGGCCGGGTCGGGCGTCGCCAGGAACGCGTCGACCCGCACGCCGTCCTCGGCCGGGAGGCCGGCCTCCGCGGCGAGCTCCCGGTTCGGCAGGACGCCGATCCCCACGAGGACCAGATCGGCCGCGCGTTCGCTGCCGTCCGCCAGGGCGACGCCGGTGGCGCGGCCGTCCCGCCCGACGATCGCCGTCACGCCCGCCCCGAAGGCGAAGCGCACGCCCATCGCGGCGTGGGCGCGGCGGAAGAATTCGCCCATCTCGGACGAGACCGCCCGGGCCATGGGCCGCTCGGCCGCCTCGACCACCGTCACCGGGAGGCCGCGCGCGGCCGCGACGGCGGCGAATTCGAGCCCGATGAAGCCGGCCCCGATGATGACGACCGCCCGGGCCTCGGCGACTGCCGCCTTCAGGGCGTCGGCATCCGCGAGACCGCGCAGCTGGCGCACGCCCGCGAGTTCGGCGCCCGGGACCGGCAGGGGGCGGTTGCGCGCGCCGGTGGCGAGCACGAGGTGGTCGTAGGGGAGGTCGGTGCCGTCCGAGAGCTGCAGGCGGCGCGCGTCCCGGTCGATCGCGACGGCGCGGAGCCCCGGGCGGTGCGCGATGGCGTGCTCGGCGAAGAAGCCGGGCGGGCGCAGGAACAGGCCCTCTCGGTCGGTCTTGCCGGCGAGGTAGGCCTTCGAGAGGGGCGGCCGCTGGTAGGGCAGGGCGGTCTCGTCGCCCACCAGGGTGATCGGGTCGCGGAACCCGCCCTCCCGCAGGGACGCGGCGAGCTGGAAGCCGGCCTGCCCGGCCCCGGCCACGACGACGCCGGCAGCGGCGCTCACGCCTTGGCTCCCGCCAGCACCAGACCGCTCTGGGCGACGCCCGGCAGGCAGCGCGCGCCCTCCGACATCAGGTAGGACCAGACCGCGGAGGCGGCCGGGCCCAGCACCTTGTCGGCGCGCCGGACCGCGTACCAGTCGCGCCGGATCGGCAGGCCCCTGACGTTGAGGAGGACGAGGCGCCCGCTCTCCAGCTCGGCCGCCACGGAGTGCACCGAGAGCAGCGCGATCCCGAGCCCGGCCATCACCGCCTGCTTGATCGTCTCGTTCGACCCGGTGTCGATGTCCAGCGGCGCCCGCTTGACCAGGACGCCGCTCATGAACTCCTCGAAGACCATGCGGGTGCCCGAGCCCTCTTCGCGGAGGAAGAACGGCTGGTCCGCGAGGTCCTCGCGGTTCAGGTCGGTCCGGCCCGCCAGGGGGTGGCCGGGCGGCGCGATCAGCACGATCGGGTGCGGCCCGAAGGTGGCGGCCTCGATCGGGAAGTCCCGGGGCGGGCGGCCCATCAGGGCGAAGTCGATCTCGTAGCCGCGCAGCGCCTCCACGGTCTGGCCGCGGTTGCGCACCGACAGGCTGATCTCGACGCCGGGATGCTTCTTGACGAAGCCCGCGATCACCTGCGGGGCGAAGTACTTGGCGGTGGAGACGACGCCGAGCGCCACGCGGCCGCCCTCCGCGCCGCGCAGGGTGCGCAGGCGGTCCGTGCAGGTCTCCAGCACCGTGTTGATGCTGTCGATCGCCCAGAGCATCTCGCGGCCGGCATCCGTCGGCTTGAGGCCCCCCGGCGTCCGGTCGAACAGCAGCAGCCCGGCCTCCTCCTCCAGCTGGCGGATGCGCGCGTAGAGGGCGGCGGAGGTGACGTTCAGCTCCTGCGCAGCCCGGGTCATGGTGCCGAGGCGGGCCACGGCAGCGACCGCCTGAAGCTGCTTGAGGGAGAGGTTGCGCATGGCGGACATCTCGTTTTTTTCGTCCTATGGCACAAGATCGCACAGAAATCTTGAAGGCCCCGCCGCGGGTTCCTGTCGATCCGGAGACAGAGACCGCTATCTTGGCAGCCAAGCGGCCGCTACAGAGCCGGCGCGGAACGCGCGATCCCCGCGGACGGGATCCGAGCAGGAGGAGTAGGCCGATGGCAATTTCAGCGGCGATCGGGACGCCCCTCGAGACCTGCCTGGCGCAGGCCGTGGACGCCAATCCGGCGCTGAAGGACGCCGCCGCGGTGATCGCGGCCGTGGCGCGGTCGGCGGTGGAGATCAGCGAGCGGATCGGGCGCGGCGCGCTCAGCGGCGACCTCGCGGCGGCCGGCGATCACAACAGCGACGGCGACGTCCAGAAGGCCCTCGACGTCATCGCTCACGAGAGCGTGACCGCGGCGCTGCGGGGCGCGCCGGTCGCCGAGGTCGCCTCCGAGGAGGCCGAGGAGGTGATGCGTCTGAACCCGGACGCCCCGCTCGCCGTCGCCATCGACCCCCTCGACGGCTCCTCCAACATCGGCGTGAACATGGCCGTCGGCATGATCTTCGGCATCCGGCCGTCGATCAAGGATCCGGCGAACCCGCTGGCCTCGTTCACCACCCCCGGCTCGACGCAGATCGCCGCGGGCTTCGTCACCTACGGCCCGGCCACGGCGCTGATCCTGACGCTCGGCGACGGCACCCAGTCCTACGTGCTCGACCGCGCCGAGGGCCGGTTCAAGCTGACGAGCCCGGCGATGTCGGTGCCGGCCTCCACCAAGGAATTCGCCATCAACGCCTCCAACGCTCGGCACTGGGACGCGCCGGTGAAGGCCTATATCGAGGATTGCCAGCGCGGCACCGAGGGGCCGCGCGACAAGGACTACAACATGCGCTGGCTCGCCTCGCTGGTGGCCGACATCCAGCGCGTGCTGACCCGCGGCGGTGTGTTCCTCTACCCGGGCGACGCCCGGAAGAACTACGCCCGTGGCCGCCTGCGGCTGCTCTACGAGGTCGCGCCCGTGGCCATGCTGGTCGAGCAGGCCGGCGGCGCGGCGACCGACGGCCAGACGCGGATCCTCGACCTCGTGGCCACCGGCATCCACGAGCGGGCGCCGCTGGTCTGCGGCTCGACCGAGGAAGTGGCGTGCGTCGCCACCTACTATGCCGGAGGCAAGCCCGATGCCGGCCGCTCGCCGCTCTTCGGCCAGCGCGGCCTGATGCGGTCATAGCCGCACCGTGAAGTCGTAAAGGCATGTCGGCGCGGCACCCCATCATCTCGGTGACCGGCTCCTCCGGGGCCGGGACCACCTCGGTGCGCAACACCTTCGAGCAGATCTTCCGCCGCGAGGACGTGCGGGCGGTCTTCATCGAGGGTGACGGCTTCCACGCCTTCGACCGCGACACGATGCGGGCGATGATGGCGAACGAGCCGACGCTGTCCCACTTCGCGCCGCGGGCCAACCTCCTGCCGGAGCTGGAGGCGGTGTTCCGCAGCTACGCCGAGTCCGGCACCGGCCGGACCCGTCACTACGCCCACGACCAGCACGACGCGCAGGCCTACGGCATCCCGGAGGGCAGCTTCTCGGACTGGGAGACGTTCCCGCCCGATTCCGACCTCCTGTTCTACGAGGGCCTGCACGGCTGCGTGGCCGACCAGGACGTCGACATCGCCCGCTACGCCGACCTGAAGATCGGCGTCGTGCCGGTGATCAACCTCGAATGGATCCAGAAGCTGCACCGGGACCGCTCGTTCCGCGGCTACTCCACCGAGGCGGTGACCGACGTGATCCTGCGGCGCATGCCCGACTACGTGCAGACTATCTGCCCGCAATTCTCGTTCACCGACATCAACTTCCAGCGGGTGCCGACGGTCGACACGTCGAACCCGTTCATCGCCCGCTGGATCCCCACCGCCGACGAATCGATGGTCGTGATCCGCTTCAAGGACCCGAAGGGGATCGACTTCTCGTATCTCGTCTCCATGATTCACGACAGTTTCATGAGCCGGGCCAACTCCATCGTGATCCCCGGCGGCAAGCTCGACTTGGCGATGCAGCTGATCCTGACGCCGATGATCATGCAGCTCGTCGAGCGCCGCCGCCGGCTGGCCTGAGCCGACCCCGAAAGCCTCCCATGCTCGCACCCGTCATCGCCCCGTCGATCCTATCCGCCGACTTCTCGAAGCTGGCCGAGGAGACCCGCGCCGTGGACGCGGCCGGGGCCGACTGGATCCATCTCGACGTGATGGACGGGCATTTCGTGCCCAACATCACCTTCGGGCCGCCGGTGGTGAAAGCGCTCCGGCCGCACACGCAGAAGTACTTCGACGTGCATCTGATGATCGCGCCGGCCGATCCGTACCTCGCGGCCTTCGCGCAGGCGGGGGCCGACGGCATCACGGTCCACGCTGAGGCCGGGCCGCACATCCACCGCTCGCTCCAGACCATCCGCGACCTCGGCAAGCGCGCCGGCGTGGCGATCAACCCGGGCACGCCGGCCGCCATGGTCGAGCCGGTGCTCGACCTCGTGGATCTCGTGCTGGTGATGACCGTCAATCCCGGCTTCGGCGGCCAGAGCTTCATCAAGGGCGCCATGGAATCGGTGGCGCGGGTGCGCGCCATGGTGGCGGGCCGGGACATCCGCATCCAGGTCGACGGCGGGATCGACCCCGAGACGGTCAAGGTCGCGAGCCGCGCCGGCGCCGACACGTTCGTGGCCGGCAACGCGGTGTTCAGCGGCGGCCCGGACGCCTACGCCGAGCGCATCGCGGCGATCCGCGAGGGCGCGGAGGGCGCCTCCGGTCGCGACCTGTCGTGCTGAAGGCGCTGATCTTCGACGTCGACGGGACCCTCGCCGAGACCGAGGACCTGCACCGGCAGGCGTTCAACCGCGCCTTCGCGGAGCTCGGCCTGCCCTGGCGGTGGGACGAGGCGCTCTACGCCGACCTGCTGGCCGTCATGGGCGGCAAGGAGCGGCTCGCCCACTACATCGACACCGAGCACCCGGCGGAAGCCGCCGCGCTCCACGCCCGCGCGCCGGAGATCCACGCCATCAAGACGCGCGCCTACGGCGACCTCGTCGCGCGGAACGGCCTGCCGCTGCGCCCCGGGATCGCCCGGCTGATCGCCGAGGCCCGGGCCGCGGGAGTCCGGCTCGCGGTGGCCACCACGACGAGCCGCCCGAACGTCGACCGGCTCCTCGCCGCCAATTTCCCGCCGGACGCAGCGCCCTTCGACGTGATCGCGGCCGGCGACGAGGCGAGCCGCAAGAAGCCCGCCCCCGACGTGTTCCTGCTGGCGCTCGCCGGCCTGGAGATCCCGGCCTCCGAGGCGGTGGCCTTCGAGGATTCGGCCGCCGGCATCAGCTCGGCCCGAGCCGCCGGGCTGCCGGTCCTGGCAACCCGGAGCCGCTACACCGAGAGCCACCGGCTCGACGGCGCCTTCTCGGCCGTCTCGGATCTCGGCGAGCCGGACCGGCCGCACCGGCACCTCGCGGGCGTCGAATGGCCGGGCGGGGTCGTGGATCTGGCCTCCCTGATCCGGTGGCACGAATCCCGGGGCGGTCAGAGCACGCCGGTCCAGGCGATGGGCACGAGCCGGTAGCCCCGTCCGTCCCGTTCCACGTGGCCGAGCGACGGGAAGGGGAAGTGGTAGCCGACCACGAGGGCCCTCTCGGACGCGGCCGTGTCGTAGAAGCGGTGGCGCGTCGCCTGCGCCTGATCGGCGTCGTGATCGTACATCACGTGCCAGTCCGGGTGCTGCAGGAAGAGGGCCGGGATGTTGGTCACGTCGGACTGGATCAGCAGACGGTCCGCACCCGAGGCGACCGCGAAGGCCGTGTGGCCCGGCGTGTGGCCGGGGGCGGCGAGGGCGGTGATCCCGGGCACGATCTCCTCGTCCCACGCGAAGGTGCCGATCCGGTCCTTCAGGTCGCCGAGCACCCGGCGGGTGTTGGCGAAGTAGCCCTGCGTCACCGGGTCGGCGGCGCGGGCCATGTTGGCGTCGCTCATCCAGAACGCCCAGTCGGGTGCGGCGGCCCGGATCTCGGCGTTCGCGAAGGCGAGGGACCCGTCCGCCCGCTTGAGGCCGTTCGTGTGGTCGGGATGGAGGTGCGAGAGCAGGACGAGGTCGATGTCCTCGGGCCTGATCCCGGCCGCCGCGAGGTTCGCCGCGAGGCGGCCGACGGGCGCGCCCGGCACCGGGCCGTTGCCGGTATCGATCAGGACGAGCTGCGCGCCCGTGTTGATCAGCGTCGGGTTGAACGGCACCGTCACCTGGCCGGGGGGCATGTAGGCCGCCCGCGCGGCGCCGAGCGCCTCGTCCCGGGGAACGTTGCGCACGAAGCGGTCCGGCATCGGGAAGCTGCGCGCCCCGTCGTTGAGGATCGTGACCTCGCAGCTGCCGACACGCGTCCGGTAGAAGCCCGGCGCCTGCGCTCCGCCGAAGGGTGCGGTGGCGCGGGCGCGGCCGCCGAGACCCAGGACGGCCCCTCCGGCGAGCGCGGCCCGCACCAGATCGCGACGGTTCGTGCCCGGCATCGGATCCTCCTTGAAACCCGCGTTGGCCCGTGTCCTAGCGTCTGCCCGGCCGGCGATCGGCGCGGGCGTCCGCCCGCCCGTGCGCCTCGGTGGCGAACAGCATCGTCCCGGCCGCGAGGCCGAGCGCGGCCGCGATCCCGAACTTGAGCCAGCGCGGGTCGGCCGCGGCGACGTCGCTGGTCGCGCGGGAGTCGAAGCGGCCGTGGGCGCCGGGATCGGTGTCCACCGGGTCGTAGAGGTTGTCGGGTCGGTTCTTCTGCGCCTGCACGCCGGTCATCTCCCCGCGATAGCCGTGCCGGGCGAGGTAGCCGTCGATCCAGCCCGGGATCAGCATGTTTCCGATGATCGCCTTCCAGGCCGAGGCCCCGATCCACACTTCCCGGGGCGCGTCGTGCGCCGCCCGGAAGACGTGCCGGGCGATGGCCCCCGGCTGGTAGATCGGCGGCACCGGCTCGAGCTTGCGTGGCAGCCGCGAGCGCGCCCAGTCGAATTGCGGCGTGTTCACGGCCGGAAGCTGTACCATCGTCAGGCGGACTCGGCTGCGGTCGTGGAGCAGCTCGCTGCGCAGGGAATCGACGAAGCCCCGCACGGCGGCCTTGGCGGCGCAGTAGCTTGCCTGGAGCGGGATCGACCGGTAGGCGAGCGCCGAGCCGACATGCACGATCGTGCCCCGGTCGCGCGGGACCATGTGGCGGAGGGCCGCCAGCGTGCCGTGCACCTGCCCCAGATAGGTCACCGCGGTGGCGCGGTGGAACTCGTCCGGGCTCGTCTCTTGAACGGGCGCGTAGACCGTCACCATCGCGTTGTTGACCCAGACGTCGATGCCGCCGAACGCCTCGGCCAGCGCGTCGGCGGCCTGGGCGACGGCCTCCGCGTCGGCGACGTCGGCCGCAAAGGCCAGGGCCCGGCCGCCGGCCCGCTCGACATCGCGGATCGTGCCCCTCAGCCCCGCCGGGCCGCGCGCGATCAGCCCCACGTTCCAGCCGTGCCGGGCGAATTCGTGGGCGACAGCCCGGCCGACGCCGGCGCTCGCGCCCGTGACCATGACCGTGCTGCGTCCGTTCCGGCTCGACATCGGGTTCCCAGCTGCGCGTGAAGTCCAGCGCCAACGCCCGAGACGGCGACTTTTTCCGCGGTCACGGGATTGCGAAGCCCGCGGGGCCGTATCGGCCCGTGTCGCGCCGACCGGCAGCGGCCGCGTTGCTTCGTCCGAAGGCGGCGGCCTATATACGGCGCGACCTCACAGCCGCGACGGCGGGGTTCCGCACGCCCGCCCGCGCCAACGAACAAAAGTCCGAACCGTCATGGCAGGCCATTCGCAGTTCAAGAACATCATGCACCGGAAGGGCCGGGTGGACGCGGTCCGCTCGAAGGTGTTCGGCAAGCTCGCCCGCGAGATCACGGTGGCGGCCAAGCTCGGCACGCCCGACCCGGCGATGAACCCGCGCCTGCGCGCCGCGATCCTGGCGGCCCGCGCCGAGAACATGCCCAAGGACAATATCGAGCGCGCCATCAAGAAGGCCGCCGGCGCCGACGGCGAGAACTACGAGGACATCCGCTACGAGGGCTACGGGCCCGGCGGCGCCGCGCTGATCGTCGAGGCACAGACCGACAACCGCAACCGCACCGCCTCGGACGTGCGCTCGGCCTTCACCAAGTCCGGCGGCAGCCTCGCCGAGACCGGGGCCGTCGCCTTCATGTTCGACCGCGTTGGCGTGATCGTCTACCCGGCCTCCGTGGCCGACGCCGACACGATGCTGGAGGCGGCGATCGAGGCCGGCGCCGACGACGTCAGCTCCGGCGAGGACGGACACGAGGTCATCTGCGCCCAGGATTCCTACGGCGAGGTCACCAAGGCCCTCGAGGCGCGCTTCGGCGAGCCCGCGCGCACGGGCCTGATCTGGAAGGCGCAGAACACCATCAACGTCGACGACGAGACCGGCGAGAAGCTCATCCGCCTCGTCGAGGTGATCGAGGACCAGGACGACGTCCAGAACGTCTACGTGAACTTCGCCCTGTCGGACGCGCTGGTGGCCAAGCTGCAGGCGTGAGGGGCACGGCCGGCGAGCCGGGAACGGACAGTCCCGGTCGCAGCCATGCCGGGCGCCCGCTCGCGCTCCGGATCCCGCTCGGCAATCCCGGACTGGCGAAGTCGGGGGTGGCGACGTGTTCGCCCTCCCGAGTTCCGGGCTCGCCCGTCAGGCGCCCGCGGCCGCGAGTTCGGCCCCGAAGCGGTCCTGCGCGTAGCGCTCCACCGAGAAGGTGTCGTCGGGCAGCTGCACCATGAAGCGCTCGGCCACCTCGGTCAGCACGATGTCGGGCCGGACGCGCTCGATATACGGCCAGTCCAGCGAGGTGCTCCAGACGAAGTGCACCTCGCGGAACGTCTCGGCCAGCATGATCGTCAGCATGTACGGCATGACGTGCGAGAAGGAATCGCCGAACAAGACCAGCCGGCGCGGGTCGGTGGCCTTGGCGTTCCCGTAGATCACGTGCGCACCGACATGCAGCGTGTGCAGCAGGCCGGCCTTCTCCCGGGCCTCGACGATCGGGCTGCCGTAGGTCCGGACCGCGTTCTGCTGCATCAGGACGGTGCGCGAGCGCGCCTGCCGGGGTGGATCGAAGGCGCTCCCCAGATCGCCGTCGTGGTCGGTCTCGAAGGACGGCCGCTCTCGCAGGTCCTGCCGCGGCTCGGCGCCCAGCGCCCGGCAGATCTCCGCGTAGGCGAGATAGCAGCCGTCGGCGGACCAGTGGGTGTCGGTCCGGCAGTAGAGGTCGGCCGCGTCGCGCTGCGCCCGCATCGGCGTCACCAGATCGATGCAGGTCTGCCGCCAGCGCTTCCGCCGGCGCCAGGCCGCGTACAGCCCGACCGGACCCGGGAAGCGGCCCGCCGGGGGCTCGCTGTGGAGGAGGCGGTAGGCCGGCGACGCGCTCGGCCGGATGGTGAGCCCGTCGAGCCGGTGATCGTAGATCATCAGCTTCTCCGGGGCGACGACGTGGCGGTACAGGATCCCCTGGGCGCGCAGGCGCCGCTCCCGCGTCGTCACGAGGCTGCGCCACTGCCAGATCAGCTCGGTCGTCTCCTCCGGCCGCTCGTACTGGCCGAGCACGTCGTTCGTGCCCGTCTTCAGGAACAGCCAGCCGTCCTGGCCGACATGGATGTGATCGGGCGTGCTCGAAGCCATGGCGCACTCGTGAGGCGGGTCGCCCGTTCCGGCGGCCGCCGATGTCGAATTCGGCCGCAAGGCGCGGGATGCCGGTGCGGCGGCGGACCGGCAGAGTGCCGCACGCGTCATCCACCACCCGGCAGGCCCCGTCATGCCCCTCCTCAAGGCCCGCGCCAAGCCGCATAGTACGGCTGCCATGAGCCCCGTTCCCGCGACAGACCCTGGCGATGCCGAGCGCTGGGCCGCCCTCGCCGCCCGCGACCCGCGGGCCGACGGCACCTTCGTGTACGCGGTCCGCACCACGGGCGTGTACTGCCGCCCGAGCTGCGCCGCGCGCGCGGCGCGGCCCGAGAATGTCAGCTTCCACCGGACCTGCGCTGAGGCCGAGGCTGCCGGCTTCCGGCCGTGCCGCCGCTGCCGCCCGGACGAGCCCGCCCTCGCCGAGCGCCGGGCCGAGGCGGTCGCCCGCGCCTGCCGCCTGATCGAGACGGCGGAGACGGTTCCGTCCCTCGCCGCGCTCGCCAGCGCCGCCGGCCTGAGCGCCTACCACTTCCACCGGGTGTTCAAGGACGCCACCGGCGTGACCCCCAGAGCCTACGCGGCCGCCCACCGCGCCGCCGCCGTGGCGCGGCGGCTGCCCGGGGCCGCCTCGGTGACGGAGGCGCTGTACGAGGCCGGCTACGCCGCCGCGAGCCGGTTCTACGCGGCGGGCGCGCCGCGCCTCGGCATGGCGCCCGCCGCCTACCGGACGGGCGGCGCGGGCCTGCGCATCCGGTTCGGCATCGGCGCCTGCAGCCTCGGCGCGATCCTCGTCGCCGCCACCGAGGCGGGCGTCTGCGCGATCCTCCTCGGGGACGCGCCCGAGCCGCTCCTGCACGATCTCCAGGACCGCTTCCCCGCCGCGGAGATCGAGGGCGGCGACCCGGCCTTCGAGGGCTGGATGGCGCGGGTCATCGGGCTCGTGGAGGCGCCGGGCAGCGGCCTCGACCTGCCCCTCGACATCCGCGGGACGGCGTTCCAGCAGCGGGTCTGGACGGCGCTGCGCAAGATCCCGGTGGGATCCACCGCGACCTACGCGGAGATCGCCCGGGCGATCGGCCTGCCGACGGCGACGCGCGCGGTCGCGCAGGCCTGCGGGGCGAACCCGGTCGCGGTGGCCATCCCCTGCCACCGCGTCGTGCGCTCGGACGGTGCCCTGTCGGGCTATCGCTGGGGCGTCGCGCGCAAGCGCGCGCTGCTCGACCGGGAGGCGGAGGCCTGAAGTCCCTCCGTCCCGCGCGCGTCCGCGCTCCGCGCGGTCTGTTCTAGAGCCGCCTCCGATTGCGTTGCGACGGTGCGGGACGAAGGCCGATCCGGTCGAGACAGCCGCCCCACACCCCTCTCCCGCAGGGGAGAGAGGACCCACGCCTCGCTCGGCACGGGCCCGGCTACATTGTCGTCCCGACCGGGCGCGGCTCTAGCGCCGGCCGCCGCCCGGACCGCCAGGCCCGCCGAAACCACCGCCGCCGAAACCACCGCCGCCGAAGCCGCCCCCGCCCGGGCCCGGGCCGGGGCCCCCGGGCGAGCCGCCGAAGCCCCCGGGGCCGCCCGGGAACGCCCCGGGGCCTGCCGGCGGCGTGCCGCCGAAGCCGCCGCGCGGCGCTCCGAATCCGCCGGTACCCTCCGATCCGGGGACGACCGCGCCCCCCGGCCGGGTGTCGATCGCGGGGCCGCGCGGTTCGCCGATGCCGCCCAGGCCGCCCTGGCGGCCTCCGGGCTCGGCGCCGAAGCGGCCGGGCGCCTCGTCGGGGAGGTTGCGGAGGTCGAGCCGGTCGCGCTCCCGCTCGAACCGGGGGGCGTCCGGCCGCTGCGGCTCGGGCGCGATGCGGTCCTCGATCCGCAGCCGCTCCACCGTCAGGTCCCCGTCCCGCGCGATCGCCGCGGTCAGCACCGCCCGCACGCTCCCGGTGCGCGGAACCTGCGCGCCGGGGCGGCCCGCGACGGCGTAGCCCGCGCCGACGTCGAGCCTGCCGCTATCCCGGCCGATATAGGCCTCGATCGAGACCTGTTTCAGACCCGGCGGGAAGGGCAGACCGACCTGCGCGGCGTTGGTCACGGTGAGCACGCCGTTCGCCGCACGGCCCGTCACCAGGGCGCGCCGGCCCGGCGGCAGGGCGTCGGCGCCCGCGAGGCGGAGGCCGCCGATCCCGAGGCCGCCCGCGACCCGCCGCACCGGGCCGGCGACGCGGTCGGGCCCGGTGTCCCGCGGCTCGATCAGGCTCGCCACGATCACGCCGTCGGGCCGGCGCAGCCCGCTCACCGCGACTCGCGCGCCCGGCTGCCACGCGCCGCCGAGACCCGTGGTCGAGACCCGCTGGCCGAGCACTACGAGCCGCCCAGGCGCGACCGATTCCACCGTCCCGACCACTTCGCTCGTGACGTCGATCCGTCCCGTGGCGAGTCCGCCGCCCTCGGGCCGCGCCACCACGTGGACGACCTGACCGATCTTCAGGTGGGCGGCCTTCGCGGCCGTGCCGTCGATATGCACCTCCACCTCGGGCGGATAGGCGATGCGCAGGTCGTTGACGACGATCGAGCCGAAGCGTCGGATCGTGCCGATCACGCCGGTGCCGCCGATGCCGCGGTCGCCCTCGCCGAGGGGCCCGCTCTTCGGCGCGTCGGTCCGCATCATGCCGGTCCCGCCGATGCCCTGATCGCGCGGGGATTCCTGCGACCGGACGGTGCCGGGCAGAACGGTCGCGGCGCCCGCGAGCAGGCGCAGGACGAACCGGCGGTTGAGCGTGGCGCGCACCGGCCGGCCTCTCACCGCTCGTCCGCTCGCCGCGCCGGCGGCGCCGCTTCGGTGTAGACGTACAGGCCGAAGTTCCAGCGATGCGTGCCGCCGGGATCGGTCTGGCAGGCCGCGTGCGCTTCCCGGTTGGCCTGCTGCAGCGCCTCCATGGCGATCTCGCGGGCGCGCGCCTCGAGCCGGGTCGCGAGGTCCTCGGACAGCCCGTCGTAGTGGACCGCCCGCTCGAGGAAGCGCGGCGCGTCTCCGAAGATGTTGGCGACGGCGGCGGCGATATGGTCGTGCAGGTTGCGGCCGAAATAGTAGAGCTGGGGCCCCTCGGCGCCGTCGCCCCTCGGTACGTAGGCGGCCTCGGCCAGCACGATCCGGTCCTGCGGATCCGTGAAGGCCAGCCCGCGATCGAGCCACTCGTCGAGGACGGCGCGCGGCCGCAGGTCCCGCGTCACGCCCGCGACCAGCGACTCGAACGAGGGTGCGCCGCCCTCGGCCGTGCGCGGAAGTTTCAGGGGCTGGCCCTGCGCGTCGGTGAAGGCCGGGTCGGCGATCCAGCGGGCGATGATCCGGCTGGTGCGGGAGACGACCGCCGGGACGGCGCTGACCGGAGCACCGGCGCCTCGCAGGCGCCGGACCTCCTTGCGGTGGATGCCGGTGAGCAGGGAGACGCGGCTGTCGGTCTGCTCCTTTCCGGTGAGGGCGAAGTCGTACTCGGCGACGTTCACGTACAGCTCGCGCAGCAGGTCGGTGAGTGCTGGGAAGGTGATGCCGCGGGCGACGAGCAGGCGCACGAGGGGGCGCAGCAGCCGCGCCAGCGGCGCGTGCAGGCTGGCGCCCTCCCGCGGTGTATCGGCAGTATCAGACATGGCCGCATCGTGACGGCTCACGCTGTGGGACACAATCCCACCGCGTGCGAAGGCGCACGCTGGTCCCTCGATTTCGCGTTGACGTGGGATTTTTGCACACGTAAAACCATTTCGTGGTCAAATTTCCCACGAAATGCGGGGCCGGCCGATGACGATTGATACGCGAACGCTCGTGGCGATGCCCCTGCCGCCGCTCACGCTTCCCACCGCCCAGGCGCGACGGGCAAGCCTGGGTGATCCCCTTCCGCGGCTCCGACGCCTCGTCTGCGTCGTCGCCGCGCTCACACTGCCCGTCCTCGGGGTCGCCGTCGCGGAAACGGTCCACCGCGCCGGTTCACCGAGGGCGCCGCAGGCCGCCGCTCCCGCCACCCCCTCAGGCGGGGCGGCGGCACCCTCGGGCGCCGTCGGGCCCCGACGCGCCGCGAGAACCGTGAGGGTCGCGGCACGCACGGAAGAGAACCGCGAGGTCCGCTCTTGATCGCCCTGTCCGGTATCGACCGCGCACGAACCGCGCCGACCTGCGGTGGAGCGGCCATTCTCGATCTCGCCCTCTGCCTGATCCTGTCCGTGACCGTCGTCGGGCTGCTCCTCCTGGCCCTCTGATCCCGCGGCTCCGCCGCGCGCCGAACGAGATTTCCATGAACGCACGAACCTCCGCAGCCCTCGCGGGCGCCGCATGCGGCTGCCTGGCCCTCGCCGCCCAGGCGGCCGACCTGCCCCGCCGCGCGCCGCCGCCGCCACTGCCGTCGCTCCCGGTCTTCACCTGGACGGGCATCTATGCCGGCGTGAATGCGGGATACGCATTCCCGACCGGGAGCGGCGGCTTCACCGACCCGACCTACGGCACCGTCACGGGCGGCGGGCGGTCAGGCGGCTTCGCCGGCGGCGGCCAGATAGGCTACAATTACCAATTCACGCCGGGCTCCGGCGCCGTCGTCGGCGTCGAGGCCGACATCCAGGGCGCGGCCTTCGCCAAGGCGGACGCCGCCTATCTCGGCACCACGCCGTATTACAGTGTCCGACCGAGCCTCGACTATTTCGGCACGGTCCGCGCCCGGCTCGGCTACGCGTTCGACCGGGTCCTCGTCTACGGGACCGGCGGTTTCGCTTACGGCGGCGGGGCGCGCGCGACCGACGCGGGCGCCTACCCCTACACCCTGCCGTCGACCGACCGGACCGGATACGCGGCCGGCGGCGGCATCGAGTACGCCTTCACCGAGAAGCTCTCCGCCAAGGTGGAGGCGCTCTACCTCCATCTCGGCCGCGGAACGAACGCCGCCACGTACTACAACGCCAGTGTTCCGGCGTTTTATGGTGCCGGCAAACAGGACTCCGGGTTTGCGGTGGTTCGGGCCGGTGTGAATTACCGATTCTGAGCAATATTCGTTGGGCGATAGCTTGACGGAGCGGTCAAGCTGGGTCGCAATGCCCTGCATTCGGCTTCGCGAATCTGTCGGCCGCGCGAGCCTGTCCATGGCCGAGGGATGTCGGTGAGGCCGGATACCGCGCGGGTGCAGCCCCGCGGGACCGCGGATTCTCTCCGACAGGATCGGCCGTGAGCATGCCCAGCTCGACCTCCCTCACGACAATGCTGCTCGCCGTCGCGCTCGCGGCCTGCACCGTCCCGGCGCGGGCGCAGGAGATCGTGCCACCCGGGCCCGACGGGCGCGGCGCCATCCTGATCTACGGGAATTTCTGCGGCCCCGGCAGCCGCGGGCCCGGCTACCCGCCGATCGACGCGCTGGATCTCGCCTGCGCGCACCACGACGCGTGCTCGCCTGAGCCGGCCGCGGGAACGCTGCCGACCTGCGCCTGCAACGGCCGCCTCCGCGTCGAGGCGGGGCTCGTCGCCCGCGATCCGGCGGCGCCGGCCCGGACCCGCCAGACCGCGCAGTTCATCTCGGATTTCGCCGCGGCGCTGCCCTGCCAGTAGGGCGCACCACGGGGCCGCTCAGGCGGCGTCGGCCGGGTTGGCGGCTGCCTTCGGGCCGCCCTTGGCGACGCCCACCAGGGCCGGGCGCAGCACGCGCTCGCCGATGACGTAGCCCGCCTGCACGACCTGCACGACGGTGCCGGCCGGAACCTCCGCGTTCGGCACCTCGAACATCGCCTGATGGCGGTTCGGGTCGAACTTCTGGCCCTGCGGCTCGACGATCTTCACGCCGTGGCGCTCGAGGGTCTTGCCGAGGTCGCGCTCGGTGAGCTCGATCCCGTCGATCAGCCCCTTCAGGGCGCCGTCGGCCGTGGCCTTCGCGTCGGCCGGAACGCTGTCGAGGGCGCGGCGGATGTTGTCGGCGACGTTGAGCACGTCCCGGGCGAAGTTGGTCACCGCGTAGGCGCGCGCGTCGGCGACCTCGCGCTCCGTCCGGCGGCGCAGGTTCTCCATCTCGGCGAGGGTGCGCAGCGTCCGGTCCTTGAGCTCGTCGCGCTCGGCGGTCAGCAAGGCCAGGGCCTCCGCGACCGGATCGACGGTGGCCGACTCGCTGCCCTGACCCGCGGGCGCGGGATCCTGGGCCGCGCCGGCACCGGCTTCGACCGTGGTCTGGCGCTGGTCATCCTGAGGCATGTCGTTGCTCGTCATCACGTTTCAGTCGTGGGCGGGAATCGGTGAGGGATGGTGGAATCGGCGCTGATATCTGGCCACGGGGCCGCGAAATCAACCCGTACGCTCACGCCTCGCGCGGCGGCGGCGCCGCCACCAGCGCCTCCAGACCCTCGGCCTTCAGCGTCGCGACGTCGTGGGCGAACACGTCCATCACGGCGGCCCGGATCGCGGCCTGCCGGTCGGGCTGCGTCACCCGCGTGCCGGTGAGGTCGGTGACGTAGAAGACGTCCACGGCGCGCTCGCCGAACGTCGCCACATGCGCCGACGTGATGTTGAGCGACAGCCGGCTGAAGGCCGTGGTGAGCTCGTAGAGCAGGCCCGGCCGGTCGAGGCCGGTGATCTCCACCACGGTCTCCCGGCTCGACAGGGCGTTGTCGATGATGACGTCCGGCGGCACCGGGAAGGTCTTGGCGCGGGTGCTGGTCGGCGGGTGCTTGTCGGCCACGAGGTCGGCGATCTTGATCTCGCCCTTCAGCGCCCGCTCGATCGCCGCGGTGATGCGCTTGGTCCGACGCAGCTCGTCGTCGTCCCGCTCGAAGGCGCGCGAGATGAAGATCGTGTCGAGGGCGAACCCGTCCGTGGTGGTGAAGATCTGCGCGTCGACGATGTTGCTGCCGGCCGCGGCGCAGGCGCCGGTGACGATGGCGAGCAGGCGGGGATGGTCCGGCGAGTAGACCGTGATCTCGGTCACGCCCCGGACGGGATCGAGGGCGACGTCGGTCGCGCTGGTCCGCCCGTCGCGCACGACGTCGCGCAGGAAGATCGCGTTCTTGAGCTGGCGCGTGCCGTCGACCTTGAGCCAGTAGGCCTGGCTGTGGCGGGCCGCGTAGGCGTCGAACTCCTCCGAGCCCCAGCCGGGCAGCTGTTCCCGCAGGCCCATCTGCACGAGGCGCACCCGGTCGGTGCGGGCGATCTCGGAATGGCCGCCCGAGAGGTAGACCTCGGTCTCGTCGTACAGGGTGCGGACCAAGGTGCCCTTCCAGGCGGTCCAGACGCCGGGGCCGACGGCGGTGATGTCGGCCACCGTCAGGATGGTCAGGAGCTTCAGCCGCTCCAGGCTCTGCACGCTCGCGGCGAAGCGCTCGATCGTCTTGGCATCCGAGAGGTCGCGGCTCTGCGCGGTCATCGACATCAGCAGGTGGTGCTCCACGAGCCAGCGCACCGTCTCGGTCTCGGCCTGGTTCAGGCCGAAGCGCGGGCAGAGCTTCTCGGCGATGGCGGCGCCGGCGATCGAGTGGTCCTCCGGGCGGCCCTTGGCGATGTCGTGCAGCAGGATCGCCACGTAGAGCGCGGTGCGGTTGTGGATCGAGTGCACGAGGCGCGAGACCAGCGGGTAGGTCTCCTGGGCCCGGCCCGATTCGATGTCCGCCAGCACGCCGACCGTGCGCAGCAGGTGCTCGTCCACCGTGAAGTGGTGGTACATGTTGAACTGCATCATCGCGACGATGCGGCCGAAATCCGGGATGAAGCGGCCGAGCACGCCCGCCTCGTTCATCTCGCGCAGCGCCTCCTCCGGCGCGTTCCGCGAGGTCAGGATCTCGACGAACAGTCGGTTCGCCTCGGGGTCCACGCGCAGCGACGGGTTGACGAGGCGCAGGGACCGGTTGGCCAGCCGCTTGGCGTCCGGATGGATCGCGAGGTTGTGCCGGTCGGCGAGCCAGAACAGCCGGATGAGGTTGACCGGGTCGCGCTCGAAGGCGTCCTCCGCGCGCAGGTTCACCCGGCCGTGGTCGATCCAGAAATCCTCCGCCTCCATGGCGGTCGCCCGGAACCGGTCGCGGAACCGGCCGATCCAGCGGTCGAGAACCGGCGTGCGCTTGGCGTGGCGCGCCTCCAGCTCGGCGCAGACGATGGCGGTGAGATCGCCCACATCCTTGGCGATGCGGAAATAGGCCTTCATGAAGCGCTCGACGCCGGAGAGGCCGCCCCGGGCCTCGTAGCCGAAGCGCTCGGCGATCCGCGGCTGCAGACCGAAGGACAGGCGCTCCTCGGCGCGCTTCGTGGCGAAGTGCATGTGGCAGCGCACCCGCCACAGGAACTCCTCGCAGCGCTCGAACAGCGCGTACTCTTCCGGGGTGAACAGGCCGGCGCTGACGAGCTCGATCTGGTCGCGGACCCGGTAGGTGTACTTGGCGATCCAGAACAGCGTGTTGAGGTCGCGCAGGCCGCCCTTGCCGTCCTTGACGTTGGGCTCGACGAGGTAGCGCGAGGTGCCGGCCTTGGAGACGCGCAGGTCGCGCTCGCGCAGCTTCGCCTCGACGAACTCGGCGGCGGATCCGACCACCAGCTCGGCGTCGAAGCGCGTCACGAGCTCCTCGTAGAGCACCCGGGTGCCGAACAGGTACCGCGCCTCCAGCAGGGCCGTCCGGATCGTCATGTCGGCCCGCGCCTCGCGCAGGCACTCCTCGACCGAGCGGGTGGCGTGGCCGACCTTCAGTTTCAGGTCCCACAGGACGTAGAGCATCCCCTCGACGACGCTCTCGGACCACGCGGTCTGCTTGTAGGGCAGCAGGAACAGCAGATCGATGTCCGATCCCGGCGCCATCGTGCCCCGGCCGTAGCCGCCGGTGGCGACCACCGCGAGCTGCTCGCCGGTCGACGGGTTGTCGTTGGGATAGAGCCGCCAGACCACGGCGTCGTGGATCGCCCGGACCACCGCGTCGGTAAGATTCGACAGGGTCTGCGCGCACAGCAGCCCGTTGCGGTCCTCGAGGAGCTGCGCCTCGGCGGCCCGGTGGCCCTCCTCGATCACCCGGCGCAGCTGCGGCACCAGCGCGGCCCGGAGCTTCGTGGGCTCGCGGGCCTCGCGGTCGAGGTTCTCGAGAACCGTATCGAGGGCGGCGACGGGATCGAACATGGTTCCCGTTAGCATGATATCCCTAAGCCGCCAGCCATGCGGCGCCCGCCGCTACTCCGCGGCCGGCAGATCGAGGGCGAGCAGCCGGGCCGTGCGGTTGCGGGTCGCCGCCCGGGGCTCGGTCTCGCTCGTCTGCCGCCGCGCGTCGGCGATGGCCGCGTGGACGCCGTCGACCGCCAGGATCAGCGCGCTGACCGTCCGCGCGTCGATGCTGCGCTCGCGGGCGTAGCAGACCACGTCCGCCACCAGCCCGTCGGTCTCGATCGCGATCGCGTCGAGTTCGGCGGCGCTGGTCGCCGCGCGCACCTCGCGCATGATGTCGAGGAGCCGGTCGAGGACGAAGTCGACCCGCTCCCGGCGCTTGCGGGCGAGGCGCTGGCCGAGCCACGCGAAGCCGGAGCCGATCGTGCCGCCGAAGAAGGCGAACAGGTAGATGTAGTCCTCGTAGCGGTCGAGGAAGGTCTGCTGCTCGCGCTCGAAATAGTCGACGGCGCCGGGGTGGTTCGGCAGGCGCGCCGAGGTCGCCGCCACCGTCGTGTCGAAGTCCGGCGCCTTCATCAGCTTGGCCACCGGCGCGGTCGAGGCGAGCCGCGAGCGCCACTCGAACAGGTGCTGCGTCGCAGAGGCGACCGCGACGCGGCTCACCGTGCCGCGGGCCATCAGGCGATAGGAGGCGCCGACGGTCTTGACCTCCTCGTCGGGCCGCTTCGGGCGGCCGCCGAAGGTGCCGGCCGGGATCGTCACCGACTGCAGCTCGGGGAAGCGCTGCAGGATCGCGTCGCCGTCCGGGATCGAGACGAAGCCGATCTTGCGGTCCGGCGCGCCCAGCTCGACGGCGCGGACGACCGCGGCCGCCGGCTTGGAGGCCGGGCTCGCGATCACCGCCACCGCGTCGACCCGCTTCTCGGTGAGTGCGGCCGTGACGTCACCGACCTTCAGCGGCACCACGACCACGTGGCCGGGCTCCGCCTCGGCGGCGTGGCCGGCCTCCGGCGCGTCCTCGCCCACGATGTCCGGCACGAGGTCGTAGAAGGACAGGAGGTTCGTGAGGAACGACAGGTCAGCGCTGTGACGGACCACGATGCCGAGCCGCTTGCGCGCCAGGGCCGGCACGTCGTCGAGATCGGCCGCCTCCGGCGCCGCGATGACCAGGGCCTCGTCGTGCAGGATCGCCAGGGTCAGCCCGTTCTCGGGCAGGAACACGTCCGGCCGCACCACCGCGAGGTCAGCCTTGTTGCGCTGGAGTGCCAGGGCGCTGTCGCGCACGTCGCCGTAGCGCACCACCTTGAGACGGACGTCCTCCCGGGCCCGGTCGAGGGCGCCGGCATAGGCCTCGATCAGCGCGGCCTCGGGCCCGTCCTGGGGGCCGACCGCCACCGTCAGGGTGTTCGGGCGCGACAGGTAGACGATCGCGGCCGCGGCCGCGGCGAGCCCCAGGGCCACGAGGACCAGGAGCCACTCGCGCCGCATCAGTACGGCCGCCGCGCCGTGCAGCCGCAGGCGCCATCGGCCCTGCGGAGTGCCGGGCGAAGAACGGTGGTTCGGGCCATGGCCGAGCCTGTCGCGTTGCGCGCGTTCCATACCTGAGTCATGGAACGCAAACCTGTCGAGATCGTGAAGAACCGGTGAAATCTCCATTCGTTGCAGGATCCGCGCCAGAAGGTCGCGACCGCGAGATCAAGCCGCCCGGCCCCGTGAGCCCGGCCTGGCTGGAGCGTGCGGCGCTCCACTATCTGGAGCGCTACAGCGCCTCGACCGATATGCTGCGCCGGACGCTCGCGCGCCGCGTCCAGAAGCGCGCGCGGGCCCGGGGCGAGGATCCCGAACGCTTCGCCGACCTCGTGACGGCGACCGTCGCGCGGGCGGTGTCGGCCGGCCTCGTGGACGACGCGCGCTTCGCCGATACCCGCCTCGCCACCCTGCGGCGTCGCGGCACCTCGACCCGCGGCGTCTCGGCCAAGCTCGCCGCCAAGGGGATCCCGCGCGACGTCGTGGAGGCCGCCATGCTGGCTGAGCGCGACGCCCTGCCGGACGGGGAGGCGGACGCGATCGAGGAGCAGGCCGCCCAGGCCTACGCCAAGCGGCGACGCCTGGGACCGTATCGCCGACCGGACCAGCGGGCGACGCACCGCGACCGCGACCTCGCCGCCCTGGCCCGGGCCGGCTTCGCCTACGGCCTCGCCCGCCGTGTGGTCGACCGGGAGCCCGACGAATCCGGCGAGCCCGACGCGCCTGCGTGACGGGTGCGGCATCGCGGCCCGGGGTGAACGCCGCGCCGGCCTTGCACCTTCGGCCACGTTGTTCATTGTCTGTTCGATGGACGAGACCCTGGCCAAGAAGCTGCGCATCCTCGCGGACGCCGCCAAGTACGACGCCTCCTGCGCCTCCTCGGCCGCGCCGAAGCGGGCGGCCGGCAAGGACGGGCTCGGGTCGACCACCGGCGCCGGGATCTGCCACGCCTACACGCCCGACGGGCGGTGCGTCTCGCTCCTCAAGATCCTGCTGACGAACTGGTGCCTGTTCGACTGCGCCTACTGCGTGAACCGGCGCTCCTCGAACGTGCGGCGGGCGAAGTTCACCGTGGAGGAGGTCGTGAACCTCACCCTGAACTTCTACCGGCGCAACTACATCGAGGGGCTGTTCCTCTCCTCCGGCATCATCAAGTCGCCGGATCACACGATGGAGCTGCTGACCCGCGTGGCGAAGTCGCTCCGGCGCGACCACGGTTTCGCCGGCTACATCCACCTTAAGTCGATCCCGGAGGCGAGCCCCTGGCTGATCGAGGAGGCGGGCCTCTACGCCGACCGGCTCTCGATCAACGTCGAGCTGCCGACTGAGGCGAGCCTGGAGCGGCTCGCGCCCGAGAAGGACGGCGCCGCGATCCAGGGGGCGATGGCGCAGATCGGCGAGCGCATCGTGCAGGCCAAGGCCGAGAAGCGCCGCTTCTCGCCGGCCGGCCACTCGACGCAGGTGATCGTCGGGGCGGACACCACCACCGATGAGGCCCTGATCCGCAAGAGCGCGCTCCTCTACGGCAGCGTTGGCCTGAAGCGGGTCTACTACTCTGCCTACAGTCCGATCCCGGACGGCTCAGCGATCCTGCCGCCGAAGCCGCCGCCGCTCCAGCGCGAGCACCGGCTGTACCAGGCCGACTGGCTGCTCCGGTACTACGAATTCACCCCCGACGAGGTGGCCGACGCCTCCGAGGGCGGGATGCTCGCCCTCGACATCGACCCGAAGCTCGCCTGGGCGCTGAAGCACCGGGACAAATTCCCCGTGGACGTGAACCGCGCCGACCGGGAATGGCTGCTGCGGGTGCCGGGGCTCGGGGCGCGGGCGGTCGACAAGATCGTCAGGGCGCGCCGCCACGCGACCCTGCGCCTCGATGACGTCGCCCGGCTGACCTCCGGATTGAAGCGGGCGCGGCCGTTCCTAGTGGCCGCCGACCATCGGCCGGTCGGGCTCACCGACCGGCTCGACCTGCGGACGCGGCTGGTCGAGCCCGCGGCGCAGCTGAGCCTGTTCTGATGGGGGCGGGGCACGCGCCGTTTCCGTCTGCCTCCGTGGAGAGAGGGGATGCGCGGTCGCCGCGCGCCGTCGCGCTGCGCCCCGGCGCCGATCTCGACGGTTTCCGCAAAGCCGCCCGGAGCCTCGTCGCGCAGGGCGTCGCCCCCGAGGCCGTGACGTGGTCGGTGACGGATGCGCCCGGCCTGTTCGGCGGCGACGCGGAGCAGGCCGCCGGGACGCCGCTTGTCCTGCCGAAGGCCGTCGCCACCTTGATCCCGCAGGTCATTCCCCACCGCGATCCGGAGCGCTACGGCCTGCTCTACGCGCTGATCTGGCGCGTCTGCCGCGGCGAGCGGCACCTGATGGAGATCGGCAGCGACCCGCTGGTCCACCGCCTGCACCGGATGGCGAAGGCGATCGGGCGCGACCTCCACAAGATGCACGCCTTCCTGCGTTTCCGCCGGGCGGAGGGACCGGACGGCGAGCGCTACGTCGCGTGGTTCGAGCCGGACCACCACATCCTCGAGGCGGCGGCACCGTTCTTCGTCGACCGCTTCCGCGGGATGCGCTGGTCGATCCTGACGCCCGAGGGCTCGGCCCACTGGGACACCGAGACCCTGACTTTGGGGCCGCCCGGCGACCGCGCCCATCTTCCGGAGGGCGACGGCTTCGAGGCCGGCTGGCAGACCTATTACGAGAGCACGTTCAACCCGGCCCGCACCAACCTGAAGGCGATGCGGGCGGAGATGCCCAAGAAGTACTGGCACAACATGCCCGAGACGGCTGCGATCCCGGCCCTGGTCCGGGCGGCGGCCGGGCGAACCGAAGCCATGATCGAGAGGGAGCCGACCTTGCCCACACGCCGCGAACCCGCCCGGGCCGTCGCCGCCATGGCCGACCAGGATCCCAAGAGCCTCGACGAGCTGAACGCGATCATCCGCCGGACCGAGCCGCTGGTTCCGGGGGCCACCCAGGCCGTGCTCGGCGAGGGGTCGGTCGGGGCGACGGTGGCCTTCGTGGGCGAGCAGCCCGGCGACCAGGAGGACCGGCAAGGCCGGCCCTTCGTCGGGCCCGCCGGCCAGTTGCTCTCCCGCGCCATGGCGGAGGCCGGGCTCGACCGGGGCGCGAGCTACCTGACGAACGCGGTCAAGCACTTCAAGTTCGAGGAGCGCGGCAAGCGCCGCATCCACCAGAAGCCGACAGCCGGCGAGGTCAGCCATTACCGGTGGTGGCTCGACCGGGAGCTCGAATTCGTCGGCCCGAAGCTCGTCGTGGCGCTCGGCGCGACCGCCGTGCTGGCGCTGACCGGCAAGGCGATCCCGATCACCCGGGCGCGCGGCCCGTTCCGCTTCGACCGGCACGACAACCGATTCCAGGGCTTCATCACGGTCCACCCGTCCTACCTGCTCCGGTTGCCGGACGAGGCGAAGGCGGAGGCCTACGCGGCCTTCGTGGACGACCTGCGCCGGGTGGAGGCGCTCGGGCGCGAGTTGGCGGCCTGATCCTCCTCTGCCGCGCTTCTGCTATGCTGGCGGCCGCCGATTCCCTCCGGTCCCGCCGCCATGGACAAGCTCGCCGCCCTCGATATCCTGCGCGCCAACGAGGCGGAACTGCGCCGCCGCGGCGTTCTCCACGCGGCTCTGTTCGGTTCGGTCGCCCGGGGGGAGGCGCGGGCCGACAGCGATCTCGACGTGATGATCGAGATCGATGTGTCCGTCGTGGGCGGTCTCTTCGGCTATGTCGGCCTGTGCCACTTCATCGATGATCTCTTTCCGATCCGGGTCGACGTGGCGGATCGGGCGGCCCTGAAGGATCGGGTTCGCACGCACGCGGAGCGCGATGCCATTTCCGCCTTCTGAACGCGAGCGGGCCGCCTGCGCCGACATGATCGCCAACGCGGAGCGCGTTGCCCGCTTCGTGGCGGGATTCACGCTCGAGACGTTCGAGGCAGACGAACGCACCCACTTCGCGGTCGTGCGCTGCCTGGAGATCATCTCGGAGGCGAGCCGCCGATTGAGCGCCGAGACGAGAGCCCGATATCCCGCCGTGCCGTGGCGTCAGATCGCGGATGCGGGGAACTTTTATCGCCACAGCTATCATCGGGTGACGCTGGACATCGTCTGGCTCACCGTCCACCACGAGTTGCCCGTCCTCGTCGCGGCCTGCCGCGCCGAGCTGGACCGCGCGCCCGACTCCTGATCGCCCCGAGCCGCCTGAGCCCATGACCGACTCGAAGCCCGACTCGAGCCCCGAGACCAAGCCCGTCGGACCCGGCGATCAGGTGATCCTGGTCGACGGCTCGTCCTTCATCTTCCGGGCCTATTTCCAGTCGATCAACCAGGACCAGAAGTACAATTCGCGCCCCTCCGACGGGCTGCCCACCGGCGCCGTGCGGCTGTTCTGCACCAAGATCGCGCAGTTCCTGCAGGACGGCGCCGCCGGCACCATGCCGAGCCATCTCGGGATCGTCTTCGACAAGTCGGAGGGCTCGTTCCGCAAGGAGATGTTCCCCGACTACAAGGGCCACCGCCCGGACGCGCCCGACGACCTGAAGCGCCAGATGCCGCTGATGCGCGACGCGGTGCGCGCCTTCGGCCTGCACGCGGTGGAGCTGGAGCGCTACGAGGCCGACGATCTCATCGCCACTTACACCCGCCAGGCCGAGGCGCGGGGCGCGGGCGTCATCATCGTCTCGTCCGACAAGGACCTGATGCAGCTCGTCGGGCCGCAGGTGCGGTTCTACGATTTCGAGTCGGGTGCCAAGGGCAAGCCCGGCTACCGACCCGAGCGCAACCTCGACGTCGAGGCGATCGTCGCCAAGTGGGAGGGCCTGCAGCCGAACCAGATCGGCGACGCGCTGGCGCTCATCGGCGACACCTCCGACAACGTGCCGGGCGTGCCCGGCATCGGCCTGAAGACGGCCGCGGCGCTGATCAAGGAGTTCGGCAGCCTCGAGGCCCTGCTGGAGCGGGCGGGCGAGATCAAGCAGCCCAAGCGGCGGGAGACGCTGCTCGCCAACGTCGATCAGGCCAAGCTGTCGCGCAGGCTCGTGGCGCTGATGGAGGACGTGCCCGTCCCGGTGCCGCTGGACGACCTCTGCGTGCCCCAGCCCAATCCCGAGAAGCTGGTCGGCTTCCTGAAGGCGATGGAGTTCAACACGCTGACGCGCCGCATCGCCCAGATGCTGCACGTCGATCCCGAGGCGGTGAAGCCCGATCCGCGCCTCCTGCCGGGCGCCCGGCCGCACGGCTACGGCAACGCCGCCGGGGGCAGCGACGCGGTGCCGTTCTTCGGCGATTCCGTGCCGCCGGATCCCGAGACCGCGGCCGCCGGGGCCGAGCGACCGCCGGGCGCCGCCCCGCCGGAGGGCGGCGAGATCGATCCCTTCGCCGACCTCGACCTGCCGGACGCGCCCGCCAAGCCCCGGGCGCCCGTCGAGGCGACACCCGGCAACGTGGTGGCGGCACGGGCCGCGGAATCCGTGGCGCCGTTCGACACCGCCGCCTACGAGACGGTCTCGTCGCTGGAGCAGCTCGACGCCTGGATCGCCGAGGCCGAGGAGGCCGGCGTGATCGCGGTCGACACCGAGACCGACTCGCTCGATGCCCACAGGGCCGGCCTCGTCGGCGTCTCGCTGGCGGTCGCCACCGGCCGGGCCTGCTACATCCCGCTGGCCCACGTCCAGGCCGCCAAGGTGCAGGCGGACGCCACCGACCTGTTCGGCGAGGGCGCCGCGCCCTCCGACGTGGTCGAGCCGGTGCCGGGCCAGATCCCCCCGAAGGAGGCCGTCGCCCGGCTGAAGCCGCTCCTCGAGCACCCCGGCGTCCTGAAGGTCGGCCAGAACCTCAAATACGACTGGGTGGTGCTCGCCCGCTACGGCATCGAGGTCGCGCCGTTCGACGACACGATGCTGATCTCGTACGTGCTCGACGCCGGCAAGGGCGGCCACGGCATGGACGAGCTGGCCCGCCGGCATCTCGGCCACCAGCCGATCACCTTCTCGGACGTGGCCGGCACCGGCCGCAACAAGGTGACGTTCGACCGCGTCGCCATCGACAAGGCCACCGCCTACGCGGCCGAGGACGCCGACGTGACCCTGCGCCTGTGGCGGATGATGAAGCCGCGCCTCGTGGCCGAGCACCGGGTCGCCGTCTACGAGACCCTGGAGCGGCCCCTGCTGCCGGTGATCGCCCGGATGGAGCAGCGCGGCATCCGCGTCGACCGGGAGATGCTGAGCCGCCTGTCCGGGGATTTCTCGCAGATCCTCGTCCGCCTGGAGGAGGAGATCCAGGAGGATGCCGGGGAGAAATTCTCGGTCGGCTCGCCGAAGCAGATCGGCGACATCCTGTTCGGGAAGATGGGTCTGCCGGGGGCCAAGAAGACGCCGTCGGGCCAGTGGGCCACGCCCGCGACCCTGCTGGAGGAGCTGGCCCAGGCGGGCCACGAGCTGCCCAAGAAGATCCTGGAGTGGCGGCAGCTCTCGAAGCTGAAATCCACCTACACGGACGCGCTCCAGGCCCATGCCGACCGCGAGACGGCGCGGGTCCACACCTCGTTCTCGCTGGCGGCGACCACCACGGGCCGGCTGTCCTCCTCCGAGCCGAACCTGCAGAACATCCCGATCCGCACCGAGGAGGGTCGCCGGATCCGCCGCGCCTTCGTGGCGGCGCCCGGCAACCGGCTGATCTCGGCCGACTACTCGCAGATCGAGCTGCGGCTGCTGGCCCACATGGCCGACATCCCGGAGCTCCGGAAAGCGTTCGAGGACGGGATCGACATCCACGCGGCGACCGCCTCGGCGATGTTCGGCGTGCCGCTCAAGGCGATGACGCCCGACCTGCGGCGCCGGGCGAAGACCATCAACTTCGGCATCATCTACGGCATCTCGGCCTTCGGCCTCGCCGACCGGCTCGGCATCGGCCGCGAGGAGGCCTCGGCGTTCATCAAGCAGTATTTCGAGCAGTTCCCGGGCATCCGGGACTACATCGAGACCACCAAGAAGAGCTGCCGCGACAAGGGCTACGTCACCACCCTGTTCGGCCGCGTGTGCCACTACCCGCAGATCCGCTCCAACAACCCCTCCGAGCGCGCCAGCGTCGAGCGGCAAGCGATCAACGCGCCGATCCAGGGCTCGGCCGCCGACATCATCCGGCGGGCCATGACGCGGATGGAGGCGGCCCTCGCCGCGAAGAAGCTCAGGGCGCGCATGCTGCTGCAGGTGCACGACGAGCTGGTGTTCGAGGCGGCCGAGGACGAGGTGGAGCGGACGATCCCGATCATCCGCGGCGTCATGGAGGAGGCGCCGGCGCCGGCCCTGACCCTGAAGGTGCCGCTGGTGGTCGAGGCCAACGCGGCGGGCAACTGGCAGGAGGCGCATTGACGGGTCGGACCGAGGCTCAGCCGGCCGTCTTCGCGAGCGGAGCGAGGCGATCCCGTCGGCGCCGCGCTTGCCGACGTCCCGTAGCCCTGGGTCGCTTCGCTCCGCTCGCGAGGACGGCGGCGCGCTGAGACGACGTCGTCGAACCGCGACCGGGCAGCTTGGAGATGCCGCCGAAGACGGTCATACGCCGTACGCCCATGACCTGCATTGCTCAGAGCCCGTGACCGACCCCTTCCCCTTCCTCTCCGGCGGCGGCGAGGCCGCGCGGATGATCCGCGCGCGCGACTGGTCGGGTCATCCCCTGGGGCTTCCGGAGACGTGGCCGGCGGAGTTCCGTGCGGCCCTGTCGCTCGTCCTCAACTCGCCGGAATCGATGATCCTGGCCTGGGGGCCCGACCTCCACTTCTTCTTCAACGACACCTACTTCCCGCTGCTCGGTCCGCGGCTGCCCTGGGCGATGGGCGAGCGGTTCGACGTGGTCTGGGCCGATGCCTGGGATCAGGCCAAACCGATCATCGACGCCGCCATGGCGGGCCGTCCGGAGCGCTTCGTCGATCTGCCGTGGCAGCTCGACACCGACCGCGGCGCCCGGGAGACGTGGTGGACCTTCTCGTACTCGCGGGTTCTCGACGCCGAGGGCCGGGTCGCCGGCCTGTTCATCCTCACCAACGAGACCACCGGCCGGGTCCTGGCGGACGCCGCCCTCAAGGAGAGCCAGGGCCGGCTGGAGGCCGCCCTGGCCGAGTTGCGCCAACTCAACGCCACGCTGGCGCAGCAGGTCGAGGAGCGCACGGCCGACCGCAACGCCCTGTGGACGCTCTCGTCCGACATGATGCTGCGCTGCCTGTTCGACGGGACGATCACCGCGGTGAACCCAGCGTGGACCGAGGTGCTGGGCTGGCGCCCGGACGAGCTGATCGGAACGAAGCTCATCGCCTTCGTCCACCCGGACGATCTCGACCGCACCGTCGAGGGCGCGCGCCAGCTCTCCGCGGGGTCGAGCCTCGCGCGCTTCGACAACCGCTACCGCCACCGGGACGGCGGCTATCGCTGGATCAGCTGGGCGGCCCGGCCCGGGGAGGGCGTCATCAACGCCGTCGGCCGCGACTTCACCGCGGAGCGCGAGCGCGCCGACGCCCTGGCCGCCGCCGAGGAGGCCCTGCGCCAGTCGCAGAAGATGGAGGCGGTCGGCCAGCTGACCGGCGGCATCGCCCACGACTTCAACAACCTGCTCGCCGGCATCTCCGGCTCGCTGGAGCTGATCCAGACCCGGCTCGGCCAGGGCCGCGTCATGGACGTCGACCGCTACATCAACGCCGCGCAGGGGGCCTCGAAACGGGCCGCGGCGCTGACCCACCGGCTGCTCGCCTTCTCGCGTCGCCAGACCCTCGACCCGAAGCCCACCGACGTGAACCGGCTGGTGGCCGGCATGGAGGAGCTGATCCGCCGCACCGTGGGCCCCGCCGTGGTGGTCGAGGTCGTGGCGCCGCCCGGCCTCTGGCCGGCCCTGGTCGACCCGCCGCAGCTCGAGAACGCGCTCCTCAACCTGTGCATCAACGCCCGGGACGCGATGCCGGAGGGCGGGCGCATCACGATCGAGACCGCCAATGCGTGGCTCGACGAGCGCGCCGCCCGGCGCCACGACATGCCGCCGGGCCAGTACCTGTCGCTGTGCGTCACCGACACCGGCAGCGGTATGGCGCCGGAGATCGTCGGCAAGGTGTTCGAGCCGTTCTTCACCACGAAGCCCCTGGGGCAGGGCACCGGCCTCGGCCTGTCGATGATCTACGGCTTCGCGCAGCAATCCGGCGGCCAGGTGCGGATCCACTCGGAGGTCGGCAGGGGCACGACGGTCTGCCTGTACCTGCCCCGCCACCGCGGCGCGGTCGCCGAGGAGGACGCGCACGCCGCCGTCGGCGCGCCGCCGCGGGCCGCGCCGGGCGAGACCGTGCTGGTGGTCGACGACGAGCCGACCGTCCGCATGCTGGTCACCGAGGTGCTGGAGGATCTCGGCTACACGGCGATCGAGGCCGCCGACAGCGCGGCCGGCCTCAAAGTGCTGCAATCCGACGTGCGCATCGACCTGCTGGTGTCCGACATCGGATTGCCGGGGGGCATGAACGGGCGCCAGATGGCCGAGGCCGGGCGGCTCACGCGGCCGGGCCTCAAGGTCCTGTTCGTCACCGGCTACGCCGAGAGCGCGGTCTTCGGCAACGGGCCCCTCGAGGCCGGGATGCAGGTCATCACCAAGCCGTTCGTGGTGGAGGTGCTGGGCGCCCGCATCCGCGAGATGATCGGAACGGCTTGACCGCACCGTCGGTTCGGGCCTGATCGGCCGGGAAACGCCGGGGAGGAGGGACGCCATGCGGGCGCTGCTGTGCACGAGGCTCGACGGGCCGGAGCATCTGGAGATCGTCGAGCGGCCCGACCCGGTGCCGGGCCCCGGGCAGGCGCTGGTGCGGATGCGGCTGGCGGCCCTGAACTTCTTCGACACGCTGATCACCGCCGGGCGCTACCAGGTGAAGCCGACCCTGCCGTTCTCGCCGGGCGGCGAGGGGGTCGGCGTGGTCGAGGCGCTGGGCGAGGGCGCCGCGGGCGTGTCCGTGGGCGAGCGGGTGATCGTCCATGCCGGGCACGGCTGCTGCGCGGAGCTGATCGCCCTCGACGCCGCCCGGCTCACGCCGGTGCCGGACGCCGTGCCGGACGAGCAGGCGGCCGGGCTGACCATCACCTACGGCACCTCGCTGCACGCCCTGGCGAACCGCGCGCGCCTGCGGCCCGGCGAGTGGCTGGCGGTCCTCGGCGCCTCCGGGGGCGTCGGCCTCGCCGCCGTCGAGCTCGGCCGGCTGATGGGCGCCCGGGTGATCGCCTGCGCCTCCTCGGAGGAGAAGCTATCGGTCGCCCGCGCCCACGGCGCCGAGGCGGGCGTGGTCTACGACCCGGCGACGCTCAAGGACGAGCTGCGCCGGATCTCGGGCGGCGGGATCGACGTGGTCTACGACGCGGTCGGCGACGCCTACGCGGAGCCGGCCCTGCGGGCGCTCGGCTGGCGCGGGCGCTTCCTCGTGATCGGCTTCGCCGCCGGCGCCATCCCGCGGCTGCCGCTGAACCTGATGCTCCTCAAGGAACTCGACGTGCAGGGCGTCCACTGGGGCGCCTTCCTGGACCGAGAGCCGGAGGCGCACCGGGCCGATCAGCGCCGGCTCCTCGACTGGGTCGCCGCGGGCAGGCTCACCGCGCAGGTCCACGGCGTCTACCCGCTGGCGGAGTACCCGGAGGCCTTCGGCCTCCTGACCCGCCGCGCGGCGGTGGGCAAGGTGCTGCTGCGGCCCTGACCCGGGGCGCGGCCGCCCGCCTCAGCCCGGATCGGCGCGCGACCCGCAGCGCGGCGTCGGCGGGCGACGCGCTATGCGTTCCGCGCCGATCTGCGGCGCAGATCGCTGCCGCAGTAGAGGTTGCGGAAAAATCTGTCTTTCATCTTCATGCATCCCGACGCGACGTTGTCGTTCTCTGTGGTGCCCGAGATGAGACTGCGAAGAAGTATCGTATCGAAGCTGATACTGCCCTCGATCGTCGGATTTCTGCTTTTCCTGGCAAGCTCGGCCGTCGGCTTGATGCAGATACAGGCCATCAACGCCGCCGCCGTGGAGACCCGCGACGTCTGGGTGCGCAAGGACAACGATCTCCATACGATTCGATTCCTGATGCTGCGGTACCACACGACGACGATCCGCAAGGTGGTCGCCGTCGACGACGGTGAGAACCGGGGCCTCGATGCCGAGTTCGTCGAGATGGATCGGTCCATCCCCGAGGCCTTCCAGAGCTACCGCGCGCGCGCGACGACGCCCCGGGAGCGCGCGCTCTGGGACGCGTTCGAGGGGCGGTGGAAGGTCTATCGCGTCGCCCAGGAGGCGATCCTCGCGCCGCTCAGGCGCGGCGACCGGAACGCGGCCCGCGACGCCATCGCGCCCGCCCGCCCGCCGCTCGTGGCCGCCTTCGATGCCCTGGCGGATCTCGCCCAGGTCACCGCCGAGGGCACGAACGTCTCGGTCCAGCGCTCCGAGGACGCGTTCCGGACGGCGTGGTCCGTCACCGTCGCGCTCGCGGTCATCGGGTTGCTCCTGACCGGCGCGGCGGTCTGGTGGGTCTGGCACCGGGTCGCCCGCCCGATCCGGTCCCTGGCCGGAACCATGGGCCGGCTCGCGGCCGACGACCTCGACGCGGCCGTCGGCGGTTCCGAGCGCGGGGACGAGATCGGCGTCATGGCGGCGTCCGTCCAGGTCTTCAAGGACGGCCTGATCCGGGCGCGCACGCTCGAACACGACGCCGCACAGGCCCGCGCCACGGCCGAGGCGGAGCGGCGGAGCGGCATGCACCGGATCGCCGACGCCTTCGAGGGCACGGTCGGCGGCATCATCGGCACGGTCTCGACCGCCGTCGCCGCGCTGCAGGACACGGCCTCGGCCATGAACGAGGCGGCCGCCGACACCGCCGATCGCTCCATCCGGGTGGCGAGCGCGGCCGAACGCGCCGCCAGCACCGTCAGCGTCGCGGCGGCGGCGGCCGAGGAACTCGGCGCCTCCGTCCAGGAGATCGGCCGCCAGGTCGCGGGTTCGACGGAACTGACACAGTCGGCGGTCGCGGACGCCGCAGCGACCGCTCACTTGGTTCAGGATCTGAACGGGGCGGCGATCCAGATCGGTCATGTCGTGACCCTGATCTCGACCATCGCCGAGCAGACGAATCTCCTCGCGCTGAACGCCACGATCGAGGCGGCGCGGGCCGGCGCGGCGGGCCGCGGCTTCGCCGTCGTGGCCGCGGAGGTCAAGGAACTGGCCGGTCAGACCGCGCGGGCAACCGACGAGATCGGCGGCCACGTCGCCCGGATCCAGTCTTCCACCGGCGACGCCGTCACGGCGATCGGACGCATCGGCGGTCGGGTTCAGGAACTCAGCGCGGTGGCGACGCGGATCGCCAGCGCCGTGGAGCAGCAGGGCGCCGCGACGCAGGAGATCGTCCGCAACGTCTCCCAGGCCGCCCAGGGGGCAGCGGACGTCACCAGCACCATCACGGGCGTCGCCGACGCGGCGAAGGGGACCGGAGCGGCGGCCGATCAGGTTCTCACGGCAGCCTCGGAGCTGTCGAACCGGTCCGGCCACCTCAGGGACGAGGTGACGCGCTTCCTCGCGACCGTCCGCGCGGCCTGAGCGCGCGGGATCGGCGCAAACGCGGACCTCCGGCCGCGCGCCCGGCGCGCCGGCTCAGAGGAGCCCGCGCGCCTTGGCCAGGCCGACCAGGTCCGCCTGCGGGCGGGCGCCGATATGCTGGATGACCTCGGCGGCCGCGAGCGTGCCCAGGCGGGCGCTGGCAACGTTGTCGAGCCCGCGGGCGTGCCCGGCCAGGAAGCCGGCCGCGAACAGGTCGCCCGCGCCGGTCGTGTCGACCACAGTCTGGACCGGGCTCGCCTCGACGGCCCGGACCTCGCCGCCCTGAACCACCAGGGCGCCGTCGGCCGAGCGCGTGACGAGGCCGAGCAGGTGCCGGCCGCGGGCGTTGCGCTCATCGCGCAGGGCCGCCACGGCGGCCTCGGGATCGTCGGTCTCGTAGAGGCTCTGCAGCTCGGCCATGTTGGCGAACAGGATGTCGATGCTGCCGTCCCGCACGAGGCCGAGGAACTCGTCGCGGTAGCGGCCCACGCAGAACGCGTCCGAGAGGGTCAGCGCGACGGCGTTGCCCGCCTGATGGGCGAGCTGAGCGGCCTTGCGGAACGCATCCTTGGCGGCCGGCGGATCCCACAGGTAGCCCTCGAGATAGACGACGCGGGCCGAGCTCACGAGCGCCTTGTCGACGTCGTCGGGCGACAGGCCCTGGCAGGCGCCGAGATACGTGTTCATCGTGCGCTCGCCGTCCGGCGTCACGAGCACGAAGCACCGGGCGGTGGCCGGCCCCTCGGCGGCGGCCGGGACGGCGAAGTCGACGCCGGTCGCCTTGAGGTCGTGGCTGAACAGGCCGCCGAGCTCGTCGTTCCGGACCTTGCCGACGAAGCCGGTCTTGGCCCCGAGGAGCGCCGCGCCGACCGCGGTGTTGGCGCCCGAGCCGCCCGACACGATCGTCGCCGGTCCCATCGCCTGGAACAGCGCCTCGGCCCGCGGCTCGTCGATGAGCTGCATCGCGCCCTTGGTGACGCCCTGCGCCGACAGGAAGGCGTCGTCCGTGCGGGCGATCACGTCGACGATCGCGTTGCCGAGCACGAGGAGATCGAGGGGTGCAGTCATCCGGGCGTCCTGATTCGCGTTCGCGCCGCTGTGGCATCCGCCTCGGATCGGATCAAGCGCCGTCGTCGGCGGGCGCGAGGTCGGCGAACAGCTCGGGCACGGGCAGGCGCAGGCCGGGGGGCGTCAAATCCAGCGTCTCCCGGGTCGCGATGCGGGTCTCGATCAGGCCGCCCTGCGCGCGGCGGTGATGGATGACGAGACGCTTCACCGGATCCACGATCAGATAGTGGATGACGCTCTCCAGACCGAAGTAGCGGGTCAATTTCAGGCCCGAGTCCACCGCGCGTGTGCCCGGCGACTGAACCTCGACGACGATGACGGGATCCGGCACTTCGATGGCATCGAGATCCATCCGGGGCCCACAATAGACCAATGCATCCGGTTCGAATGTCGTCGTGCTGTCGATGCGGACCGTCATGCCGTCGGGCATCATGTGGCAGACGACACCGGAGGCTCTGATCGCGCGATTCAGGGCTGTCTGTGCTGCGAACTTGACCAACGCATGTCCGGCCCGCTCCGGTGACATCGCGAACACCTCGCCATCGACCAGCTCGAATCGCCCCGGCTGCCCCTCGGCCCAGGCGAGAAACTCGTCGACCGTCATCCGGGATCTCGGCTGAGCGACCATGCCCGAGGTTAGCACGGATTCGGCTTGCCGGGAGCTGTGCTCCTCACGGGCCTCACCCCGCGATCTTCTCCAGCGCGACGTCCCGCGTCCGGGGACCCAGCAGCCCGACGAGCAGGCCCGCGGCCAGCATCGCCGCCGAGATGAACAGGAACACGCCCGGCGTCCCGGCCTCCCGCAGCACGAACGCGATGACGAAGCCGGTGAAGATCGCCGAGAAGCGGCTCCAGGAATAGACGAAGCCGACCGCCCGGGCCCGGATGCCCGTGGGGAACAGCTCGGCCTGATAGGCGTGGAAGCTGTACGACATCACGTTCGAGGCCAGCGTCAGGCCGATGCCGAGCGCCACGATGACGGTGACGTCCCGCGTCTGCGCGAAGGCCAGGCCGCAAGCGATGTAGAGGAGGGCGGCGGCCACGATGACGTGCTTGCGCTCGAACCGGTCGGCGATGGCGAGGCCGATCAGGGGCCCGACCGGGGCGGCCAGCGCGATCAGCGCCGTGTAGGCGAGGCTCGACGTCACCGTGATGCCCTGGGCCACCAGGAGGGTCGGCACCCAGTTGGCGAAGCCGTAGAAGCCGACCGTCTGGAAGACGTTGAACCCCGCCATCATCAGGGCGCGGCGCCGGTAGGGCTGGACCCACATGTCGCGGAACGCGCCGCGCGGCTGCACCGGCTCCGGCGCGGCCGGTGCGGGAAGCGCGCCGCCGTGCTCGGCCGCGATCCGCGCCTCCAGCCGCCGCAGGACCGCCTCGGCCTCCGCCAGACGGCCGTGCTCGACGAGCCAGCGCGGGCTCTCCGGCAGGCCCGCTCGCATCCACCAGACCACGATCGCCGCCGAGGCGCCGATCAGCACCACCCAGCGCCACCCGTCGATGCCGAGGGGCGCCGCCGGGATCAGCAGGTAGGACAGGAACGCCACGACCGGCACGGCGGTGAAGCCGATGCCCTGGCACAGGGCGAAGGCCCGGCCCCGGATCGCCTTCGGCACCAGCTCGGACAGGTAGCTGCCGATCGTCACCATCTCCAGGCCGAGGCCGATCCCGGCGATCAGGCGCCAGAGATTGAGGCCGAAGGCGTCGCTCTGGCAGGCCATCACCACGTTGGCGGCGGTGTAGGACAGCAGCGACCACGTGAAGATCGCCCGCCGGCCGAACCGGTCGGCGAGCCAGCCGCAGGCGATGGTGCCGATGAACAGGCCGGTGAAGAGGGCCGCGACGAAGCTCGCGACACCGCTGGCACCGAACAGGCCCGGAGTCGTCGGCGTCAGGATCCCGGCCTTGACGAGGCCCGGCGCGACGTAGCCGGTGAACAGCAGGTCGTAGAGTTCGAAGAAGAAGCCGAGCCCGAGCAGCATCACGAGGCGCCAGACCGTCGGCGTCGCCGGGAGCCGGTCGAGACGGGCCAGGATGGCGCCGGGATCGAGACCCTCATCGGAAGCCTGGACTGCCGTACGCGTCGCCATGCAGGTGAGCCTCGTCTCGGCGCCGCGGCGCCCCGCCGGCGCAGTGCCGCGGAAGCGTGCAGCGCGCAAGGGGGCGCGACGCGGGCCGCGCGGCGGAGCCGTCAGGCGCCGAAGACGGACCAGCCCATGCGCTGCGTCAGCCGCTCCAGGGCGATGCGGCCGAGATGGGAATTGCCCGCCGCGTCGAGGCCGGGCGACCAGACGGCGATGGACGCCTTGCCGGGCGCGATCGCCAGGATGCTGCCGCCGACCCCGCTCTTGCCCGGCAGGCCCACGCGATAGGCGAACTCGCCCGACCCGTCGTAGTGGCCGCAGGTCAGCATGATCGCGTTGATGCGGCGCGCGCGCTCGGCCGAGACCACCGAGTGGCCGGTCGACGGGTTGACGCCGTTATGCGCTAGGAACCGTCCGGCCCGCGCGAGCTGGCGGCAGTTCATCGCGATGGCGCAGTGGTGGAAGTAGACGCCGAGCGTGTAGTCGACCGGATTGTCGAGGACGCCGAACGACTTCATGTAGTTGGCCAGCGCGGTGTTGCGGAAGCCCGTGCGCTTCTCCGAGGCCGCCACCGTCTCGTCGATGGTGATGCTGGAATCCTGGGCCAGGAACTGCATGAAGCGCAGGATCTCGCCCAGCGCCTCGCGGGGCTCGTGGCCCGAGAGGATCACGTCGGTGACCGCGATCGCGCCCGCGTTGATGAAGGGATTGCGCGGCACGCCGCGCTCCCGCTCCAGCTGCACGATGGAATTGAACGGGTTGCCCGAGGGCTCGCGGCCGACGCGCTTCCAGAGGCGGTCGCCGACCATGCCGAGGGCGAGGGTGAGCGTGAACACCTTCGACACGCTCTGGATCGAGAACGGCGTCTCGCTGTCGCCGCCGGTGAAGACCTGCCCCTCGGCGTCGATCACCGCCAGGCCGAACTGGCCGGGATCGACCCGGGCCAGCTCCGGGATGTAGTCCGCGACCGCGCCCCGGTCGGGGCGCTGGGCCATCTCCTCGGAGATCTCCCGGATGACGTGGGCAAGGTCGGGCACGGTCGGGCTCGGGCGTCGCGTTGCGTCGGAACCGGGCCGGTTCGCGACGTCTCAGGCGATGCAAGGTCCGGTCCGGCCGCGGGGTGATCTAGCAGTGCCGGGCGGGCGTGGGAACCGGAGCGGCCGTGCCCGCGCGATGATCAGCCGGCGAGCGCCGGCCGCCGGGCCGTCACTCGATCCGCACCGTCATCGCGAGCGCAGCGAAGCGACCCAGGGATGCGCCACGCTCGGGCATCGCGTGCCTCACTGGATTGCTTCGCTGCACTCGCAAAGACGGCTGCGGTGCGTCCGCTCGGCGAGAAGGATCATCACGCGGCGGCGAGCGCCATCGCCATCGATTCCTTCTTCATCAGCTCCCGGAAGAAGCCGTCGAGATGGGTCAGCTTGTCGGGCGAGCCGTCCTGCGCGATGCGGCCGCCGTCGAGCACGACAATCCGGTCGAAATCCTGCAGCGTCGAGAGACGGTGCGCGATCGCGATGACGGTCCGGCCCTTCATCAGGTTGGCGAGGGCGTGACGGATCGCCTGCTCGGATTCGGCGTCGAGCGCCGAGGTCGCCTCGTCGAGCAGCAGGATCGGCGAGTTCTTCAGGATCGCCCGGGCGATGGCGATGCGCTGGCGCTGGCCGCCCGAGAGCTTCACGCCGCGATCGCCCACGATCGTGTCGAAGCCTTCCGGCAGGGCCTTGATGAAGTCGGTGCAGTGCGCCGCCTCGGCCGCCTGCCAGACCTCCTCGTCGGTCGCCTCGGGCCGGCCGTAGCGGATGTTCTCACGCAGGGAGCGGTGGAACATCGAGACGTCCTGCGGCACGACCGTGATGGCCTCGCGCAGGGATTCCTGCGTGACGCGCTCGATGTTCTGCCCGTTGATGCGGATCGCGCCGCTCTGCACGTCGTAGAAGCGCTGGATCAGCGAGAACAGGGTCGACTTGCCGCCGCCCGACCTGCCCACGAGGCCGACGCGCTGGCCGGGCTCGATGACGAGGTCGAAGTCGGTGAAGACGGGGCGCCCGTCCGGATAGCTGAACGCGACGTGCTCGAACTCGATCTTGGCGCCCTGGCCGCTGAGCGGCTGCGCCTCCGGATGGTCCACGAGGTCGTGGGGCTGGAGCAGGGTGTGCAGCGCCTCGGAGAGGCGGGCGGTGTGCTGGGTCGCGTCGACCAGCGCCACCGCGAGGTCGCGAGTCGCGGCGAGGATGCGGATGCCGAGCGTGCAGACGAGGACCACCTGACCGTTCGTCGCCTGGCCGGCCTCCCACATCTGGATCGCCCAGTAGAGCAGGCCGAACACGGCGAGCACGGTGAGCACCGCGTGCACGATGCGCAGCTTCTCGAGGTAGAGCAGCGAGGAGCGGCGGGCGCGCATCTCGGTGGCGACGGTGCCCTCGAAGCGCTGGCCCTCGCGCTTGAACGCCGAGAAGGCGCGCACGAGCGACATGTTGCCGACGAGGTCGACCATCTCGCCGTCGACGGAGGCGGCCTTGGCGGCGAAGTCGTGGTGCAGCGGCTTGCCGGCCGCGGCCATCTTGAACATCAGCACGACGACGGCGGCGAACACGCCCGCCAGGATGCCCGCCATGGTGAGGTTGACGGTGGCGATGTAGGCGATCGACCCGAAGGCCGCGACCGTCGGCGGCATCACGTTGAACACGAACATGTTCTCGACCGTGAAGATCGCGTTCGAGGTCGCCGTGATCCGCGACGCCAGGGTGCCCGGCTGGCGGTCGGAGAAGAAGGTCGGGGAGTGGCCGGTCAGGTGCCGGAACAGGTCGCGCCGGATGTCGCCCGTGATGCCCACGAAGGTGAAGGCGCCGGTCAGCGCGGCCACGCGCCAGAGCATGTTGTCGGCGGCGATGAAGGCGATCAGGACCGCCAGGGCGCCCCAGATCACGGTGTTGTCGGGGCCGGGACCCTTCGTCAGCGCGTCGACCACGCCCTTCAGGGCGTAGTCGGTGGAGACCGAGAAGCCGACGGCGCCGAGCACCGAGATCAGGATGACCAGGTGCGGCAGCCAGCGGCGCCGGAGATACCGTCCGACGAAGGCGAAGGGCCTGTCGGCGTATCGGTGCAGCTCTTCCATCGCGGTGACCATTCCGTATTCGCGCGGCTTTGGCTTACGGGCTGAGGCGGAGTGCAGCGCGGGCGCAGTCTGACCCGCAGCGGCAACGCGAGAGCGTTGCCATATGTTTCACCGGCTCGCACCTTCGCCGCGCTTTTATCCGCAGAACCTGAACGCCGCTTGAGCGGCTTGGAAACACCCAAGCGAATCCGATGCCGCGCCGGGTCAGGCCGCGCGCTCCGGCTGGCGCGTCTCCGGCATGATCAGCGCCACCAGCATGAAGGCCGCGAAGCCGACGACCGCGAGCCCCAGGAAGGCGCTGTGGCTGCCGAGATGGTCGGCCATGATGCCGGCGAGCGAGGTCGAGAGGGCCGCGCCGATGCCCATGGCGGTCCCGACCGCACCGAGGGCGAGGTTGAAGCGGCCGGTGCCGCGGGTGAGGTCCGACACGATCAGCGGCACCATCACGCCCAGCACCGAGGCCGAGATCCCGTCGAGCACCTGGATGGCGACGAGGCCGTAGGGGTTGGTCGTGTAGGCGAGCAGCAGGCCGCGGACCGGGAGGGCGCCGAAGCCGAACAGCAGCACCGGGTAGCGGCCGAAACGCTCGGCGGCCCGGCCGACCGCCGGGGCGCTCACCGCGAGGACGGCCTGCGGGACCATGATGCAGGCCGCCACGAGCGCGGTCGCGGTCTCGCTCGCCCGCAGGGTCAGGACGCTGCCGACGAGGGGCAGCATCGCGGCGTTGGCGAGGAAGAACAGCACCATGCAGGCCGCGAAGCACAGGAGGCCGCGGTTGGTCAGGAGCGCGCGGATGCCGTCCTGGCCGGACGCGGGCGCCGTCGAGGCCGGCACCGCCTGGGCCGGGGCCGGCTCCTTGAACACGCCCGGATCGATGTCCTGGGCGCGGATGCGCGCCAGCGCGATCACCGTCGGGATCCCGAGGGCGGCGGTGAGGTAGAAGACGGCGCCGTTCGACAGGTAGTAGCCGATGGCGCCCATGCCGGCCGCGCCGAGGGCGTTGCCGAGGGCGGCGAAGCTCGCGTTCCGGCCGAGGCGCTCGCCGGCCCGGGCGCGCCCGACCAGACCGATGCTGATCGCCGCGATGGCCGGCGTCAGCACGCAGCTCGCGGCCGAGTGGAGCGCCATCGCCAGGAGCACGATCAGGAAGCTCGGCCAGACCGCCAGCGCGAAGGCGCTGCCGGCGATCCCGATGACCGCCACGGCGGCGGCGAAGCGCTTCGAGCGCACGACGTCGACGAAGGCGCCCCCCGGCACTTGGCCGAGGAGCGCCACGAGGCTGCCGACCGTGAGGGCGAAGCCGATGTCGGACTGGGTCCACTTGGCCTGCGAGAAGTAGACCGCCAGGAACGGGCCGAACCCGGTCTGCAGGTTCGCGACGAAGAACGCGAAGGCGTCGAGGCCGTAGCGGCTCGCCGACGAGATCGCGCGTTCGCCGTGGACCGCCGAGCCTGCCGGTGCGCGCGCGGCCTCGGCCGCCTGATCCTTCAGGCGGGTCGGACGGGAACGGATGTCCTGCCGGGGCACGTCGCGCTCGCGGGGGGCGGCGGCGGTTCTGACCTTCAACCGGGCCACCGTCACTTATCCGGTGCCTTCTCCGGGGGCGGGGCGGGCGCGGGCGCGGGCACAGGCGCGGCGGGGGTCGGCGGGGTCGCGGCGGCCGGCGCCGCAGCGCCCGAGGCCGCGTTGCCGGGCGCCGGCGCGGCTGGGACCGGGGCCGGGGCCGGGGCCGACTGCGGCGGCGTCGCGGAGCCCGCCGTCGGCGCGGCCGCCTGCTCGCCCTCGGCCGCGGGCGCGGCCGGGCTGGCGGGGCCCAGGACCACGATCGGCTCGCCGGCCTTGTATTCCGGGGAGACGCGGACCTGATTGCGGGTCAGCGCGACCGACAGCTTGCGCTCCTTCCCGCCGTCCGGCGTGAAGCGAAGGGCGCGCCAGTCCACGGCGATCTTGCGGGTTCCCACACCGAGGAAGCCGCCGAAATCGATGATGGCGGCGCGGGGATGGCCCTCCTTGTCGATGATGATGTCGATGACGCGCCCGAGTTCGTCGCCGCCGGCGCTGCGCACGCTGCGGCCGAGCAGGCTCTCGTAATCCTGCGTGTCGAGGACGGTGGCGGGTGTCCCCTGCTGCTGGGCCTGGGCCGCGGAGGGCGGCGCGCCCGCGGCAGCCGGCGGGCTGGCGGGCGGGGCGGCCGGGGTCGCCGCGGGCGGTGGCGTCGGGGTCGGTACCGGGGCCGGCGTCTGGCCCGGGGTCTGGGCCGGCGTCTGGGCCGGCGGTGCGGATGGCGGCGCGGCCGGACTCTGCGGCGCGGCCTGACCGGCAGGACCCTCGCTGCCGCTCACCTGGGCCTGCGCCGCGGCCCCCGACGCCCAGAGGGCGAGCGTCACGGCCGCGATCATCCGGTTGGTTCTGAACACGCTTCGTCCTCTGAGGAAAGGCCGGGCCGCGCCGGCGTGCCGGCGCGTCCACGACCGCATTCGGCCGGTTCCGGGTCCGCCGCCGGCAGGATCCCGCCCGCGGATGGCGTCGTGCCGCAGGACCTGGGCGAAGTTATGGACCGTGGCGGCCTCGCAGCAAGGCTCGGGCCGCGCGGGGCGCCCGCACGGTCCGAGGGGGCGGCGTCATCCCCCGGCGTCCCGCGGCGCTGTCTGGTTTTCGCCGCATCCCCAGCGTAGACAACCGCGCATAAACCCACGCGAGCCGCGGATGGCACCGTGGCCACTGTCGAGGACTACACGATGTCGACCCTCACCACGTCGCGATGCGCGGCAGCGCGCGGCCTCGCGCTCGGTGCCGCCCTGTCCGGTCTCGTGGCCGGCTGTCAGGCGCTCGGCGGAGGCGGAGGCGTGATGCCGGCGACGGAGGTCGGGCTGCCGCCGTCGCTGCGCGGTTCGCTGCCGAACCGCGAGCCGCGCAACGCCGCGGTCGATGCCGACGGTCAGCCTCTCCAGACGGCGCCGACGAGGCAGCTCGCGATTCCCAAGACCGCCGGCGGCGCCACGCGGACGGCCGACAGCGGCGAGCGCCGCATCCGGCGCGAGGATCTCGACGGCGGCAACGCGGCCGTCGGCGGCAGCGGCGGCAGCGGCTCGATGGGCCCGATGCTGTCGCCGGGCGGCAGCGTCGGCCTCGGCGGGAAGTTCTGAGCCGGCACGTCCCGGGGCTCCCTCCGCAGCGAAGCGTCCGCGCGCCGCGACGCGGGGTGATCCGCGCCCGACAGCGCGGGTCGACGAGCCGGGCCTAACCGGCCGCCTGGCTCGGCGCCTCCGCGAGCACGCCGGGCTCGAGATCGACCACGTAGCCGCCGAGTTCGGTGCTGTAGCTCAGCGCCTTCCAGGGCAGCGGGTGGTGGGTCTCGCCGAGCCCGAGGAAGCCCCCGAAGGCCAGAACCGCGTAGGCGACCTGTCCGGAGATCTTGTCCACCATGATATTGTGGATGACGCCGAGGTGGCGGCCGCTGCGGTCGTAGACGGCGGTGCCCTCGACCCTGTTGGACGCGATCAGCCGCGGCGTCTCGTCGATGGCAACGCCTTCGCCGGCGGCGGGGTCGAGCTCCAGCGTGCCGGGCTTTCTCAGGGTGCGCTCGTTGGGCAGGTCCGTCGGCATGATCTCTCCCGGTTCGCGCGCGGGGTCGTGCCCGCGCGGCGGTCCCTCGGCTCACTAAGCGCGCCGGTCGGGACCGGTTCCGCCGGCGGGGCGCGGGGTCCGGACCCGCACCGAGCGCTCAGCGGTCGGGCGGCATGCCGGCGCTCGCCCGCCGCTGGTTGATCCGGTCGCGGACCGAGCGGTTCGCCAGCAGCATCTCGAAGCCGAAGGCCACGAGGGCGCACAGCGTGCACAGGATCGCCGCGCCGAACAGGCCGAACAGCAGGGTCGCGACCGTGCTGTCGCGCAGCGCGCCCACGAACAGCGTCAGCACCGAGCCGCAGGTCGCCACGCCGCCGAGCGCGGCCAGGAACACCGCGGCGTCGAGCGCGAGGGAGCGCCGGTGAAGGCGGTCCAGGCGCTGACCGAGGCGGACGCGCTCGGCGTCGCCGGCCCCCGCCAGCAATCCGGAGACGTGGTCGGCCTGGTCCGCCACGCGCGCGAGGCGGGCCCCGAAGACGTTGAGGAGCGTCGCGATGCCCGACAGCAGGAAGACGGGGCTGAGCGCCACTTGGACGACGTGGGCAGTCCCTTCCAGGCTCGCGAGGGTGATCGGGTCGGTCATGCGGTCGGGCTGATGCACCCGGCGGACCGGCGCGGCAATCCCGGGTCGCTCAGATCAGTCCGCGCCCCGGCGCGGTGCCGGAGGCCGTCGTCTCCGCGCGGATCACCAACCCGAGACCGGTGACCAGTCCGGTGGCGAGCAGGAGCGCGAGCGTGAGGGCCGGGGCGAACATGTCTGTACTTCGCGCGCAGGATTGTTAAGAGCAGGTTTCGCGCCCGGCATCGGACCGAATAATCTTCACCACGGCGTCGATCGGGCGATCCCACAGGGGATTCTCGTGCGTGCCTTGTGGATGAGGGGGCTGCAAAGGCAATTTCCCCTTGGAACGGCGGCGGCACCGCTTAGTTGCTGCTATGCTGGCTCGGCCGTGGGGCGATCATGCCCCGGCCTGCGGCCCGAGAACCGGAGGAAGTTTATGGCCACAAAGACCGAGAAGGCTGCGCCGAAGGCGGCCAAGACCACCAAGACTGCGGAGAAGGCCGCCCCGGCGAAGGCTGCGAAGCCGGCTGCCGCCAAGTCGGCCGGCACCAAGCCCAACGCTCTGCAGCAGCCGCTGAAGCCGTCGGCCGAGCTCGGCGCCATCGTCGGTACCAGCCCGCTGCCCCGCGGCGAGGTGGTCAGCAAGGTTTGGGACTACATCAAGAAGAACAATCTTCAGAACCCGCAGAACAAGCGCGAGATCGTTGCCGACGACAAGCTCAAGAAGGTCTTCGGCAAGGACAAGTGCTCCATGTTCGAGATGAACAAGCATCTCGCCGCCCACCTGAAGGCCTGATCACGACCTAGAGCCAAGTCCGGCGTCTCGTCTGGGCCGACGGCTCTAGGTGCCTCCGCGACGCTCCAGTCGGGCCGGCCGACCGGCCGACATGGCGCGGCGCGCCGCGGGCGAAAGCCCGTTATCCAGAGCCGCCGGTCGCTCCGGCGGGCTCGGGCGATCCGCGGAGCGGGGCGCGTCCACAGGTCCGGATCCACGGGTCTGGATCGCGGGCTTCCTCGCGCGCTCTCGCCGGGCCATCGCGGTGCCGCGTCCGCGGGTTGGTCGACCGGGCCACCACTTCCGAGACCGGCGGGTGATGCCCGGACCGGTCCTGATCCCGGGGTCGGGCCCTGCCTGATCCTAGGCGACGCCCTGCAGGACACCGCCGTCGACCCGCAGAGCTGCGCCGGTGGTGGCGCTCGCGGCCGGGCTGCAGAGATAGGCGACGAGGTTCGCCACCTCCTCCACCCGCGCGAGGCGCCGGATCAGCGAGGAGGGCCGGTGCTCCGCGACGAACTGGCGGCCCATGGCCTCGAGGTCGGCGTCGGCCGCGCCGCCGGCCATCTGCGTCATGAACTCCGCGACGCCCTCCGACAGGGTCGGGCCGGGCAGGACGCTGTTGACCGTCACGCCGCTGCCGGCCACCGTCTGGGCGAGCCCGCGGGAAATCGCGAGCTGCGCGGTCTTGGTCATCCCGTAATGGACCATCTCGGTCGGCGTATTGATCCCGGACTCGCTGGAGATGAAGATCACCCGGCCCCAGCCGCGCTCCGCCATGCCGGGCGTGTAGGCCCGGGACAGGCGCACGCCGCTCATCACGTTGACGTCGAAGAAGCGCTGCCAGTCGGCATCCGGGATCTCGAAGAACGGCTTCGGCTCGAAGATCCCGGTGTTGTTGACCAGGATATCCACGACCGGCAGCCCCTGGACGAGCGCGGACACGCCGTCCGCGGTCGCGACATCCCCCGGTGCCGCGAAGGCGCGGCCGGCCCGCGCCTCGCCCCGCAGCCTCGCCAGCGCGGCCTCGACGCGCTCGGGCGTGCGGCCGTTGATGCCGACCTCGGCGCCGAGATCGAGGAGTTCCTTGGCGATGGCGTAGCCGATGCCGCCGGTCGAGCCGGTGACCAGGGCCTTCCGGCCGGAGAGATCGAGATCCATGGGACGCTCCTGCACGTGACTCGTCGCGTCAACGCGGTCCCGCGCCCGCGGTGGCATACGGGGTCGGTCTAGCCGCTCCGACTCCGCCGCAGGACGCTGGCGCAGCCGCCGATCACCGAGAGCGCCACCGCGCAGGAGAGCGAGATGGTGACGGCCCGCTCGGCCCCGAGCCCGTGCGTCAGGCCGAAGATCACCGCCACCAGGGCCGCGCCGAGCGACTGCCCGGTGAGCCGCGCCGTCGACTGCATCCCGCTCGCCCCGCCGGCCCGCTCGCGCGGCGCCGAGGTGACGATGACCTTGTTGTTGGGCGACTGGAACAGGCCGAAGCCGAGGCCGCACAGGGTGAGCCTCCAGACGATGTCGAGGGTGGCGGGGGCCGCGGGCAGGAGCGTCACGCTGACGAGCCCGGCGGCCATCATGGCCAGCCCGACGCCGCCGAGGATGCCGGGCGGGTAGCGGTCCGCGAGGCGGCCGGAGATCGGCGCCATCGCGGCGACCGCGATCGGCCAGGGGGTGAGCAGGAAGCCGGTCTGGGTGCTGGAGAGGTGCAGCACGTCCTGGAAGTAGAAGGGCAGCGCCACGTAGGAGACCATCTGGGCGCAGAACGAGGCGACGGACGTCGCCATCGACAGGGCGAAGGCGGGGATCCGCAGCAGGTCGACCGGCAGGAGCGGGGCGGGCAGCCGGATCTGGCGCCGGACGAACACCGCGCCGATGACCAGGGCGGCGGCGAGCTCGACGATCGCGACGCTGCGCGCCTCCGGATCGCCGAGACCGTCGATCCCGATGATCAGCAGGCCGAAGGTCAGCGCGTTGAGCACCGCGCTCGCGAGGTCGAAGGGGCGGCCGCTCGCCGGTGTGACCGGCAGGGTCCGGGACGCCACCGCCAGGGCCAGCAGGCCCACGGGGATGTTCACGAGGAACAGCCAGGGCCAGGTCGCCACCGACAGGATCGCCGCCGCCACGGTCGGGCCGGCGGCCGAGGCCACCGCCACCACCAGCGCGACGTTGGCGACCCCCTGGCCGATCATCCGGTGCGGGTAGATGAAGCGCACGAAGCCGATATTCACGCTCATGATCGCCGCGCCACCGAGGCCCTGGACGATGCGGGCCGCGATCAGCATCGGCAGGTTCGGCGCGACCGCGCAGGCGAGCGACGCGGCGACGAACAGCGCGAGCCCCGGCAGGTAGACTTTCCGGAAGCCGAAGATGTCGCCGAGGGCCGCGAACGGCAGGAGGCTCGCCGTGACGGCGACCTGGTAGGCGTTGACCACGAAGATCGCGTCGGCCGGCCGGACCGCGAGGTCCTTGGCCATGACGGGCAGCGCCACGTTGACGATGGCCCCGTCGAGGACCGCCATGGTCATGGCGAGCCCGATCGCCGCCATGGCGAGGACGCGCTCGCGCGGCGGCAGGCCGTCCTGGACGGGCCCCTGCGCGGTGCCCTGAGGATGACCCGGCGGGCTGCCTGTCGGACCGTGCGGGACCTGCGCCATGGGTGCGCGCTCCTGCGGCGTCCCGGCGGGTCCGTGACGTCGATGGCGGGGGGACATCCGGGCACGGGACGCGCCGCGGATGCTACTCCCTGTCGCGCAGGCGGGGAGGCCCGTCGAGGGGTGCCGTGTGTCCTATGTCACGGCGCGGACGGGAGTGTTCGCCGCGGACGCCCGCGGCTCGGATCCGGCGCGAGCCGGCGCGTCGCGGCGCCCGATCGGGCTCAGGCCAGCATGTAGGTCAGCAGGGAGCGGAGCTGGGCCGGCTTGATCGGCTTGTGCACGAGCTCCGCGCCGGCGGCGGTGACGCGCTCCTCGACCGCGCCGGTATGGTCGGCGGTGGTGACGATGACCGGGAGCGGCCCGGTATGCAGCGCCCGGAGATAGGCGGCCACGTCGAGGCCGCAGGCGCCGTCGTCGAGATGGTAGTCGAGCACCAGGATGTCCGGCGCCCCGGCGCCCGCCGCGACGGCGGCCTTCACCCCCGCGAGGTCGCGGAAGGTCGAGACCCTTGCATCCCAGTTCTGGAGCAGGCGCGCGAGGGCGTCGGCCGTGGAGGCGTCGTTCTCCACGACGAGGACGTGGGCTCCCGAGAGCCGGGTCGCCACCGGGGCGGGCGGCGCCGCGGCGGCCGGGACCGCGCTCAGGGGCAGCGTCAGCGACACCCGGGTGCCGTGGCCGACCCGGGAGCGCAGCCGCAGGGGATGATCGAGGGCGAGGGCCATGCGGCGGACAATCGACAGGCCGAGGCCGAGGCCCGGCTCCTCGCCGCTGCTCGGCCGGTCGCCGCCCCGGAAGAACTCGTCGAAGACGAGCTCGCATTCCTCGGCGGCGATGCCGCAGCCCGTGTCGGTCACTTCGATCCGGACGCCGCCGGACCGGCGCCGGGCCGCCAGGACGATCCCGCCGGTGCGGGTGTAGCGGACGGCGTTGGAGACGAGGTTCTGGAGGATCCGCTGCAGGAGCACCACGTCGCTGGTGATGGTCAGGTCCGGGCAGTGCACCGACAGGCGCAGGCCCTTGCGCTGCGCGAAGGGTTCGAAGCTCTCCGCGATCCCCGCCAGCAGGTCGGGCAGGAAGACGGGCTGGACCTGCGGCCGGACAATCCCGGCATCGAGCTTCGAGATGTCGAGCAGCGTCTTGATCAGGTCCTCGATGGTCTGCAGGCCCCGCTCCACCTGTCCGGCGATGGTGCGCGCCTCCGGCGGCACGTCGAGGTCGGCGAGCGCCGAGATCGAGAGGCGGGCGGCGTTGACCGGCTGCAGCAGGTCGTGGCTCGCCGCCGCCAGGAACCGCGTCTTCGAGCGGTTGGCGGTCTCGGCCTCCTCCTTGGCCGCGGCCAGCGCCTCGTTGGAGCGCTCCAGCCGGTGCATCAGCCCGGTCAGCTCCTCGGTGCGGGTGCGGACCCGGCCCTCGAGCATGATCGCCGTCTGGAACAGCGAGTAGGCGCTGCCCCGCTGGTCCATGGAGCGCTCCACATGGGACATCAGCGCGGCGTTGATCCGCTCGAGCTTCTCGATCCGCCGGTGCAGGGACGCGTCGGTCTCGAGGCCGTTCGGGTGCAGGGTCACGACGCGGCCGGGGCGGGGGCCGCGGCCGGCGCGCCCGCGGCGAGGGTCTTGCCGATGGCGATGCCCGTGAAGGTCTGGTTCAGGTGCATCGCCCGGTACTGCTCGCCGAAGGTCTCGAAGCCGACGACGTTGTAGCGGCGGTAGAGGTCGGCGATCCCGTGGCGGACCTGCCGGCTCTCGGCGTCGAGGCGGCGGAGCACGCACTCGAAGCCGATGATGAGGTCGACGCCGCCGAGCACGGCGTCGAGGCGCGCCAGCTCCGCCCGGGTCGAGGCGACGATGTCGCGCGGCTCGGCGAGGGTCAGCACCACGCCCTCATCCACCGCGCAGAAGAAGCTGAGCGAGCCGTCCTCGTTCATCCGCCGGATCGAGCGGCAGAAATACTCGCCGCCGACCTTCACGGCGAGCGGGTAGGCGGCGAAGCTCATCGGCGACAGGCCCTCGGGGTCGAGGCCGATCGCCATCGCGTATTCCCGGGCCGCCGGCTCGGCGTTGAGCTCGTGCACGGTGCGGCGCTCGCCGTCCGAGGCGGTGACCACGAACTTGGTCCGCGTCGGCTCGAAATTGTCGCTCTTGAAGATCTCCACCGAGAAGTCGGTCTCGACGAGCACCAGGACCGCCGCCTTGCGGTGGATCTTCCCGCCGTGGAGCATGACGGCGTCCCGGAAGCGCAGGTCGTCGCCGGCCGAGCCGCCGACGATCGGGATGCCGTCGAGCGCCCAGGCGATCGCCGAGACCACGGTCTCCTCGGCGTTGGCGAGCCCGTCGATCAGCGACAGGGCGAAGCGGTGGCCCGTGCCGGCCGCGTCGACATCGCGGCACCGGTCCAGCGGGTCCAGGGTCCGGCGCAGCGCCCGGACCGCCGAGGCGGTCCGCTCCACGTCGAGGTGGTCGATGGCGTCGAGGACGGTCGAGACGATCCGGAACCGCTCGGCCGGGAACGCGATGACGACGAGCCCGCGGTCGAGGCCGCCGGCCGGGGCGATGCCGCCCGACATCGAGCAGCCGGCCACCGGCACGCCGGGGAACCGGGTCTCCAGGGCACGGGCCAGGATCTCGGCATCGTAATCGGCGGAGAAGAACGCGACGACCTGCGACAGGGCGGTGTCACCGACCGCGAGCGCCACCTCCGCGGCCGCGTCGGCGGCCCCGGCCGCGTCCGTCCAGGCCGTCCAGATGCCGCACAGATGGCGGCGCACTCCCGATCCTTGAGCCACGTTCCACCCCCTGCGACTCCCTCGGCAGGCTTGGCGCCCGCTCTTCAGCGTCTTGGGCGGAGTATGTCGTGCGCAATCGAGCGGTGCAACGGGGCGTGTCGACCCGGTCCGGTTCGCGCGGGAAGCCGGACCGGGAGGGCTCACTTCATGCAGGCATCCTCGGCCTTCTCGAAGGCCGCGGGCTTGGGTTCGTGCTCGGACGGCCGGTTGCGGCCGAGCGCCCCGTCGGAGCGGGCGCGGAGATAGGTGTAAATGTCCGGCAGGTAGCAGGTGACGTTCTTGTTCTCGCCGAAGGCGGGCATCACCAACTCCTGCGAGGCGTTCACGTCTCTCTTGCCGCCCACGACGATGCCGGCGAACTGCGCGTAGTCCATGCCCTTGAGGGCGTCGACCAGCGACGGCGCGTAGGTCGATCCCAGCCCGTCGGGGCCGTGGCAGGCCATGCAGTTCGCGCTGTATCGGACGTAGCCGGACATGGTGTACCAGTCGACCATCTTGCCGCCGTCCGTGACGTGGTAGGTCGGGTTACCGTTCTTGTCGGTGTACTGACCGTCCTGGACCTTGGCCGGCTGCGTCGGCCCCTCGCTCTTCAGGTCGGTCGCGGGCGGGGCGGTGGTCGGAGCCGCGGCGGAGGCCGGCAGCATCCCCAGGGTTCCCGCTGCGAGCCCGGCCAGGACGAGGCCGGCCACTCTGTCTGCAACGCAACGCATACGTCTTCCTCCTGCCGCCCACAGGCTTCTTCTTGGTGGCGCGGTGCCGGGATAACGGCGGATCTCGTCGGAGAACACCTTGAGGCGCCTTCACGTTTTCGCGCACGGCCGGTGAGCGTCACGATGACCGGCCGAGAGTGCGCTTATCCGCGTTGCGCACAGCATTAACCTTTTGTTAATCGGCGGATTGCCGCCGGCCCGCCGGCGTGAGAGCTTTCGTTAACGAGAGCTTAACGGTTGGGTCCCGGCGATGCGGTTCGCGGTTTCCATGATGCAGGGCCTGGTCAAGGGACCCGCCTCGCGTCGGCTCTCCCGGAGCCGCCGGGCGGCCCTGGCTGTCCTCGCCGTCGCGGGGCTCGCCGCCCCGGCCCAGGCGCAGACGCTGGCGAGCCTGCCCACCGAGGCCGGCGCCCGGGTGCAGGGCGATGCCAAGCCGATCGCGGCGTGGGTGACGTTCTGCCAGACCTACGCGGCGGAGTGCGCGCTGGACCGGGGCGAGCCGGCCCGGATCAGCCTGACGCCGGCGACCTGGGCGACGATCGTGTCGGTGAACCGGCGGGTCAACAAGGCGATCGAGCCGATGACCGACCAGGACCACCTGCACGTGGCCGACCGCTGGGACCTGGCCGAGGACGGCATCGGCGACTGCGAGGACTTCCAGCTGCTCAAGCGCCACATGCTGGCCGAGGCCGGCCTGCCGCGGCGGGCGATGCGCATGACCGTGGTGATCGACGAGAAGGGCGAGGGCCACGCCGTGCTGACCCTGATCACCGACCGGGGCGACCTGGTGCTCGACAACAAGACCAGCGCGATCCTGCCTTGGCACAAGACCGGCTACGTGTTCATCAAGCGCGAGAGCCAGGACGCCGTCGCCTGGGTCTCCCTCGGCGGCGTCACCTCCCCGGTCACCACCGCAAACCGGTGAACAAGCCACGCGGCGAGCAGTGGAACCTCGGCCGCATGCGCCGTTCCTTAACGGATCGCTAACCCTGCGGCGCCACTCTGTCGGGTGACGGAGTGCCTTAACGATGCCGCGAGCCCGCCACGTGACGCCGGTCCCGCTTCTGGCGGTCGTCCTCGTCGCCGCCGCCTGCGGCACCGCCCGGGCCGCGAGCGAGACCGAAGCCCGCCACGCCGCGTGGCGCGACTGCGTCAGCCGCAACTTCCGGATCCAGGCCGCACTGACGGACCGGGATCTCGCCGCCGACGCCGCCTTCCGGGCCTGCCGGACCGCCGAGGACGCCTATCTCGCGACCCTCGCGGCCTCGCCGCTGCTCGACGACGAGGATGTCGGGCGCGCCCGGCCGCTCCTCGCCGGCCGGATGCGCGCTTGGCTGGTCGGCAACCGCGGCTGACGTCGGCGATTCCTGGCAGCGGCCATCGGGAAAGGACGTTTCCGCCAAGCGCGTGAGGTCGGCCAGCAAGGCAGCGTCGCGGGGGCCTGCCGCCTATGCCTTCAGGCGCGCCTTGATTCGCCGGGTCAGCCCGTCGCGGACGTCGCGGTAGGCGTCGAGGCGCTGCTCGCGCGAGGCGTCCTGCAGCAGCGTCGGGTCGGGAGTCGGCCAGTACTCGACATCGGCCGCGAGGGTGTGCGTCAGGTCCAGTGCCCGGTGGTGCGCCTCCGGCGCGAGGGTGATGATCAGGTCGAAGTTCAGGCCCTCCCAGTCCTCCAGCTCCTCCACGGTGCGCGGGCGGTGCCGGCTCGCGTCGATGCCGACCTCGTCGAGGGCGGCGACCATGAACGGGTCGGTGGGCTCGCCGGAGCGCACCCCGGCCGACTGCACGTAGGTGGACTTGCCGAAATAGGCGCGCGCGATCGCTTCCGCCGCCACGGAGCGCACGGCGTTGTAGTTGCACATGAACAGGACGGACTGCACCCGCCGCTTCTTCGGGGGCGCGTGGGGAAAAGGCTCGGGAGGAGGCTCGGGAGCGGGCTCAGCCATCGCCGGTCGGCGCGGAGGGCGCCTAACCCTTCCAGTGCAGCGCGAAGATCAGGGTGAACAGGCGGCGCGCCGTGTCGTGGTCGAGGTCGACCTTCCCCTCGAGCCGCTGCTTGAGCGTCTCGGACGCCTCGTTGTGCAGGCCCCGCCGACCCATGTCGATCGCCTCAATCTGCGACGGTGAGGCGGTGCGGATCGCGTTGTAGTAGCTCTCGCAGATCATCTCGTAGTCGCGGATCACCCGCCGGAACGGCGTGAGCGACAGGAGGTGCGTCATCACCGGCTCACCGTCCACCGTGGTGATGGCGAAGGACAGCTTGTTCTCGACGAGTCCGAGCGTGAGCGCGTAGGGGCCCTCCCGCCCGGGGATGGTGAAGGAATTGTCCTCCAGGATGTCGAACAGGGCGATCGCCCGTTCGTGCTCCTGATCCGGATTGCCGCGGGCGATGGACCCCTCGTCCAGGCTCACCTTCGCGAGGCGGTTCGGCCCGCGCTGCTTCTCCGCCATCCCCAAAACCTCACAGGTTCAACCGGATCGCGACGGAGCGGGCATGCCCCTCCAGGCCCTCGGACCGGCCGAGGTTTATCGCTGCCGGGCCGAGCGCCCGCAAGCTCTCCGGCGTGCAGGCGAGGATCGTCGTCCGCTTCATGAAGTCGAGCACGCCCAGCCCGGACGAGAATCGGGCGGAGCGCGCGGTCGGCAGCACGTGGTTGGGGCCGCCGACATAGTCGCCGATCGCCTCCGGCGTGTGCGAGCCCAGGAAGATCGCGCCGGCATTGCGGACCTTGGCGGCGAGCGCCTCCGCGTCCTGCGTCTCGATCTCCAGGTGTTCGGGGGCGAGGCGGTCGACCAGGGGCACGGCCTCGTCGAAGGTGCGGACCCGGATGACGGCGCCGTAATCGCGCCAGCTCGCCCGGGCGATCTCCTGACGGGGCAGGGTGGTGAGGGCGCGCTCGACCGCCGCCTCGACGGCGCCGGCGAGTTCGGCGCTGTCGGTGATCAGGATCGCCTGGGCGGCCACGTCGTGCTCGGCCTGGGCCAGGAGGTCGGCGGCGATCCAGTCGGGGTTGGCGTGGCCGTCCGCCAGGATCAGCACCTCGGAGGGGCCGGCGATCATGTCGATCCCGACCTGGCCGAAGACCCGGCGCTTGGCCGCCGCCACCCAGGCGTTGCCGGGCCCGACGACCTTGGCCACGGGGGCGATCGTGGCGGTCCCGTAGGCGAGGGCCGCGACCGCCTGGGCGCCGCCCACCCGGTAGACCTCGTGGACGCCGGAGAGCTGCGCGGCGGCCAGGACCAGCGGGTTCATCTGGCCGTCCGGGGTGGGCACCACCATCACGAGGCGCGGCACCCCGGCGACGCGCGCCGGCAGCGCGTTCATCAGCACCGAGGAGGGATAGCTCGCGGTGCCGCCCGGGACGTAGAGGCCGACCGATTCCAGCGCGGTCCAGCGCCAGCCGGCCGTGACGCCGAGGGCGTCGGTGGCCCGGTGATCCGCGGGCCGCTGCGCCCGGTGGAAGCTCTCGATCCGCTCGGCGGCGAGGCGCAGGGCCTCCAGCGAGTCCGGCGGGCAGGCCGCGACGGCCGCTTCGATCTCCGCGTCCGTGACCCGCAGCTGCGCGGCGGAGAAATCGGCGCCGAGCCGGTCGAACCGCCGGGTGAAATCGACCAGCGCCTCGTCCCCGCGGGCGACGACGTCGGCGATGATGCCGCGCACCGCCTCGTCCACATCCTCGGCGATCTCGCGCTTCACCGTGAGGAGGCGCGCGAAGGCGGCGGCAAAATTCGGATCGCTGCTGTCGAGCCGGACCATCGGGAAGCCTTCTGTCTCGCGTCAGGCCGCCGAGCCGGCGGCCGTATCGGTGTCGATGTCGTGCCCGGGACGGTTCGCCGATTCCCAGACCGGGCCGAGATCCTTCATCCGGACCTCGATGCACTCGACCTCCAGCCGCAGGGCCGCGCCGCCGGAGAAGACGAGGTCGATGTGCCCGGAGGGCGCGTCCGTCGGCTCGAAGGTGAGGGCGAGCAGGCTCATCGGCGTCGCATCGTCCGGCTTCAGGCCGCGGCTCTTCACGCCCAGCACGCGCTCGATGTGCAGGCCGGCGAGGCGCCGGCGCGGCGGGGCGCTCGGCGTCCAGTCGAAGCGGCGCACCGCCATGAGGAAGCGGTGCTCGCCGGCGAGGAAGGTCAGGTCCTGCGGTCGCAGGATCGCGTCCTGCAGATGGGCCGAGATCACGGTCAGGTCCTCGGTGTCGAGGGCGGCGAGCCTGAGCAGCTCCATGCAGAGGGTCCTCGGGGAATACGGGGCGCGGGTCGGGCGGCGAGGGCCGGTCCGCGGCACGGCGTAGGTAGCGGCGCGGCCCCGTTCGGGCAACGGCTGGTCTGGGGATCGCGATCCCGGCCGGGCACAGGCTCGGGCCAGCGTCGCCGTTTAGACGCGCCGGCGGTCGAGCCGGGGCAGGGTCTCATATGGCGGCACTCACCGAGCGCGCGGTTGTGGCGGTGCTGACCGTCGGGATGCAGGCGGCCGGACCCGCCGTCGCGCAGGTCGGTCCGGACGCACGGCCCTACATCTACGGTCGTCCGGCGCCGGATCGGGATCTCTACGCACCGCCGCCCGGCGGGCGTCCGCCGCCTCCGCCCGCGGATGACGGGTATGGCTGGCGTCCGCCCCCGTTGCCAGTCGACGATGCGTACGACAGGCGCGGCCCGCGCTGGCGCGGCGACTTCGGGCGCCGGTGGGACGACAGCGTCTGCGTGACGGCCCGCGGCACGTGCAGGGTGCGCCCGGGGCCTCCCGACGCGCCCTGCGGCTGCGAGATCCCCGGCTTCGGCTACAGGCGCGGGCAGATCGAGGACTGAGCCTCGGGCGCTGCCGCGCGCCGGCCGGCTCGGACCGAGCGCTGCCGCTCAGGCCCGGACGCGCTCGATCTGCGCGCCGCACCGGCCGAGCTTGGCCTCCAGCGCTTCGAACCCGCGGTCGAGATGGTAGACCCGGTTGATCTGGGTCTCGCCCTCGGCGGCGAGGCCCGCGATCACCAGGGAGACCGAGGCGCGCAGGTCGGTCGCCATCACGGGGGCGCCCTTCAGCCGGTCCACGCCCTCGACGATGGCGAGGTCGCCCTCCAGGCGGATCTTCGCGCCGAGGCGGGCCAGCTCCTGCACGTGCATGAACCGGTTCTCGAAGATGGTCTCGCGGATGTGCGACTGGCCCTTCGCCAGCGTCATCAGCGCCATGAACTGCGCCTGGAGATCCGTGGGAAAGCCCGGGAACGGGTCGGTGGTGACGTCGACCGCCGCGATGCCGGCGCCGTTGCGGCGCACGCGGATCCCGCCCTCGACCTGCGTGATCTCCGCGCCCGTGGTCGTCAGGACGTCGAGGGCCGAGTGGAGCAGGTCGGCCCGGGTATCCTTGAGCACGACGTCGCCGCCGGCCATCGCCACCGCCATGGCGTAGGTGCCGGTCTCGATCCGGTCGGGCAGGACCTCGTGGCGGGCGCCGTTCAGGCGGGCCACGCCCTCGATCTCGATGCGCGGCGTGCCGGCGCCGCGGATCTTGGCGCCCATCTTGTTCAGGCACTCCGCGAGGTCGACCACCTCCGGCTCGCGGGCGGCGTTCTCGATCACCGTGGTCCCGTAGGCCAGGGCGGCGGCCATCAGCGCCACGTGCGTGCCGCCCACGGTCACCTTCGGGAAGGCGAACTCGGCCCCGCGCAGGCCGTTCTTGGTCCTGGCGACGACGTAACCGGCGTCGATCTCGATCTCGGCCCCGAGCTTCTCCAGCGCCATGATCAGCAGGTCCACCGGCCGGGTGCCGATGGCGCAGCCGCCGGGCAGCGAGACCTTGGCCTCGCCGAACCGGGCGAGCAGCGGTGCGATCACCCAGAAGCTCGCCCGCATGGTCGAGACCAGCTCGTAGGGCGCCGTGGTGTCGATGACGTTCGAGGCGGTGAGCCGGATCGTCTGGCCCGTCTCGGTGGTCTGACCGGGGCGCTTGCCCACGACCATGTGGTCCACGCCGTGGTTGCCGAGGATCCGCGTCAGCGCGGCGATGTCGGCGAGCCGCGGCACGTTGATCAGCTCCAGCGTCTCGCCGGTGAGCAGGCTCGCGATCATCAGCGGCAGCGCCGCGTTCTTGGCGCCCGAGATCGGGATCACGCCGTTGAGCGGCGCGCCGCCGGTGATGTGGATGCGGTCCATCGTGTGTCCTCGGGCGGCGCACCCGCGAGGGCGCGCGGCCGGCCGTGCTGATCGCGGGCGCGGCAGCGCCCAGGCTTGGCCGTGCCCTATAGACCGGATTTGTCGGAATCAGGACCGTTTCCGTCCGATTCCCGCGCGCAGGACTGATCCGCGCCGGGAGACGGTCTTCCTTCGGCCCGCCCGCGGCCCTGCGCCTTGCGGCGGCGCAGGTTCTGGCGCAGCGCGGCCTTGAGGCGCTCCGCCCGCTCGTCCCTGGAGTCTGTCACGGCGCGACCCTTGGTCGCCGCAAGGTCGGGGCCGCGCGGTCCACGCCGGACGAGCCATCTGCGGTCGGAGACATGAGCTGTTGCAGGGGGCGGGAGCCAAGTTCGGGTCGGAAGAACGTGCCGGACGCTAGCGGGTTCACGCGGGCCTCTCAACGGATGCAACGCTGCGATGTCGGAACCTTACCTTGAACCAGTTCCAGATCCGCGCGTATCTTGCGGCCCTCACGCGAAGGACTGGACCGAGGCCGGACCTCGATCGCGGGCCTGAGACGCCGCTCACGCGGTGTCGCCCGCGCGGCCGAACACGCGAAGGACGCTCGATGACCGTCACCCGGATGCCCAGCACGATGCTCGCCCAAGCGGGATCGACGCGCGCCGGATCCGGCTACGAGCGCTACTTCCGCGGGGCCCTGGATCAGCTGCACGGGGAACGGCGGTACCGGGTGTTCGCCGACATCGAGCGGATCTCGGGGCGTTTCCCGACCGCCAAGTGGCGCCAGCCGGACGGCAAGACCACCGAGATCACCGTGTGGTGCTCCAACGACTACCTCGGCATGGGCCAGCACAAGGAGGTGGTCGCCGCCATGACCGAGACCGCCGCCCGCTGCGGCGTCGGCGCCGGAGGCACCCGCAACATCGCCGGTAACACCTCGCCGCTGGTCGACCTGGAGCGCGAGCTCGCCGACCTGCACGGCAAGGAGGCCGGCCTCGTCTTCACCTCCGGCTACGTCTCGAACCAGGCCGGCATCTCGACCATCGCCAAGCTGATCCCCGACTGCCTGATCCTGTCGGACGCCTTCAACCACAACTCGATGATCGAGGGCGTGCGCCATTCCGGCTGCGCCAAGACGATCTTCCGCCACAACGACCTCGCCCACCTCGAGGAATTGCTGCGGCAGGCCGGCGACCGGCCCAAGCTGATCGTGTTCGAGTCGGTCTACTCGATGGACGGCGACGTGGCGCCGATCGGCGCGATCTGCGACCTGGCCGAGCGCTACGGCGCGATGACCTACCTCGACGAGGTCCACGCCGTCGGCCTTTACGGCCCGCGCGGTGGCGGCATCGCCGAGCGCGACGGCGTCATGCACCGGGTCGACGTGATCGAGGGGACGCTGGCCAAGGGCTTCGGCTGCGTGGGCGGCTACATCACCGCCTCGGCGGCGATCTGCGACGCGGTGCGCAGCTTCGCGCCGGGCTTCATCTTCACGACGGCGCTGCCGCCGGCAGTGGCGGCGGCGGCGCGGGCTTCGGTGCGCTACCTGAAGCGCTCGAGCGCGGAGCGCGAGGCGCACCAGCGTCAGGCGGCGGCCACGAAGGCGGCGCTGAGCGCGGCGGGGCTTCCGGTCCTGGAGACCGAGACGCACATCGTGCCGGTGATGGTCGGCGATGCCGAGCTGTGCAAGGCGGCGGCGGACCATCTGCTGGAGCACCACGCGATCTACATTCAGCCGATCAATTACCCGACGGTGCCGCGCGGGACCGAGCGGCTGCGGATCACGCCGTCGCCGTTCCACGACGCGGCGCATATCGAGCGCCTCGCCGCGGCGCTGGGCGAGACCTGGCAGGCCCTGGACCTGCCCCGCGCCGGCACCGTCTTCGTCGAGGCCGCGGAGTAGGATCCGCGCCGCCGTCCCGGCCGGGCCGTGTTGCGGGCGCCCGTCTTTGCGAGCGGAGCGAAGCAACCCAGGGATGCCACATCTGCGGCCGGCCTGCTGCCCTGGATTGCTTCGCTCCGCTGGCAAAGACGGGCGCGGCGGTATGCTGAGGCCGGCCTGACCGCGCCGGCTCCGCGCTGAGGCAGCGGCCCGCAGCGCTTCCATGTCCCGTCCCCATCTCGTCTTTTCCGGCGCCGACCTGTAACGACGGCGCCAATCCTCATCCGCGAAAAGTCCGCCTATGATCTCCTCACCCCTCATGACCGTCATGGTCGATGCCGTGCGCAAGGCCGCGCGCGGCCTGCGCCGCGACTACGGCGAGGTCGAGAACCTGCAGGTCTCGCGCAAAGGTCCGGGCGACTTCGTCTCCGCGGCCGACCGCAAGGCCGAGGAGGTGCTGCGCGACGCCCTGATGAAGGCGCGTCCGGGCTACAGCCTCGTGCTCGAGGAGAACGGGATCATCGAGGGGACCGACAAGAGCCACACCTGGCACATCGATCCCCTCGACGGCACGTCGAACTTCCTGCACGGCGTGCCGCATTTCGCGGTCTCGGTCGGTCTCGAGCGCGAGGGCCAGATCGTGGCCGGCGTGATCTTCGACCCGATCAAGGACGAGCTGTTCGTCGCCGAGCGCGGCAAGGGCGCCTATCTCAACAACCGGCGCCTGCGCGTCTCCGGCCGCCAGGACATGGCGGACGCGCTGGTGGGCTACGGCACGCCCTATCTCGGTCGCGGCAGCCACCCGCGCCTCTTGCGCGAGCTCGGCGCCGTGATGGCGGTGGCCGGCGGGACCCGCCGGATGGGCTCGGCGGCCCTCGACATGGCCTACGTGGCCTGCGGCCGCCTCGACGCCTACTGGGAGCGCGACCTCCAGACCTACGACTTCGCCGCCGGCGTGATCCTGGTGCGCGAGGCGGGCGGCTTCGTGACCTCGGCGGACGGCGCGGCCGAGCCGCTGGCGCCCCGGTCGGTGGCCTGCGGCAACGAGGGGCTTCACCGGGACCTCGTCGCCATCCTCAAGAAGGTCCAGGCGGCCTGAGCCGCCACCGACTGGTCAGGCCGTCGGGCTTCTGCTTTAAGCCCGCGGTTCCCCACGGAAGGCCGAACGCATGGAAGCCCGCCGCCACGTCGCGCTGAAGGAATCGGTCCGCTCGATTCCCGATTACCCGAAGCCGGGGATCATCTTCCGCGACATCACCACGCTGCTGAGCGACCCGCGTGCCTTCCGGCGGGCGGTGGACGCCCTGGTGCATCCCTACGCCGGCGGACAGATCCACCAGGTGGCCGGCATCGAGGCCCGGGGCTTCATCCTGGGCGGGGCCATCGCCCACCAGCTCTCCTGCGGCTTCGTGCCGATCCGCAAGAAGGGCAAGCTGCCTCACAAGACTGTCTCGATGGCCTACGCCCTCGAGTACGGGACCGACGAGATCGAGATCCACGTCGACGCCGTACGGCCCGGCGACAAGGTGCTGCTGGTCGACGACCTGATCGCCACCGGCGGCACCGCGATCGCGGCCGTGAACCTGCTCCAGAAGATCGGCGCCGAGATCGTGGCCGCCTGCTTCGTCATCGACCTGCCCGAGATCGGCGGCGCGCAGCGCCTGCGCGACCTGGGCGTCGAGGTGCGCACCCTCATGCAGTTCGAGGGTCATTGAGCCCCGCGAAACGTTGACTTCGCGGGGCCCATCCGCCATAAGCCCGCCACTCGCGACGTGGCGCCCCGCATGGGCGCCCTTCGTGTTTGCAGACAACCAGGACGCGTGAAGGTCGGGTGCAGCAATAGCTGCCCGCGAGCGCGCCTCGACCTTTGAAGGCTCTGAGCCATGAAGAGAACCTACCAGCCGAGCAAGCTCGTCCGTAAGCGCCGTCACGGTTTCCGTGCGCGCATGGCCACCGCCGGCGGCCGCAAGGTCATCGCGCGCCGTCGCGCCCATGGCCGCAAGCGCCTGTCGGCCTGAGGCCTGATCCTCGCCGGCGCGGACGCTCCGACGCATCCGCGCCACGAGGCAAGTGGTATCGGCCGGGATCGAACCATCGATGGCGACGATCGAGCGGCTCAAGAAACGACCCGACTTCCTGGCGGCAGCCGAGGGGCGTCGCTTCCACACCGAGCGTATGACCGCGCAGGGGCGTCTTCGGAACCCCGACGTCTGCCCCGGCCTCCGTCTCGGTTTCACCATCACGAAGCGTGTCGGCCACGCGACGGAGCGCAACCGCATCCGCCGCCGACTCCGCGCTGCCGTGGGGTTGGTCGCGTCCGATCTGCCGAGCGAGCTCGCGGGCCTTCCGGCCGACATCGTGCTGATCGCCCGCCGCCCCGCCCTCGAAGCCTCCTTCGAGGCCCTCGCCGAGGATCTGCGCCGCGCGATTCCCGCGGTGACCCGCGCGGCCGCGCCCCGCGGGGACAGGTCACCCGGTCGATCCGGCGGCCGGCGCTCCAAGCCGGCTCCTGACACGGCCACTTCTCAGTCGTCCTCTCTCCCGCACGAAGCCGGCCGCGCCTCCGCGCAGGCGGCCCCACCCGGCGGTGCCGACATCGGCCCGTCGCAGGGGTGCGACAGAGATCCCCGAATCACAGGCGCGCGCAGGTCCCCCGGGGCCGGCGACGTTCCTGTTGCCACTCCGAACGCGTGCGGCGGTGTCCCTGATGGGCAATGACAAGACGAACATGTTCGTGGCCATCGGCCTGTCGCTGCTGGTGCTGCTCGGGTGGCAGTACTTCGTGGCCGGCCCGCGCATGGAGCAGCAGCGCCAGATCGAGGCGCAGAACAAGGCCGCGCAGCAGCAGCCCCCGGGCGTGACCCCGGACGGCGTGCCCTCGCCGTCCCCGAAGGAGGGTGGCCCGGCGGCCCCCGCGCCCGGCACGCTGCCGACCGCCCAGGGCGGCCCGGTCTCCCGCGAGGCGGCGCTGGCCCGCTCGCCGCGCGTCCGGATCGAGACCCCGGCGCTCTCCGGCTCGATCGCCCTGAAGGGCGGCCGCGTCGACGACGTCTCGCTCAGGAACTACCACGAGACCATCGACCCCAAGAGCCCCGAGATCGTGCTGTTCTCGCCGGCCGGGACCGAGACGCCCTACTACGCCGAGTTCGGCTGGGTCGGCGCCAATGCCGGTCCGCTGCCGACCAACGACACCCTCTGGACCAGCGACGGCAAGACACTGTCGCCCGGCATGCCCGTGACCCTGACCTGGGACAACGGCGCCGGCCTCGTCTTCAAGCGGATCATCGCGGTCGACGACAAGTACATGTTCACGATCCGCGACGAGGTCGAGAACAAGGGCTCGGGCGCCATCACGCTCTACCCGTACAGCCTCGTCTCCCGCTGGGGTAAGCCGCATACCCAGGGCTACTACGTCCTGCACGAGGGCATGATCGGCTATCTCGGCAACGACGGCCTGCAGGAATTCACCTACGACAAGCTCGCCAAGGAGGGCGCCTACGGCGGTGCCAACACCAAGGGCAAGGCCTGGAGCGGCGTGACCGGCGGCTTCGTCGGCATCACCGACAAGTACTGGGCGGCGGCCGCGATCCCCGATCAGGACGCGCCCTATACCGGCGCCTTCACCGACCGGACCGACGGTGCCACCAACGTCTACCAAGCCAGCGTGCGCGGCGATGCCGTGAATCTCGCGGCGGGCGCCTCGGCGACCGCGACGCAGCGGCTGTTCGCCGGCGCCAAGGAAGTCAACGTCATCAACAACTACGAGAAGGACCTCGGCATCAAGCACTTCGATCTGATGATCGATTGGGGCTGGTTCTTCTTCATCACCAAGCCGATGTTCCGGGCGCTAGACTTCTTCTACCACCTGTTCGGCAATTTCGGCGTCTCGATCCTGGTGGTGACCTTCTGCCTGAAGCTGCTGTTCCTGCCGATCGCGAACCGGTCCTACGTCTCCATGGCCAAGATGAAGGCCGTGCAGCCGGAGATGGCCGCCATCCGCGAGCGGTACAAGGACGACCGCATGAAGCAGCAGCAGGCCACGATGGAGCTGTACAAGAAGGAGAAGATCAATCCGGTCGCCGGCTGCTGGCCGGTGCTGATCCAGATTCCGGTCTTCTTCGCGCTCTACAAGGTCCTGTTCATCACCATCGAGATGCGCCACGCGCCGTTCTTCGGCTGGATCCGCGACCTCGCGGCGCCGGATCCGACGAGCATCGTGAACCTGTTCGGCCTGCTGCCGTTCCCGGCACCCGACTTCGTGCACCTGGGCGTCTGGCCGATCATCATGGGCATCACGATGTTCGTGCAGATGAAGATGAATCCCGCGCCGCCGGACCCGGTCCAGGCGCAGATCTTCACATTCATGCCGATCGTGTTCACCTTCATGCTGGGCTCGTTCCCCGCCGGCCTGGTGATTTACTGGGCCTGGAACAACACCCTGTCGGTGATCCAGCAATACGTCATCATGCGCCGCAACGGCGTGAAGGTGGAGCTGTGGGACAACCTCCGCACAACGTTCAAGCGCGGCGGCACCAAGGCGGCCGCCACCAAGAGCTGACGGGCGAGACGCCGTGAGCGAGACCAACGACGACGCGGCCGACCTCCTCGAGGCCGGCCGCCTTCTCTTCGCCGGCCCGGCCGACTTCTACGCGGCCGCCCAGATCCTCGACCGGCTGCCGCCCATGGAGGGCGTCGAGATCGCCTTCGCGGGGCGCTCGAATGTCGGCAAGTCGAGCCTGATCAACGCACTCACCGGGCGCAACACCCTGGCGCGGACCTCGCACACGCCGGGGCGGACGCAGCAGCTCAACTTCTTCCGGATCGGCGAGCGCCTGTCGCTGGTCGACATGCCCGGCTACGGCTACGCCGCCGTCGAGAAGGCCAAGGTCGAGGCGTGGACCCGGCTGATTCACGCCTACCTCAAGGGCCGCGCCAACCTCGCCCGGGTGTTCATGCTGATCGACGCCCGGCACGGCTTCAAGTCGATCGACACCGACGTCCTCGACGGCCTCGACAAGGCCGCGGTGAGCTATCAGGTCGTGCTGACGAAGGGCGATTCCCTCAAGAAGGGCGAGGTCGCGAGCCGCATCGCCGGGATCGAGGCGGGGCTCGCCAAGCGGCCGGCCGCCTACCCGCAGGTGATCCTCACCTCGAGCCGGGACGATTCCGGCGTACCGGATCTGCGGGCGGCCATCGCTAGGCTCCTGGCGGAGCGCGGCGCGTGAGACTCGCGGGTGTCGACCGCGCGCTCGCGGCGCTCGCCGCTCTGGCCGGGCTGCTCGGCGTCGCGCTGAGCGCCGCCGCGGCGCACATCCCCGGGGCGGACTCGCTGAAGACGGCGGCGCAGTTCCTGCTGTTCCACGCCCCCGCCATCCTGGCGCTGGTCGGTCTCGGGGCCGCGGGCCTCGTCCGGGCCGGTCTCGCGCGCGTCGCGGCCGGGCTGCTGGTCGCCGGCCTGATCCTGTTCTGCGGCGACCTCTCGGTGCGCGCATGGCTTCAGCACGCGCTCTTCCCGATGGCGGCGCCCACCGGCGGCTTCGCCCTGATGGGCGGCTGGCTCACCGGGATCCTCTGCGCGCTGGTGCCCGCGCGACGCGGGGTCTGACAGGTCCGGCCGGCGGCCCGCGGGCCAGCGTCTTCGCGAGCGGAGCGAAGCAGTCCACGCGGCGCCGGGCCGCGCGATGCGGCGCTGCCCTGGGTTGCTTCGCTCCGCTCGCAAAGACGGCGCCGTCGCGCCCTATGATGCTCTCACCTGCAGGAACTCCAGGGCCGGCCCCTGCGCGTCCGAGAAGATCCCGGCGGTCAGCGCGCCGCCGTAGACGGCCGCGGTGTCGAGGTTGGTGCGGAACCGGCGCACTTCCGGGCGCCCGCTCCGCTGCGGCGTGTGGCCGTGGACCACGTGCCGTCCGAAATCGTGGTCGCCCTCGAGGAACGGCTCGCGGATCCAGAGGCGATCGTGCGCGTCCGAGCCGAGGGCGTCTGTGCCGGGCCGCAGCCCGGCATGCACGTACCAGTGGGCGCCGTCACCGTGCAGCGTCGGGAGCGCCTCGATCCAGTCGAGGGTGTCCCGGGGCAGGCCGGCAGGATCCCGCGCGCCGAACGAATCGAGCGTCGCCTCGCCGCCGTTGAACATCCAGTGCGCGGCCGCGCTCTCCGTCTGGAGTGCGTCGAGCAGCATCCGCTCGTGATTGCCCATCAGGCAGACGACGCGCTCGGGCTCGGCCCAGTTCAGGCGGCTCACGGTGCGGAGCACCGCGGCGCTGTCCGGGCCGCGGTCGATGTAGTCCCCGAGGAAGACCAGCCGGTGGGGACGGTCGCCCGCATGGTCGGCGATCCGCTCCAGCAGCGCGTCGAGGAGGGCGGCGCAGCCGTGGACGTCGCCGATCGCGTAGGTGAGGGGGCCGGAATCCATGCGCCATCGTCCAACGCGGTGGCGCGTTCCGCAAGGCCGCCCGGGTCGGCGCGCTACGCCGCGAGGGCGCGCATCTCCGCGATGAGGTCCGACTTGCCCTCGAAGCCGATGCCCGGCAGGTCCGGCATGGTGATGTGGCCGTCCTCGACCCGAACCCCGTCGGGGAAGCCGCCGTAGGGCTGGAACAGGTCCGGGTAGCTCTCGTTGCCGCCGAGGCCGAGGCCGGCCGCGATGTTGAGCGACATCTGGTGCCCGCCATGCGGGATGCAGCGGGCGGGCGACCAGCCGAACTCGGCCAGCACGTCGAGGGTGCGCAGGTACTCCACGAGCCCGTACGACAGCGCGCAGTCGAACTGCAGCCAGTCGCGGTCGGGCCGCATGTTGCCGTAGCGCAGGAGATTGCGCGCGTCCTGGTGCGAGAACAGGTTCTCGCCGGTGGCCATCGGCCCGGGATAGTAGGGCGCGAGCGCCGCCTGGAGCGCGTAGTCGAGCGGGTCGCCCGCCTCCTCGTACCAGAACAGCGGGTACTGCCGCAGAATCCGGGCGTACGCGATGGCGGTCTCGAGATCGAAGCGGCCGTTGGCGTCCACCGCGAGACGGCCCCGTCCGTCGATCTCGGCGAGCACGGCCTCGATCCGGCGCCGGTCCTCTTCGAGCGGTGCGCCGCCGATCTTCATCTTCACGACGGTGTAGCCGCGGTCGAGATAGCCGCGCATCTCGGCGCGGAGGGCGGAATCGTCCTTGCCGGGATAGTAGTAGCCGCCGGCCGCGTAGACGAAGACCCGCGGGTCGGCGGCGACGCCCTTCCGCTCGGCGAGCATCCGGAACAGTGGCTTCCCGGCGATCTTCGCCGCCGCGTCCCAGATCGCCATGTCGAGGGTGCCCACAGCCACCGAGCGCTCGCCGTGGCCGCCGGGCTTCTCGTTGCGCATCATCGCGGCCCAGACCCGGTGCGGGTCGAGGTTGTCGCCCGCATCGACGAGGAGGCTGTCCCGGTCGGCCTCCAGGATCCGGTCACGGAAGCGCTCGCGGATCAGGCCGCCCTGACCGTAGCGGCCGTTGGAGTTGAAGCCGTAGCCGACGACCCGCCGGCCGTCGCGGACCACGTCGGTGACCACCGCGACGAGGCTCGTGGTCATCTTCGAGAAGTCGATGTAGGCGTTGCGGATCGGCGATGCGATCGGCTTGGTGACCTCGCGGACGTCGACGATGCGCATGGCTCACTCTCCCCGGTGCGTCCCGGTGCCATAGCGTCGGCGGCCCCCGGTCAGCCAATGCCGTTTCCGGAGCGCGCGATGCGCGGGCGGCATCGGCCCCGTCCTGTCGGAGAGGCGCTATGGATCTGGACTGGGTGCGGGACTTCCTCGCGCTCGCCGAGCACCGGACCTTCTCGCGGGCCGCCGAGGTCCGGCACGTGACGCAGCCGGCCTTCAGCCGACGGATCCGCGCGCTCGAGGCGTGGCTCGGGACGCCGCTGTTCCTGCGGAGCGCGCAAGGGGCGCACCTGACCGCCGCCGGAACGGGCTTCCGCCCGCACGCCGAGGAATTGATGCGGGGCCTGGACCGGGCGTGCCGCGAGGCGCGGGCCGCGGGCGCGCGCGCGGATGCGAGCCTCGCGATCGCGGCCACGCACGCGCTGTCGTTCACGTTCTTTCCCGGCTGGATCCGCCGGCACGCACCCTTCGAGACGCTGGGCGCCCTCAACCTGATCTCGGACAGCATGGCGGCCTGCGAGGCGATCCTGCTGGCCGGCGAGGTGCAACTCCTCCTGTGCCACCACCGCGCGGACCTCCCCACGCCCCTGGACGATGGCCGCTGCGAGTCGGTCCGCGTCGGCGCGGACAGCCTCGTGCCGCTCTGCGCACCGGCGTCCGAAGGGGCGCCGCTCTGGCCCCTGACCGGGGCGGTCCGCTACCTCGCCTACGGCGAGGCCTCGGGGCTCGGCCGGATCCTGGCGGCGAGCGGGGTGGCGGCCGGCCACGAGCCGGCCTTCACGTCGCACTTGGCGGCGACGCTGATGACCATGGCCCAGGAGGGCGACGGTGTCGCGTGGCTCCCGGTGACGCTCGCGGAGGCGGCGATCGCCCGCGGACAGCTCGTGCGGGCAGGCCCGGAGGAGCTGGACGTTCCGGTGGAGATCCGGCTGTTCCGGACGCGCGAGGGCCGAGGCGGCGCGGCCGATGCCCTGTGGCGGCGCCTGCAGGCGCCCGAGGGCGCCCGGCCGGATCAGGCCTTCGCCACCCGGGCGTAGCGGCCGTCGTAGCGACCGGCCCGGATCTGCTCCAGGACCTCCGCCTCGCGGGCCGCCTGCGCCCGCACGGCGTCGAGCAGGGCGGCCGCGTCGCCGGGCGGGAACGACACGACGCCGTCGGCGTCGCCGACCACCACGTCCCCCGGGCTCACCGTCCAGCCGCCGACGCAGACCGGCACGTTGATCGCGCCGGGGCCCGTCTTGAACGGCCCCCGCGGCGTCGCGTCGCGGGCGTAGCAGGGAAAGTCCGCGCCCGCGAACGCCGCCGTGTCGCGCACGGCGCCGTCGATCACGAAGCCGGCCACGCCCCGGCTCTCGGCGATGGCCTTCATGATGTCGCCCACCAGCGCGCGGCTCGTGTCGCCGGCGCCGTCGACCACGATCACGTCGCCGGGGCGGACCTCTTCCAGAGCCTGATGGATGGCCAGGTTGTCGCCGCTCCGGACGCGGACCGTGAAGGCCGTTCCCACGAGCGCCCCGCCGCGATGGAACGGGCGCAGGCCGGCCAGGACCGGCATCCGCGCCAGGCAGTCGCTGATCGTGGCCGTCGAGACATCGCGGAAGGCCGCCAGCACGGCCGGGTCGACGGCGGGCGGCGGCGGATTGCGGGTGATGGCGGACATCGGCCTCGACGTCTCCCTGGCGTCAGCGCCCCCGCGGCATCGCGGCGAATCGGCGAGGGCCGGGGGATCCTGCCCCAGGCCGCGGCCGATGTCGCGATGGAACCCCGGCCCGGTCAGTGATCGGCCGCCGGGACCGTGCCCGCGCCGCCGCCGGTCGCGAGCTTGCGACGGGCATCGGCCTGACCGCTCGTCGCACCGAAGTAGCTGGCCGAGTCGCCGAGCTGCACCGACGGCTGGCAGCCCGGCGTGCACGACAGGGATTCCCGATCGAGACCGCGCTGCACCGTGATCGTCGAGTCCCGCGACGCCTCGACCCGGATGGTCGTCTCCGCGATCATGGCACCGCCGTTGTCGAGGGCGATCAGGTTGGTGGAGCCGAAGCTCTTGCCGGTGAGCACGAGGACGCCGTTCTTCTGCGGCGTCACCTCGGCGATGATCGGGTTCCCGACGATGACCGTCGACGTCTTCTCCGGCAGGCGGAGCACCTTGGCGTTGTCGACGAGAACGGTCACGACGGGCAGGAGATCCGGCTGGCCGGCCGCGGCCGCGGCGCCCGTCAGCAGGACGACGAGGCCGGCGCGGCCCGCGATCGACAGGGTGCGACGCATCGGGGTTCCTCAAGACGGCGGGTGGTCGAAGAGAGCCTACCCGAGGCCCGAGGCTAGCGCGGAACCCGTGAAGGAAGCGCTAAGCAAGACCAAGTCGCGGCACTGTGCCGTATCGGTGAAACCCAACCTTCACCAAACTCGCAGCGAGACAGCCTTTTAGGTCGGTGCCGGATCGATTTAACCGATTTTCAAGGCGTAATCGGCAGTCTGTGCAGGCCGCCGATCGAGACCTGAAAATTCTTCATCGGGCATCGCGCAAGTTTTATCTCGCTCTGTGTTGATCGAAGGATCACCCTCTATGAAGACCCTGTTCACGCGTTTTGCTTCGGACGAGTCCGGCGCCACCGCGATCGAGTACGGCATGATCGCGGCCCTCATCGCCGTGGCCATCATCACTGCCCTGAAGACGGTCGGCACCAGCCTGACCAGCAAGTTCAGCCAGATCTCCGGCAACCTGAACTGATCGAGACCCGTCCGATCTGCGGCAGGTTCGAGACATCCCGCCTCTCCTCGCAATCCGGAGAGAGGCGGGGGTTCCCGGCCTGCCGGGATCGCCGTTGTTCGCGGCGGCGCTCGCCGCCCGGCACATCCGAGGTCCGGACCGGCCGGCACTCCGCCGGGGCTGACCGCATTGTGTGACGCGACAGGCTGCGACGAGATGGGCGCCGAGATGGTCGGTTCAGCGACGGCAAGCCTGGGACTGGCGGGTCTGGGCCCGGCCGGTTTCGGTCTCCTGATCCTGTTTCCCTTCCTGATGGCCTACGCGGCCGCCAGCGACCTGCTCACCATGCTGATCCCGAACCGGATCTCCCTCGCCCTCGTGGCCGGGTTCGCGCTGCTGGCCCTGACGAGCTCGATGAGCTGGACCGAGATCGGCTTCCACTGCGCCGCCGGCGCGGTCGTCCTGCTCGTCACGTTCACGCTGTTCGCCTTCGGCGTCATCGGCGGCGGCGACGCGAAGCTCGCGGCCGCCACCGCCCTGTGGCTCGGCTTCGACGGCCTCGGCGACTACCTCTTGGTGGCCTCGGTGTTCGGAGGTGCCCTGACCCTGGCGATCCTGTTCGCGCGGACGCATCCGCTGCCCGGCCGGATCGCGCGCATGCCGTTCGCCCTGCACCTGCACGACGCCAAGACCGGGATCCCGTACGGGATCGCGCTGGCCGCCGCCGCGCTCCTCGTCCTCCCCGAGACCGACGTCTGGACCCGGGCCCTCGCCAGCTGAGGCCGCCGCGGCGATTCGGAGACGCGGGATCTGGAGCCCCGGGCCCGGCCCAGCTAGAAGTCGCGCATGCCCCTCGCGCTGCTGCGTCGCCCCGATCCCGATCATCTTGAGGTCCAGCACGAGGGGGCCAGCCTCCGCATCGCCCTCCGTCGGCGGCCGACCGCGCGCCGCATCACGCTCCGCGTGTCGGCCGCCACCGGCGAGGCCGTGATCACCCTGCCGAGCCGCACCGCCATCAACACGGCGCAGCGCTTCGCGGCGAGCCACGCGGAGTGGATCGCCGCGCGCCTGGCGCGCGTGCCGACCCGCGTGCTCTTCGAGCTCGGAGCCAGCCTGCCGCTCCGCGGTGAGCCCCACCGGATCAGCCAGCGCGGCACCCGGAGCGGTCCCGTCCGCATCGAGTCCGTCGAGGGGGAGGCGGTGCTGTCGGTGTCGTGCGACGCCGCCCACGTGGCGCGCCGGGTCCGCGACTTCCTGGCCCGCGAGGCCAGGCGCGACCTGACCGAAGCGATCGAGCGCTACGCGGCGCGGCTCGGGCAGCGGCCGGTCCGGGTCACGCTGCGCGATACCCGCAGTCGCTGGGGATCCTGCACGGCCCGCGGCGAGCTGAACTTCTCGTGGCGCCTGATCCTCGCGCCGCCGATGGTGCTCGACTATCTGGTCGCCCACGAGATGGCGCATCTGCGCGAGATGAACCACTCCCCGCGCTTCTGGGCGCTGGTGCAGGCGCTCTGCCCGAACACCGACGCTGCCGAAGCGTGGCTCAAGCGCCACGGCACCGGCCTGCATCGCTACGGCTGAGCCGACCTCAGACCCGCATCAGCCCCGCCTCAGCCCTTGACGCGGAGCACCCGCTGGCGCGCCACGGCATCCGCCGGCCAGCTCGGGCGGGGATCGACCTGCCCGGGGCTGAGGGTGCGCGGCGCGACGCTGTCGCAGATCTCCCGCTGGCGGATGATCACCGGGTTGCCGAACTCGTCCCGGCGGCGGACCAGGCCGCCGTCCCTGCAGTAGCCGGCGATGGCCGCCTGACCGTTGCGGCGGCCGTACGGGTTCGCCGCCACGGGCGGATGCTCGATCACCAGCGTGTCCGAGTGGTTCAGCGAGCGTTCGATGTAGGTGGTCTCTCCGACCGGCAGGGACTGGGCTCCCGCCTGCGCGAGGGTGGCCACCAGGCAGGCGGCCGAGAGAGTGAGCGGGCGCATCACGGCGTCAAAATCCGGCGCTGGAGGAGTGTTCGAACACAATCTAGGCCGCTGAAACCGTTACGGGTAGCGCCGACGCGCAACACCGCGCCCGCATCGCTTGACAGCGCGGGGCGGACCATGGTCGGAACACGCCCGATTGTACGGCTCCCGCCGGTCCTCGGCCGGAGCGTTCCGAAGGGATCGGTGGTGCCGCTTCACGCGAGGCTCGTTCGTTACCGGCGCGCCGCGCTGCCGGTTCTCCTCGCCCTCGTAGCGGCGGCACTGGCGCCCGCCGGGCCTGCCGCGGCTCAGGGCATGGTGCGCAAGACCTTCGACGATTGGCAGCTGCGCTGCGAGACGCCGGCCGGCGCGAAGGCCGAGCAGTGCGCCCTCGTCCAGTATCTCGCCGCCGAGGACAGGCCCAACCTGACCCTCGTGGTCATCGTCCTCAAGACCGCCGACAATCGCGGTTACCTGCTGCGGGTGGTGGCGCCGCTGGGCGTTCTCCTGCCGTCCGGACTCGGCCTGAAGATCGACCAGACGGATATCGGCCGCGCCGGCTTCGTCCGCTGCCTCACCACCGGGTGCGTGGCCGAGGTCGTGATGGATGACGGGCTGATCCGCCAGTTCAAGAACGGCACGCAGGCCACCTTCATCGTGTTCCAGACGCCCGAGGAAGGCGTCGGCATCCCGCTGTCGATGAAGGGCTTCGCGGCCGGGTTCGACAGCCTGAAATGACGGTGCGGTTCGGGAGCCGTGCGATGATCGGACATCGGAACAGGAGCCTCACGCGGTCCCCGGACATGGCCCGGCGCCGGACCGTCGCTCTCCGGCTCGGCGGCTTTGTGCTCGCCGCGTCGCTCGCCGCCCCGGCCCCGGGCCGGGCCGAGGAGGGCAACATCTTCTCCAACCTGTTCAAGTACGGCGGCACGACGGTGCCGCCGTCGCAGCCCGAAGCCCTCGACCCGGCCTATTGCCCGACGGTCGAGGTCGCCGAGGGCGGGGCCGCCTCGCGCGCGCTCGCGGGCGACACGGTGCGCACCCAGTTCTCCCTCGGCCGTCTCGCCCGCGAATGCACGCGGCGTCAGGACGGCTCGATCACCGTCAAGGTGGGCGCCGAGATCAACGTCCTGCTCGGGCCGGCGGGCGCGCCGGGCCGGTTCGATGTGCCGGTGACGTTCCAGATCCGCCACGACGGCAAGACCGTCTCGAGCCGCACCGAGCGGGCCAGCGTGATCGTCGGGCCCGGAGAGGCGCAGGGCTTCGCCACGGTCGTGGCCGACGAGCTGCAGGTTCCGGGCGCCATGACGGCCGATTACGACATCGCGGTGGGTGTCGGGACCGGCAAGGGTGCGGGCGGCAAGCCCGCCGCGAAACCGCGCCGCCGCAAACCGGCTGTCGCCGCGGCGCCACCCGGCGGAGGCGACGCTGCCCAGTGACGCCGCGGCGCGCCTCGGCGATCCGACCCCGCTGATTGCCCGGACCGACCGCGACAGGCTCTGGCTCGGCCGGAAGACCCGGTTCCGGCTGGAATCCACGGACGATCCCGTCTTCGATCGCCGCCTCGTGCTCCCGGACCATCCCGCCGGCTGGATCGTGCTGAGCTATGCCGGCGATCCGACGAATGCGCCCCGGCGCCCGATCCTCCGCGTCCTGCGAGGGCCTGACGAGACGGTCCAGGACTTCCTCCTGCCGGGAGCCGCGCAGGGGCTCGCCCACTGGCTCGGACTGATCCCCTCCGATACCCGGGAGATCCGTCTCTCTGCCGGTGCGGACTTCGCCCTGGAGCGGGTCGGCGCCCGGCGCGAGGTCGAGGTGCTCGTGCAGTGCCTCCTGCGCCGGCCCTGGCGCTGCGTCTCCGCCCTCTACGAGCGCGCCCGCGGCTCGGAACGGCGCTACCGCGACATCCTGCGCGGCGCCTGCGCGGTGACCCCGATGGACCGGTTCCCGGCCTGGGCCGCCGCCCGGACCCGGCCCGCCCGCGTCGCGCCCTCCGCCCTGCGGATCCGCTGCGTCGTTCTCGCGCGAGCCGAGGACGCGGCGCCGCTGTCGGCCACGCGCGACGCGCTGAGCGCGCAGACGCACCGCCCCGAGTCGATCCAGGTCGCGTGGGCGGGGACGCCGCCCGCATCGGTCGACGGGCCGCTGTCGCATCGAACCTGGGATGCGGCTTCCGGCTTCGACGAACTTTCCGGCGAGGCGGACGCCCTGTGCCTGCTGCGCCCCGGTGACGTCCCGGACCCGGAGGCCCTGGCGCTGCTGGCCCAGGCCCTGTCGGGAGCGGACATCGCCTACGGCGACGCGGTCGGCCCCGACGGTCGCCCGCAATTGAAGCCGGACTGGAGCCCGGACCTCGCCCTGGCGACCGGCTATCCCGGGTTTCCCCTGCTCCTGTCGCGGGCGTGGCTGGCCGCGGCCATGGCGCGCCCGGTCGGCCCGATGGCCGCGCTCGCGCCGGCCATCGCGATCGCGGCGATGACCACCGCCGCGCGGGTGGCGCATGTCCCGCGGATCCTCGCCCGCAGCGCCGGAGACGGTCTCGACCCGTCGGCCCGGGCCGCGGCCCTGGACGCGCACCGGTCCGGACAGCCGGTGTTCCGCGCCGGAATCCACGACGGTGCCGTTCGCCTCGCGTGGCCCCTGCCGGATCCGGTGCCGCTGGTGAGCGTCGTCATCCCGTCGCGCGACCGCCTCGACCTGATCACCCGCGTCTGCCGCGGGGTGCTCCACGAGACAGCCTACGCGGCGATCGAGCTGATCATCGTCGACAACGGCTCCACCGATCCAGCGGTGCTCGACCACTACGCGACCCTGCGCGGCGATCCGCGCGTCCGGATCCTCATGGACCCGCAGCCCTTCAACTTCGCCGCGATGGTCAACGCCGGCGTCGCCGCGGCGTCCGGGACGATCGTCGTCCTGCTGAACAACGACGTCGCCGTGCTGGAGCCGAGCTGGCTCGAGGCCATGGTCCGGCAGGCGTACCGACCGGAGGTCGGCGCCGTCGGGGCGAAGCTTCTCTACGGCGACGGCACGCTGCAGCATGCCGGCGTCGTCGTCGGACTCGGCGGCCGGGCCGGCCACATCCTGCGCCGCCGGCCCGGTGACACGCCCGGCCATCTCGGCCAGCTGCGGGTGGCGCACGAGGTCTCGGCGGTGACGGCCGCCTGCCTCGCCGTCGCGCGGGAGAAGTATCTGGCGGTGGGCGGCTTCGACGCCGAGGCATTCCCGGTCGACTTCAACGACGTCGATTTCTGCCTCCGCCTCGGCGCCGCCGGCTGGAAGACGGTCTGGACGCCGGCCGCGACGCTGGCCCATCTCGAATCCGTCAGCCGCGGTCCGTCCGTCGGGGCCAAGCGCGCCCGCTTCGAGCAGGAGGCCGCCCGCTTCTCCGAGCGCTGGCGGGCCGCGATCCGGCACGATCCGTTCTACCACCCCGCCCTGTCGGTCACGACGTTCGGCGAGGACCTGGAATGACGTCGCGGTCGGACGGTGCATCGGACGGCGCGTCGGGCCACGATGCCGCGACCTATCTCGGACCGTCGCGCCGCTCCTGGCGCGCGCTGGTGGGCGCGACGCGCCAGCTCCTCGCGCATCCCCGGGCGGCGGCCGCGATCCTGCGCGCGCGCGTGACGGGTAAGCGCCTGCGCGCCCGGCAGGCGCTCGCCGCCCTGATCGGGATCGACCATCGGCTCGCCCTGCCGCCCGGGATCCTCGACCGCTTCCCCTCCGCGCCGGCCGGTCCAAGAGACGCGATCCGCCTGATCGGCGACGGGGTCCTCGTCGCCGGTGCGCCCGGCCGGATCGCCGCCGCGTTCGCGCGCGAGCCCGACCTGCAGGCGCTGTACGGCGACGCCTTGGTGCAGGAGAGACCCGGCGGCGCGGTGCTGCCGCTTCTGCCGCCGGTCTTCGACGCCGACCGGCTCGCGGCCCTCGATTATCTCGGACCCGTGCTGGCCTGCCGACGCGGCGCCCTCGAGCCCGGCGACGATCCCGGCAGTCCCGCCGAGGCCGCATTCCGCATCGCGGAGCGCTTCGGTCCCGGCGCCATCGGCCACCTGCCGGAGATCCTGTCGGTCCGGCGCGGCGCCTCGACCGCGACGCGGGGCGGCGAAACCGGGCGCGTCCCCCACCACGCGCTGGTGCGCGATCACCTCGACCGGACAGGGCGGGAGGGCGTTGGCGTGGCCGTCGGGCTCGACGGTCTCGTGCAGGTCGAGCATCCCCTGCCGGACGAGCGGCCCTTGGCGAGCCTCATCGTGCCGACCCGCGATCGCCTGGATCTCCTGCGCCCCTGCCTCGAGAGCCTCCGAGGCTGCACCGACTGGCCGTCGACCGAGATCATCGTCTGCGACAACGACAGTCGCGAGCCCGAGACGCTGGCCTACCTGCGGGCGCTGGAGGGGGAGGGGAGGGGGCACGTCGTGCCCTGGCCCGGGCCGTTCAACTTCGCCGCGATGAACAACGCCGCCGCGGCCCGCGCCCGCGGCAGGCTGCTGGTCTTCGTCAACAATGACGTCGAGGCCTTCCGGCCCGACTGGCTGTCCCGCATGGCCCGGGAGGCCCTCCGTCCCGACGTGGGGGCGGTCGGTGCCAAGCTCCTCGACGGCGAGGGCCGGATCCAACACGGCGGCATCGTGCTCGGCACCGGCGGCCTCGTCACCCACGGGCACCGGCACTTTCCCGGCGATGCCCCCGGCTACCTCGGGGCCCTGCGCGTCACCCACACGGTGTCGGCGGTGACCGCCGCGTGCCTGGCCGTCGAGGCGGCGAAGTTCCGCGCGGTCGGCGGCTTCGACGAGGCGGTCTTCGCGGTCGACTTCAACGACGTCGATCTCTGCCTGCGCCTGAACGCGGCCGGCTACCGCACGCTCCTGGTCCCCGGGGCGGTCCTCCATCACCGCGAGGCGGCGAGCCGCCGCTGGACCCGAGAGGCCCGGGCCCGCCACGTGCGCGAGATCGCGGCGCTGAGAACGCGATGGGGGTCGCTGCTGGTGCAGGACCCCCATTATCACCCGGGCTTCGACCCGGAACTCTCGACCCACGCGCGGCTGCGCGCGGGGTTTCCCGAGGCCGGACCGGCGCCCCTGCGCCGGCCGGGCGCCTGACCGGGCCTACTGCACGAGACGCGGGCCGCCGCCCTGGACCTTCTCGTTCTCCGACATGATGCCGAGCCGCTTGGCGACCTCGGTATAGGCCTCGATCAGGCCGCCGAGATCCTTGCGGAACCGGTCCTTGTCGAGCTTGTCGGAGGACTTGATGTCCCACAGCCGGCAGGAATCCGGGGAGATCTCGTCGGCGACCACGATCCGCATCATGTCGCCCTCCCAGAGACGGCCGGTCTCCATCTTGAAGTCGACCAGCCGGATGCCGACGCCGAGGAAGAGACCCGACAGGAAATCGTTGACGCGGATCGCCAGCGCCATGATGTCGTCGATCTCCTGGGGCGTCGCCCAGCCGAAGGCGGTGATGTGCTCCTCGGAGACCATCGGATCGTTCAGCGCGTCGTTCTTGTAGTAGAACTCGATGATCGAGCGCGGCAGCTGCGTGCCTTCCTCCAGGCCGAGGCGCGTCGCCAGCGACCCGGCCGCGACGTTGCGCACCACGACCTCGAGGGGGATGATCTCGACTTCGCGGATCAGCTGCTCGCGCATGTTCAACCGGCGGATGAAGTGCGTCGGCACGCCGATGTCGTTGAGGTGCTGGAAGACGAACTCCGAGATCCGGTTGTTCAGCACACCCTTGCCGTCGATGACCTCGTGCTTCTTCGCGTTGAAGGCCGTCGCGTCATCCTTGAAGTGCTGGATGAGCGTGCCGGGCTCCGGCCCCTCGTAGAGGACCTTCGCCTTGCCCTCGTAGATGCGACGGCGGCGATTCATAGGCGTGTACCGTGGTTTGAGGAAGTCCATGGGCCGAGGCTCCTGATGCGCGACGATGGGGAGGAATCCGCGGCGCGGCGACCGGACGCGAGGTCGGGCCGCCGGACGGCCTCTGCCCGAGGGCCCCGGCGACCGGCCGCCAAACTAGCGGAAGCGGGCTTCCAGCACAACGCGTTAGCCCGCAGGGCGGGATTGCGGAGGCCGGTCGGGACGTGCCCGGGACGACCTCCGCGACCCGTCGCGCGCGCGTCTCGCCGTCGTCGTGCGGTCGTCAATCGATCGTCTTGGACGGGTAGCGGCAGAGGTCGGCGATGAGGCAGCGTGGGCATTCGGGCTTGCGCGCCTTGCAGGTGTAGCGTCCGTGGAGAATCAGCCAGTGATGAGCGTGGAGTCGGTAGGCATCCGGCACGATCGCCTCGAGCCCGGCCTGGACCTTGTCGGTCGTCGCGCCGACGAAGAGCGGGATCCGGTTCGAGACCCTGAAGATGTGGGTGTCGACGGCGATCCGCGGAACCCCGAAGGCGATGTTGAGCACCACGCTCGCGGTCTTGGCACCGACCCCGGGCAGGACCTGCAGGGCCTCCAGGCTCGCCGGGACCGCGCCGCCGTGCGTTTCCACGAGGATGCGCGAGAGGGCGACGACGTTCTTCGCCTTGGTGTTGAACAGCCCGATCGTGCGCACGAAGTCGCGGACCCGGTCCTCGCCGAGCGCCAGCATCTTCTCGGGCGTGTCGGCGACCGCGAAGAGCGGGCCGGTGGCGAGGTTGACGCCGCGGTCGGTCGCCTGGGCCGACAGCACCACGGCGACGAGGAGCGTGAACGGATTGACGTAGTGGAGCTCGCCCTTGGGCTCCGGCTCCGCCGCATGGAAGCGGCGGAAGATCTCGGCGAGGGCCGCCGCGTCAACGGCCTCGGGAGCCGTATCCACCTGCGCGGTGACGGCCGGCTCGATCGGACCCCCGAGCCGCGCGGAGACGGCGCTCTCTGATGCTCCTTTGGACGCCCGCCCGGACGCCTTCTTAGACGCTCCCTCGGCCTTGCTCCCGGACCTGCCCTTGCCCCGCCGCGTCGGGGCTGTCCCGGATACCGTCTCGGCCGGTCCCGCGGCGGCGCGACCGGCGCGATCCGTCACGGGCGGGGGAGTCTTTCTGGCGGGCATCGGCGCGTTATATGGATCGCATGGCGAGCGGCAATCCTTCCGTCCACCCGTACGGGCTCGATCCGGACACGATCGACCGGCCCGTCTTCACCGCGACGATCCGGCCGCACCAGTCGTTGAGCCGGCGCGGCTTCCGGGTGGTCATGACCGGCTGCTGCGCGGTCTCGGTCGCCGTGTCGGTCTGGGCGTGGCGCATGGGCTTCTGGCCCGTGGCCGGCTTCTTCGGCCTCGACATGCTGGCGATCTACGCGGCGCTGAAGGTGAGCTTCCGGCGCGGACGCTCCTTCGAGGAGGTGATGATCTCGCAGATCGAGATCCTGCTCGCCCGGGTCAGCCACCGCGGTGAGCGGCGGGAGTGGCGGTTCAATCCGCTCTGGACCAAGCTCGAGACGGTCGAGGACGACGAGTACGGCCTCCAGCGCCTGACCCTGGTCTCGCGCCGGCAGCAGGCGCTGGTCGCGCGCGACGCCGGGCCGGACGAGCGGGCGCGGGTAGCCCAGGGGCTCAGCGCGGCGCTCGCGCAGGTGAAGAAGGGGTACTGACCGGATCCCGGACCTCTCTGGCCTCCTGAGAGGGCAGGGAGGCGCCGCGGCAGCGATCGCCCGGGCCGTGCGAAAAAACAGCCCGGAGATGGAACAGGGCTGTTGACGGGCAAATTCGAGGGCTCTATACCCCGGCTCATCGGCGCCGGCCGCGGAAGTGGACCGGGCGCTGAGCCATCTTCTGACAAGCGGGCGGGCTGGCCGGCGGGATTGCCGGGCGGTCTTCTGTTTGCCTCTGATGAGCCTCGGGCGACTGAGGCGCTCTTTGACAAGTTGGATTGAGGAAGGGAGACGCGGGCGGCGTTTGTCCTTGCGGCTAGGTCGAGAGATCTAGCGTGAGTAGACTTGTGCCGATCTGTTGTTCTTCTTTCTGAGCTCACCGACGGGTGTTCTGGCGCTGTGAAGCGTCTGGCACTTGGTCGATGTGAGGCTCCGTCTGAGAATACACGTGATCGGCCAGATCAAT